>JAUIIC010000059.1 GCA_030431935.1 Alphaproteobacteria bacterium | reverse complement strand
GTGCCGCATACGCCCTTCTGCAAGCGCTGTGCCGCGGCGCGGGGCTGATGCCGGGATCCGCCGAACATCCCCCGGACGGGCGCGCGGCCCTTCGTGCGCGCATCCGGGCCCTGATGGCCGACGCGGATGTCGCCGCGCGCGTGGCGCGCGGCCTTGCCGACCACGTCCCGCCGCAGTCGCCCCACAGCCCGCCGCGCACGCCCTGGCTGGCGGACCTGTTGCGCGCCGACAAGACCGCGCGGCGCAAGGCAGGCTGACCCGCGCGCCCGTTCCGCCGCGCCGCGGCGTTGCCCGCGCGCCGGGCATGGTGTAGCGCCGAAGCTGGCCGCATCACCAAGGACCCGCCCATGCCCCGGCTGCCCGCCACAGAGATGGTCAACGCCTTCGTGGCGTTCCTGTTCGCCGCCTCGGCGCCGGTGGCGATCATCCTTGGCGCGGGCGTGCGGGGCGGCCTGACAGAGGCCGACCTGGCGTCCTGGATCTTCGCGGCCTTCGCGGTGAACGGGGTGCTGACCATCGGCATGTCGCTGGCCTATCGCCAGCCGCTGGCGTTCTTCTGGACGATCCCGGGAACGGTGCTCGTGGGGGCGGCGCTGACCAGCCTCAGCCTGCCCGAGGTGGTGGGCGCCTACCTGCTCACGGGCCTCCTGATGCTGGGACTGGGGCTGACGGGCTGGGTGCGCGTGGCGATGGACCGGCTGCCGATGCCCATCGTCATGGGCATGGTGGCGGGCGTCTTCGTCGAGTTCGGGCTGGACTGGATTCGGGCCTTCGAGACCGACTTCCTGCTGGTGGCGGGCATGTCGGCGGCCTTCTTCGCGCTGACGGCCATGCCGCGCGCCGCGCGCGTCCTGCCGCCGATGATCGCGGTGCTGGCGGTGGGCCTTCTGGTGCTGGCCACGCAAGAGGGCGCGATGGCGCCGCGCGCGCCGGGTGGCGCGGTGCTGGCGCAGCCGGGGCTCTACTGGCCCACGTTCTCGGTCGCCGCGACGCTGGAGCTCGTAGTGCCGCTGGCCGTCACCGTGATCGCGGCGCAGAACGCGCAGGGCATCGTCATCCTGCGCGCCGCGGGCCACGCCCCGCCGGTCAGCGCGATCACCAATGCCTGCGGCCTCACCTCGCTGGTCACGGGGATGCTGGGCAGCGTGTCGACCTGCCTGACGGGGCCGTCGAACGCGATCCTCGTGTCCTCGGGCCAGCGCGAGCGGCACTGGATCGCGGCCGTGGTCCTTGGCGGGCTGGCCATCGTCTTCGGCATCCTCGCGCCGCTTGTCACCGGGCTTCTGCTGGCCACGCCGGCGGCGTTTCTCAGCACGCTGGCGGGGCTGGCGCTCCTCAAGACGTTGCAGGCGGCGTTCCAGACCTCCTTTGGCGGCAAGTTCGCGCTGGGGGCGCTGGTGGCCTTCCTGGTGACGCTGGCGGGGCTGCCGATCCTGAACATCGGCGCACCCTTCTGGGGGCTCGTCTTCGGCGTCGCCACAAGCCTGCTGCTGGAGCGGGAGAGCTTTTCGCGGGACTGAGGCCGCGCCCAGCGTTCAGCTGCGCGGCGAAATGTTGGGCCAGTCGATATCGAACTTCGGCTTTCCGCGTGGGGCAGCAGTGCCCGTCATCACGCAATTCGCCATGGCGCCTTCAAGCGCCTCGGTCCGCTTCACCGTGGCGAAGAAATTGAAGTCCCGCAAAATGGTCTGACCGTTCATCTTGAGCTTGGCGTGCAACAGCGTTTGGTAGACCCAGGATCGGAACTGTGCGGTCTTGTAGCGACCGACACCACAAATCTCGATCTTTCCGCCACGCGACAGGATCGCCATGATCCCCTCGTAGGCGTCGGGCGTTCCGATAATGCTCAGCTTGATCGGAAAGAAGCCGTCGCCGGCGCGGACCTGTCGAGAGATCGGGTGTTCGGCGGCGACCGGCGCGGCGGACAGGGAAAGCGCAAGAACCGCTCCGGAGAGAATGCGTCGGATGAGCACTTGAAACCTCCATCACCAAAGGGTTTGAGAAAGAATACGCAGAACCACACTCACCCCATGGGCAGAAGTTGCCCACCCTTTCGGGGGCGTGTCTGAGATTACCGCCCCGCGGGGGGTATCGCCGCCTTGACCTGGATCATTGCGCAGCCCGGAAGGTGGGTCCTAGGCGTCCGAGAGGATGAAATCCGCAGCGCGGTCGGCGATCATCATCGTCGGCGCGTTGGTGTTGCCAGAGGTCAGCGCCGGCATCACGGAGCAGTCGGCCACGCGCAACCCCTCGACCCCGTTGACGCGCAGGCGGGTGTCGACGACGGCCTCGGCGTCCGGTCCCATGCGGCAGGTGCCGGCGGGGTGGAAGATGGTGCGCGCCTGCTTGCGGATGGCGTCGTCGAGCGTGTTCGATCCCACCGTGGTGCTGACATCCGGCCCGGGCCAGATTTCCTCGCCCAGGATATCGGCCAGGGGCGCCTGCGCGCAGATCTCGCGCGCCAGCCGCACGCCCCGGCGCAGCGTGTCCAGGTCGGCCTCGTCGGCCAGCGCGTTCGCCTCGAACCGGGGGGCGTCGGCGGGGTCGGAGGACGCCAGCCCGATCCGCCCGCGCGAGCGGGGGCGCATCGTCATCGGGTGGACCTGGAGCGCGTGGAAGGGCAGGGGCGGCTGCCCCGGCGCACCGGCGGCGAAGGGGGCGAGGTTGTACTGCACGTCGGGCCGGCCCTCTCCGGCGGTGTCGGCGCAGGCCCCGCCCTGCAACAGGTTCGAGGTCAGAAGCCCGCGCCGCAGCACGAAATAGTCGAAGCCGTGCCGCAGCGCGGCCAGCCCGCTGTCGGCGCCATGCAGCCCCTTGGCGCCCTTGAGGCGGCGGGTCACCGGCGCGCCCACGTGGTCGTGATAGTTCGCGCCGACCCCGGGCGCGTCCTGCACCGTGTCGATGCCGTGCCGCAGAAGCTGGTCCGCCGGGCCGATGCCCGACAGCATCAGAAGTTTCGGCGACTGGAAGGTGCCCGCCGTCAGCACGATCTCGCGCCTTGCGTGCAGGACGATCTCGGCGCCCTCGGGCGTGCGCGCCTCGACCGCCACGGCGCGGCGGTTCTCGATCCGCACCCGGCAGGCCAGGTGATCCGTCAGCACGGTCAGGTTCTCCCGCCCCATCTCTGGCGCGAGGAAGCAATGCGCCGCCGACTGGCGCTGGCCGTCATGCGCCGTCACCTGGTACCAGCCCGCGCCGTCCTGCCGCGCGCCGTTGAAATCGTCGGTCGGGGGCAGGCCGGCGGCCACGGCGGCCTCGATGATGCGCGCGGTAACGGGATGCGGGGCCGAGGCATCGGCCACCACCAGCCGACCCGCCTGCCCGTGAAAGGGCGCGCCGAGGCGCATGTTGCGTTCCTGCCGCATGAAGACGGGCAGGACATCGGCAAAGGTCCAGCCGTCGCAGCCGTGCGCGTCCGCCCAGTCGTCGTAGTCGCGGTGCTGGCCGCGCATGTAGATCATGCCGTTGACCGAGGACCCGCCCCCCAGCACGCGCCCCTGCGGCACCGCAAAGGGCCGCCCGTCGAGCGAGGTGTCGGGCAGCGACATCACGGTTTCCGCGTTGCCGCCCTTGAGCGCCTTGAAGAAGGTGGCGGGAACATGGATCCAGCGGTCGGTGTCGCGCGGCCCACGCTCCAGCAACGCGACGCTGCCACCGCTTTCGGCGGCCAGCCGCGCCGCCAGCACGGACCCCGCCGCGCCGCCACCGACGATGACGTAGTCGAATGTCCGCGTTGTCGAAATGGCCCTAGCTCCCCGTCCCGGTGGCGATGCTAGACCGCCCATGGCGCGTTGCAAAGCGCCGTTGCCGTCGACGCGGGGACCTGCGGTCGGCAAATGGCGCAGGTCGGGCGGACCCAGGCCATAGTCGGGGCGCTGTTATGGGTGCAAGGTTGCTTTCGGGATACCCCTGCTGTAGACGGGCCGCGCGAATATTGCTCCGACTTGGTGACTCGATAGTCTCCCGGCTTCCGGGCGCAACGGTCAACCGGCACCTCGATGCCAAGGGGGCCTGTACTGGAGATGCCGAATTGCACTTGAGTTCATTCAAACCAGGCCTGCCCGGACGCCCAGGCATCTGAAGTATGTCCAAAACGGTCGTCATCCTTCAATCAAGTTACATACCCTGGAAAGGGTATTTCGACCTAGTGAACGCGGCGGATGTCTTCGTCTTGTACGACGAGGTCCAGTACACGCGTCGGGATTGGCGAAACCGCAACAAGATAATCGTGGATGGGGTCCCGAAGTGGCTGACGATCCCCGTTGAAAGCAAGGGGCGCTACGAGGCGGCGATCACGGACATGCAGGTGGCCGACGACAAGTGGGCCGACAAACATCTGAACACGATCCGTCACGCTTATCGCAAGGCGCCCTTCTTCGCGGATTTCTTTCCCCGGATCGAGGACGCCTACCGGGATGCTGCGCGCATGTCCCAGCTATACGCGGTTAACCGTCTGTTCATCGAGCGGCTGTCGCGGATGATCGGCGCTGAGACGGTGTTCGCGGTCTCGCAGGACACGCCCAGGACCACGTCCGACCCCACCCGGCGGCTTGCCGAGATCTGCACCGCGCATGGGGCGACGATGTATCTGAGCGGTCCAGCGGCAAAGGCATACCTGGACCCGGCCGTCTTCGATGACGCGGGCATTGACTTGCGATACTGCGACTACACCGGTTATCCGGCGTACGAACAGGCCTCGGGGACATTCGAGCACGGGGTAAGCGTTATCGACCTCCTGTTGCGGGTCGGCCCCGAGGCAAAGACACACCTGAAGTCCCATACCGGCAAGGCAGCACTCTTTGGGGAATGAGGCGGTGCGAGATCAAGAGGACGGCCAGAATCCGGCAGGGCCGGTGACGGATGATGCGACCGCGGCGGCGTCGGCGGTCAAGGCGCCGGACCGAGGCATCAGGATTTCGGTCGTGACATCGCTCTATCGAAGCGAAACCTACATCGAAGAATTCTATTCACGCTGCGTCGCCGCGATCAGCGAGGTGACGGACGACTACGAGATCATACTTGTGAACGACGCGTCGCCCGACAGGTCCTACGCGATTGCAAGGGGGCTGGCAGAGCGCGACGAAAAGGTCGTCCTGGTCGATCTTTCCCGCAATTTCGGCCAGCACAAGGCCATCCTCACCGGTCTAAGATACGTGACCGGAGACTATGTCTTCATCTGCGACAGCGATCTGGAAGAGGATCCGGCCTGGATCGTCGAGTTCTACGGCGTGGTCTGCGAGAGCGGGTCCGATGTCGCGTTCGGTGTGCAGATTGCACCGAAGGGAAGCATGTTCTACAAGCTTGGCTCCCGCCTGTTCTACGGGTTGATGCGGTTCCTGTCGCGGTCGGACTTCCCGAACAACCTCGTGACCGCCCGCCTGATAAGCCGCCGCTATCTCGACGCCATGCTTGAGTTCGAGGAGCGTGAGGTCTTCCTCGCTGGCATCTGGTACCTGGTGGGTTTCCACCAGGTGCCGGTCCTGGTGCGGAAGGTAAGCTCTAGCCCGACCAGCTATACGCTCTGGCGTTTGATCGGGCTCTTCGTGAACGCGGTGACATCCTTTTCGAACAGGCCCCTGCACATCATATCGGTGTTCGGGCTCTTTCTTTGTATCTTGGCTGTATTGATCGTTCTTTATCTGGTTTATGCCAAACTCGTTCTCGGGCTTCAGTCTGAAGGCTGGGCTTCCGTCATGGCCACGATTATCATGGTCGGTGGAATTACCATCTTCTTCAACGGCATCATTGCGATATACGTGGCCAAGATTTTCATGGAGGTCAAGAGGCGCCCCATCTCGACGGTGCGCGAGGTCGTGACGAAAGAAGGCTGTTACAAGGCGAGGCACCAGTCTTCTTCGGTCGGCCTTGGTGACGGAAGGTTATGACATGCAGTGTCCGACATCGTGTATCCCTGCGCGACCGGGTGGACCAGGGCATGGGAACGGGCGCGATACGGGACGGGTTGCACCGCCTGCCGAACAAACGAATGCAAAGGGGTGACATCCTGATGCCGATGAGGGCCTGTCCGATTTGCGGGCAAGACGACAGGGTTCGCCTGCCCGATCCCCATGTGGCCCGGTCAATGCTGAGCGATGGCAGGATCTGGAACGGCCCGCTGGACAAGGCGGCTTGCAACAGCTGTGGAGCCGTCACGCACGCGACGATCCTTTCGGCAGGGGATGTGCAGCGTTTCTATGACAGCGACTACGATCTAGGTGTCGATGCCGGTGTGTCCGACGTGTCGCGCAACCTCGGCTACGCCGCGTTCGTCCACGAGATCGTCTCACAATACGATGTGCGCCGCATTCTTGAGATCGGATGCGGATCTGGCCACGTGCTCGGCTATCTTGCGCGGCACCTTCCGCAGGTCCACATGGACGGAATCGAGGCCGCCGAGCAACTCGCGGCGAACAGTCCGCCTGGCGTGCAGATCAGGAAAGCCTTTCTCGAGGAGCTTGAGTTTCTCGATCAAGGCTATGATTTCGCCTTTTGTATCAACGTGATAGAGCATGCTGCGGATCCCTCTGAGTTTCTTCGCGCCTTGCGGGGACAGCTTTCCGCGTCCGGGACGGCCCTGATCGTCTGTCCCGCGCCCAGTCCACCGAACCTCGAGTTGCTCTTCCGCGATCACGTTTCGAGCTTCACACCGGCGAGCCTGCGGGCTCTGGCGATTGCAGCCGGATTTCGCGTGGTTGCCGTCCTGCCGGCGCTGGAACGCTTCCCTGGCTTTCAGGCCTTCATCCTGACGGCGGCGTCCAACGGCGGCGGGCAAGCGGTCGTGGCTGAGAACCAGGCGGGTGCCGCGCGGGCGGCCGAGGCCGCCGCTTACCTCTCGGCATGGGCATCCCTCGACAGGGCGTTGTGCGCCCGCATGGGAGACAGCGTCGGGGTCGATCTGTTCGGCGCGGGCGAGATGGCGGCCTTGCTGAGATGCTATGCGCCGGAGTGCTGGAGAAGGGTGGACAGGTTGGTGGTCGATTCCCTTGCGGGCGCTCGCAGTCTTGACAAGCCGATGGCGACGTTTGATGACATCGGGCCAAGCCGGAAGCCGATCATTGTGGCCACACATCCGCAATCGCAGGGCGCAGTGGCGCAGCGACTGTTCTCGCTGGACCTTTCGCCGATCGTATTCAACGACATGATCAAGGCCTAGGGCCGGGGTAGACGATGGAACACCAGAGCGAGCATTCCTCCGTTCGAAGCTACGGTATCAGAGAACGCAATTCGCCGGCAACGCCCGCGGAAAGGCAGTTCGAGGAGCTTTCCGTGAACGGCTTCGTGATCGTCGACGCCGGGCTGGATGCGGCGGGGCGTGATCGCATCGCCGATGCCTTCGATCGCGCGTTGAAGCGGCAGCATGACCTGCACGGGGCCGAGATGCTGCGCGAGATCGACGAACACAACACGATACGCGCGCCGCTGGCCCTGGAAGATGCCTTCGTCGACCTGGCGGAAAACCGGAACGTGATGGACCTGGCCGAGGTGGTGTTTCGCGGCAAGGCTTCGGAAGGTGCCTTCATTCTCAATCAGCAGAATGGCATCGTGAACCCTCCGCGCGGCGAGAGATACAGCCAGGGCGCGTGGCACCGGGATCTCCCATATCAGCATTTCGTCAGCTCCAGGCCGCTTGCGATCAACGCCTTGTATTGCATCGATCCGTTCACGCTGGAGAACGGCGCCACCCTGGTCGCGCGCGGAACCCACAGATACGAGAACTTCCCATCCGAGGCGTTTCTGGGCTCTCTCGCAGAGCCCGTTTGCGCGCCCGCGGGTTCCTTTCTCATACTGGACTGCATGCTTTTCCATTCCGGCGGCGTGAATGCCTCGGACGCGGTGCGGCGTGCGGTGAACCATGTCTATACGCTGCCGTTCATTCGGCAGCAGATCGACCTGCCGACGACACTTGCGGATCATCAGGGTCTGTCTCAGGCGACGCGGCGTCTGTTGGGGTTCGGAAACGAAGCTGTCGGCACGCCGACCGACTATTACCGGCGCCGCGCCACGAAGTTGCAGGCGTAGGTCTCGGCTGTGAGCCAGGCATGGACGCTGGCCATTCGGATCGCAGTCGCCCTTGCTGCGATCGCGATGCTGGTCTACGCGCTCGATACCGGCGTAATCCTGACCGCGCTGGGCCGGCTCAATCCTCTGGTGGCGGTCGGAGCATCGTTCATGATCTTCGTCGGCATTGCATTGTCGGCTGTACGCTGGGACTTTCTCCTGCGCCGGCTTAAGGTGGTCCTTCCGCGCCGCTCTGTCCTGCGCATGACGTTTGTCGGGATGCTGTCGTCCCTTGGGTTGCCTTCGGCGCACGGCGGAGACGTCGTGCGTGGCGTCATGCTTTATTCGACGAAACGGGCGAGCTTCGACCTCGTGGTGTCGAGCTTGCTGGCGGATCGTGTCTATGGAGTCATCTCGATCGGCGTGATCGCGCTTCCGGGCGCGATGGTGCTGTTTCTGCAGAACGGCGGGACCAGCGCGGCCTGGGGCCTGGTGGGGGTTTCGGTCGTCGCGTTGCTGCTGATCCCACTGCTTCCCTGGGTCTTTGTCGCCGCGGTGTCGTTGACGGACTGGATGGTTTCGCGGTTCTATCGAGGCCGCGGCGCGGGCATCGCAAGCGGCATCAGGGACATGCTGGCCGGACTTCTAGGCTGCTTTCAAAGCCGCCGGACGGTCGCCGCGTCGCTCTCGCTCTCGATCCTGGTGCACCTGCTCGCCATCCTGGCCGCGCTGTCGCTTGGGGCATCCATGTCCATTCAGATCCCTTCCCTGGCCTATTTCGCCATCGTGCCAGCCGTGTGGATCACGACCATGCTTCCCATCTCGATCGGGGGGGTCGGCGTGCGCGAAGCCAGTTTCGCGCTTATGTTCGCGGTCTTCGGGGCCGACCCCGAAGAGGGTATAGCTCTCGGCGCGGCCGTGTCCGCTACGGGAATTCTCGGCATATTGATGGGTGGTGCGGTCTTGCTGGTCCTGCCCGGAGATCCCGCGCCGGCGGCTTGACGCGATGTCCCTCGTTCCAAGGCTACAAGACCGCAGGACCAATCCGCTGGCATGGTATGGATGTTTCGGATAAGACCTCCGCGCGTGACAATTGCCCGGGCCTTCAGGTGACTGAGAAAGCAACGACAACCGGTCGCCTATGGCGTTTTGCCGCTCTGACCGACAGTCCGGGCAGACCCGTCCCTGTTCTATGGCCAATCGTGTCACTGGCACCAGGCGTCGTGGCGGTGCTATCGGTCTGGTGCCTGCTCGGGCTGAACCCGTTGCATTACGTTCCGGTGTTCAGCGATGACGTGACCTACAACCATCAGATCCGAAGCTTCGCCGAGGTCGGCTTTGCCAGCGGATATTTCACGATCAACGAACTACCCAACGAACTGGGGTTCCGATACGGGCCGCATGGCCCCTTGTATCCGATGCTCTACGGGTCCTTGCTGGCGCTTCTCGGGCCCGCAGCGAACGTTCCGGTGGCGGTGCCTGCCCTGCATCTGGCGCTGGTCTCGACCTGCCTTTTTGTGCTCCTTGCGACCTGGCGCGCCACCCTTGCGCAAACGCTTGCGGTTGCCGGCGTTGCCGCCAGCTTCTGGCCGCTAGTCGTGATGCTTCAGCTTTCGATGCAGGAGGCCACGCATTACGCGGTGGCCATGCTCGTCGCGGCGGCCCTGGCGTCGCGCAAGAGAGGCGCAGTTGTGCTGCGCTTTGGCGTCATCGCGACCGGGGCGGCGCTCAGGCCCTTGTGGGGATTGGCGTTTCTTGCCCTGCGCAACAGCCCGTCCAGCCTGCTCGCGTTCGGTGTGCTCGCCTTGATTTCCGTCTTCTCGGTGCCCCTGTTCCTATTGCTGCTAACGCTTGTCGCAGCGCCAAGCCCCAACGGTCTGCTCGCGGCGTCCACCTCCACGGGCGGCATCGGCGGAGCGGCTGCCGCCTTGGCAGGGGCGGTCGAGGGACTGCTTGCGAACGGGGCCGCCTCGATCGCCTGGGCGACAACGCCTTCGGCGCAGGCGGCACTGGAAACGCACGCGGTCGTGGCGGTCGCCACATTGCTGGTCTGGGGGGCGTTGATCTGGCGGTTTGCGGACTGGCCCGCGCGCTCGGTCTGGCTTGTGCTGGTCATAGCCGTCAGCGTTCAGATGCTGACCTACGGGTTCGGCAGCTACCGACTATTTCGCATCCTTTCGCCCATCGCCTTTCTCGTGCTGCTCGTGTTCCTACGCAACCGCGGGGGAATGGTGCTGGCCTCGCTTGTTGTCGTTTCGGGACTGGCGAGCACGACCGAGTTCCGGTGGTTTCTTTCGGCATACCGCGCGCCGATGTTCGCGCCGCCGAGCCAGGCCTATCTGGACCTTCAGGCAGCATTGCCGCTGCACCTGGCGTATGCCGAGTCCGGCCCGGCCTGGTGCAATACGGTCCTGGTTGACAACGGAGGCCTCGGGCCCTTCGTCGCCGCTTTTCCGCCGGGTATGGGCGTGAGCGTCGTGCACGGCCAGAATGCGCGCAGAGTTCTGGGAGAGGCGCGGTCGCGATACGTGCTCTTGACCGGTGCGGTCGAGACCGAAGCCGCGGGGATGAACCTTCTCGTCGTTTCGCCCGAGCTAGGGTTGAGATTGTTTGAGAGGGAGTTGGAGAATTGCAATTGAAGCGCGTTATTCAAGGAGTTCATCCAAACAGCCTTGGCTATGTCTTGGTTCCTCTGGCCTTGGCGATGTTCATTGCTCTGGTCTCTCTTGGTTTTTTGACGGTGAACCCCAGCTCGGACTTTCGGGATCATCTTGAGTATGCGCGCGATTTCGGGGCGATCGGCGTCGATTCTCCACATTTTCTTTATCAACTCGTCGTGCATCTCGCCCTGAAGGTCGTGCCATTCATCGGCCTCGACCCTATCGGCGTGGCCGTGGTGGGCGCGTGCTATGGCTTGATGGGCGTGGCGCTGTACCACTTCACCTCCTTAGGTACAGGCGGGCGGCTACAGGGTTTTGCCTTCTTCGCCTGCTTTGCGCCGCTGGTGTCCGCTCATATTTTCGCCGTCACGCTCTTCGAGCCGAACTTCTACTACAACTACCTGGTTCCGCTGACCTATCACAATCCGACGCAGCATCTGAACAAGCTTCTTGCCGTTGTGATCTGGTTCTATTTCATGTCGCTCGTGTTCCTCGACGAAAAGGCATTGTTATGCCGGTGGCACAGTCTCGTCCTGCTCTCGGTATTCTGCGTATTGTCGGCGCTGTCCAAACCGTCCTTTCTCATCGCGTTCCTGCCGATCTGTGCCGTCTTTGGGGTTATTGCCCTGATCGACCGACGCTGGCGCCGTTTCGCGGCCTTCACAGCGGTGCTGATACCGGTGATCGCCACTATGGTCTGGCAGATGCTGTTCCACTATGACGAAGCGAACCCCGACAGAGTTGGGGTCGCTTTCCTGCCCTTTGCGGTATTGCCCGATTACACGCAGATCCTGCTTTGCCTTCCCCTAAGCATGGCGTTGCCGTTGACTGTGACGTTTCTTGGGATCGGCTCTGCCGAGGACCGACGCGCCCTGTTCTGGACGTGGGGGTTTGTTGCCGTGGCCATGTTCTACACGTTCTTCATGGCGGAGGTTCCGGAGGAATGGACGGGGGACGGCAATTTCTTCTGGACCGGGCAGACCGGCGTTTTCCTGATCCTCGTGCAGAGCGCTTGGGTGCTTGCGCGAAGCTGGACGGGATGGACGACGAAGGGCACTGTGGCCGCAGGCGTCCTGGCGGCGCATTTCGTCTTCGGCCTGATCCTGGCCGGTGCCGCAGCCTTCGTTCCTGCGGGGCTCTGGCTTTGAGACGTGGCGGGCCTGACATGTGTATTGGTGTTGCGGAGATCCGTTCGGCGATCCTGCCGCCGCATGAGGATCGTGCGCGACTGGAAACGGGGACACTGGCCTGATTATGAAATCCGAACTCGACGACATAGAACGCTACTACTCGGCCAAGATCGCCGAACACGGGCCGGTGGCGCGCGGTGTCGACTGGAAGGACGAGGCCAGCCAGACCCTGCGCTTCGACAAGCTGTCGGCGGCGTTTATTCCCGACAGCACCGACGACGTGGCCGACTGGGGCTGTGGCTACGGCGCCTATTGCGGGTATCTCTCCGGGCGCTTTCCGCGCATGGGTTACACCGGCATCGACATTTCCGCCGAGATGGTCGAGGCCGCGCGGGCCAGCCTTGGCGAAACCGAGCGGCGCCGCTTTCTCCAGGCCGACCGTCCGGACCGCCCGCACGACTGGTGCGTGGCCAGCGGCATCTTCAACGTGCGTCTGGAACGCGACGACGCCTCCTGGCTTGGGGTCATCCATGACATCATCGACCTGATGGACGCCCATTCCACGAAGGGCTTCGCCTTCAACGCGCTGACCAGCTATTCGGACGCCGACAAGCAGCGCGATTACCTCTATTACGCCTCGCCCGAGGACCTTTTTGCCCGCTGCAAGTCGCGCTATTCGCGCTTCGTGACGCTGTTGCACGACTATGACCTTTACGAATTCACGATCATCGTCAGGAAATCCCCGTGAAACAGATCGTCATCTTCGGAACCGGCGATATCGCCGAACTGGCCTGGTACTACTTCACCAACGACAGCGACCACGAGGTCGTGGCCTTCACCGTGGATGCCGAGTTCCGTGACACCGACAGCTTCTGCGGCCTGCCGGTCGTCGATTTCGAGACCGTCGCCGACAGCTACCCCCCGGCCGGGCACGGCATGTTCATCGCGCTGGCCTATTCCGGGCTGAACCAGCTGCGCCGCGACAAGTTCGAGGCCGCGCTGGCGATGGGCTATGATCTGCCCAGCTATGTCTCCAGCCATGCCACCGTCCTGAACGAGGGCCGGATCGGGCGGAACTGCTTCATTCTCGAGGACAACACGATCCAGCCCTTCGTGACCATCGGCGACAACGTCACCCTGTGGAGCGGCAATCACATCGGCCACCATTCCAAGATCCGGGACCACTGCTTTCTCGCCTCGCATATCGTGGTATCGGGCGGCGTGACCATCGAGGAGATGTGCTTTGTCGGCGTCAACGTCACGCTGCGCGACCATATCACCATCGGCAGTCAGAGCGTTCTGGGCGCGGGCGCGCTGATCCTGGGCGATGTCGACCCCAAGGGCGTCTACATGGGCCCGGCAACCGAACGCTCTCGCGTGCCCTCGACCCGGCTGCGCGGCATCTGACATGGGCCGCCGCTGGGAAAAGCTGGGGCATCTCTACTCCAACCCCGGCCTGCATCCGAAACTTGTCAGCCACGCAGCCAACCCGACGCCCGTGCACCTGGACGGCGACGTCTACCGCGTCTTTTTCAGCGCCCGCGACGACCGCAACCGGTCTTCCGTGGGGGCCGTCGACATCGACATCGCCGCGCGCCGCGTGCTGCGCGAACATGCCGAACCGGCGCTGGTCCACGGGCCCGAGGGCAGCTATTTCGAGGCGGGCATCAGCATCGGCAACTGCCATGACACGGCATCGGGGCGCTACATCCTCTTCATGGGCTGGCAGCAGCCCCCGGGCGGTCATTGGTTCGGCGAAGTGGGCCGCATCGTGGTGGCCGACGACCTGTCACTGAGGGTCGAGGACCCGGGCACCCCCTTCCTGCCGCGCGACGCCACCGACCCGGTCAGCCTGTCCTACCCCTGGGTGATGGCGGATGGGGCAGGGGGCTATGCGATGTGGTACGGCTCCACCGTCACCTGGGACACCGGAAACGGAGAGATGCTGCACACGCTGAACGCCGCCACCTCGCCCGATGGCGACATCTGGACGCGCAGCGGCGTTGCCGTGCCGTTTCAGCTGGGCGTGGCGCAGGCGTTCTCGAAACCCGCGGTTCTGCGCCACGCCGACGGATCGGCGGACATGTGGTTCTCCTATCGCGGCACGCGCGAGAAACCCTATCGCATCGGATACGCCCACAGTCCCGACGGCCGAGCCTGGCGCCTTGCGCTGGAGGACACCGGCATCGACGTGGACCCGGACCCGGCGGCCTGGGACGGCCAGATGATCGAATATCCCCACGTCTTCGCGCATGGCGGGGACACCTTCATGCTTTACAACGGCAACGGCTTCGGCAAATCGGGGTTCGGGCTGGCGGTGCTGCGGGACTGACTGTGCATTGAGGTCGCCCCGGCACCCACCCGGACAGCCCGGCGTTCCCCGCCATGGACGGGCCCGTCCCACGGGTCCGGATCCCGAAGATCGCCCTCGTCCCCGAGCCTTCTTCCACCCCTTTCGGGCACGAGTCGCGGGTTTCTGCCCAATCGCGCGCACTCCAGCTTGCCACACCGTTCAAGTCATGTTTCACGACACTGCGGACGGGAGTGCGCAGCACGACGAAAGAACGGAGCCCCGCCATGACCATCTTTGCACCGAAGCCACGTAAGGGCATCGTGCTGGCCGGCGGCACGGGCACGCGGCTTTATCCGTTGACGCTCGGCACCTCGAAGCAGCTTCTGCCCGTCTTCGACAAGCCGCTGATCTATTATCCCCTGTCCACCCTGATCCTTGCCGGCGTGCGCGAGGTCCTGTTCATCACGACGCCCGAGGACCAGGCGGCGTTCCGGCGGCTTCTGGGTGACGGATCGCACTGGGGCATGTCCTTCGACTATGCCGTGCAGGCCGAACCGCGCGGGCTGGCCGATGCCTATGTGATCGGGCGCGACTTCCTGGACGGCGCGCCCAGCGTCCTGATCCTGGGCGACAACATCTTCTTTGGCCATGGCCTTCAGGCGATGCTCGAACGCGCCGCCGCCCGCGAGGACGCCACGATCTTCGCCAGCCACGTCCGCGACCCGCGCAGTTTCGGCGTGGTCGAGATGAACGCCGATCACCAGGCCCTGTCGCTCGAGGAAAAGCCCGAGCGGCCGCGCTCGAACTGGGCGGTGACGGGGCTATATTTCCTTGACGGCAGCGCGCCGGACCGCGCGGCGCAGGTCATGCCATCCGCCCGGGGAGAGGTGGAAATCGTTTCGGTTCTGCAGGACTACCTCGCCGAAAGCCGCCTGTCCGTGGAAACGCTCCACCGGGGCTTCACCTGGCTCGACGCCGGCACGCATGAAAGCCTTCACCAGGCCGGCGAATTCGTGCAGACCCTGCAGGATCGCCAGGGCCTTCTGGTCTGCTCGCCCGAGGAACTGGCCTATCGGCGCGGGCTCATCACGCTGGACGCTCTTGAACTCCTCGCCGTCAAGCTCAAGAAGTCGTCCTATGGTCAGTCCCTCGCCGAACTCGTTGCTCATGAAAAATCCCAGCGCTGAAACCATGATTCCCTTCAACCGCCCGCCGGTCTTCGGCACCGAGATCGAGGCCGTGGCCGAGGCGGTCGCCCGCCGCCAGCTGGATGGCGACGGGCGATACACCAAGGAATGCGAGGCCTGGCTCGCCGCGCGCCTGAATGCGCCCGCCGCGCTTCTGACGCAGTCCTGCACCGACGCGCTGGAAATGGCCGCGCTGCTGCTGGACCTGAAGCCGGGGGACGAGGTGATCCTGCCCTCCTACACCTTCGCCTCGACGGCCAGCGCCATCGCGCTGCGCGGCGCGGTGCCGGTCTTTGCGGACGTCGAACCGGGCACGATGAACATCGACGCCGCCGCGATCGAGCCGCTGATCGGCCCGGCCACCCGCGCGATCTTTGCCGTCCACTATGCGGGCCGCGTCCCCGACATGGACACGATCAACGCCATCGCCGCGCGCCACGGGATCGCCGTTGTCGAGGATGCCGCGCAATCCATCGGCTCGACCTACAAGGGCGAACCGGCCGGCACGCATTCGGCGATCTCGACGATCAGCTTTCACAACAGCAAGAACGTTAGCGCGGGCGAGGGCGGGGCGCTGATCGTGAACGATCCCGCCTACGTCGACCGCGCCTTCATCCTGCGCGAGAAGGGCACAAACCGCCGCGCCTTCATGGAAGGCCAGGTGGACAAGTACACCTGGGTGGACCTCGGCTCCTCCTTCCTGCCGTCCGAACTGGTGGCCGCCTATCTCTCGGTCCAGTTGCATCACGCCGACACAATCACCGCCGACCGCGCCGCCACATGGGCGCGCTATGCTGACCGTCTGGCCCCTCTGGCCGACGAGTTCGGCCTGCGCCTGCCCGATCCGGTGGGCAACCAGCGCACGCTCAACGGCCATATCTTCCATGTCCTTCTGCCCGACGCCCGCCACCGCGAAACCGTGATGGAGGGGATGAAGGCGCGCGGCATCGGCTGTTCGTTCCACTATGTCCCCCTGCATTCCTCGCCCGCCGGGCAACGTCTGGGCCGCGCGCCGATGGGCTGCCCGGTCACCGACGGCACCGCCCCGCGCCTGATGCGCCTGCCGCTTTACTACGGGATGCCCGAAGACGCCGTGGACCGCGTGGCCGAGGCGCTGGCCGACACGCTGCGGGGGCTGACCTGATGCGCCTGCTGGTCACCGGGGGCGCGGGCTTCATCGGGTCCGCCGTGGTGCGCCATTTCGTGGCGCAGGGCCATCAGGTCGCCACCGTCGACAAGCTGACCTATGCCGCCAACATGGCCAACCTCGACCCGGTGGCCGACGCGCCCAACCACAGCTTCCACCGTGTCGACATCTGCGACCGCGCCGCGCTCAACGCCGTCGTCACGGGGTTTGCCCCCGACGCGATCATGCACCTGGCCGCCGAAAGCCACGTGGACCGGTCGATCGAGAACCCGCTGGCCTTCATCGATACCAACGTGGTGGGCACGGTGAACCTGCTTCAGGTCGCGCTGGCCGACTGGGAGACGCGCGGCCGCCCCGAGGGCTTCCGCTTTCACCACATCTCGACCGACGAGGTCTATGGCGACCTCGACTTCGACGACAGCCGGTTTACCGAGACGACGCCCTATGCGCCGTCCTCGCCCTATTCGGCCTCCAAGGCGTCCAGCGATTTCATGGTCGCGGCCTGGCACCGCACCTTCGGCCTGCCGGTGGTGATCTCGAACTGCTCGAACAACTACGGGCCTTACCAGCATCCCGAAAAGCTGATCCCGCACATGATCCTGAATGCACTGGCGGGCCGTCCGCTGCCGGTCTACGGCACGGGCCGCAACGTGCGCGACTGGCTGCATGTCGAGGATCACGTCTCCGCGCTGGAGCGCGTGCTGACGCGCGGCCGGCTGGGCGAGCGCTACAACATCGGCGGCGACGCCGAATGGGCCAACATCGACGTCGTCCGCCTGATCTGCAAGCTGCTCGATGCGCGACGGCCCCGTGCCGATGGCGCCAGCTACGTCGACCAGATCGCCTTTGTCACCGATCGCAAGGGCCACGACCTGCGCTATGCCATCGACCCTGCCAAGGTCCGGGCAGAGCTTGACTGGCGCCCTTCGCATGACTTCCAGAGCGGGCTGGCCGCCACCGTCGACTGGTATCTCGCCAATCCCGCGTGGTGGGGCGGCCCGGCGTGACCGGGCGGGCGGACCGGCTGCTTTCGGGGCTGATCTCCGTTCTGCTCGCCGGTGTGGCCCTGGCGGCGCTGGCGGGCCTGATGGCGGTGGCGGACCGGGGCCTCGACATCACCGACGAGGGCTATTTCATCCAGAGCATCCTGCGGCCCGGAGACATCGTCGTGTCGCCGGTCGACTTCGGCCCGGTCTTTTCTGTCTTCGGCGCGGATATCGTCACCGTGCGCCGGGTGTCCTTCATGCTGATGGCGGCGACCGGGGCGCTTCTGGCGATGGCGGCGATGCGGCTGGCGCTCCCCGGACGGACCGGTCAGCTTGCCGGCGCGGCTGCCGGGGCCATCGGCGGGCTGGCAGGCATCGCGCAATGGTGGCTGCTGACGCCGTCCTATAACACGCTCGCCGGGGTTGGGGCCATGGTGGTGGCCGCCGGCGTGACGCTTCACGCGGGCGGAGGCAGGTTCGCACGAGGGAGCGGGGCAGCGGCCGCCGCCGCGCTGGTCGGCACCGGGGTTGCGCTGGTCTTTGTCGGCAGGCCAACCTCTGCGGCGGCCTTGGCCGTTGCAACGGTGCCCTTCGCACTGGTCCTCGCCGGGCCAATGCGGGCGATCGCCCTGGCGGGGGTGGCCGCGGTCAACGGGCTGTGCCTCCTCCTGCTGGTCGCGGTCCTGACCGATGGCGGTCCCACGGCCTATGTGGCGCGCCTGTCCGCGGCGGCCGACCTGGCGTTGCTGCTCGGGGGCGGGCACGACTCCCGCGCGATCCTCGCCGCCATGCGCTTGATGGGAGAGACACTGTTCACTCGCCTAGGCTGGCCGCCGGTCTTTCCCCTGGCCCCGGTTCTTTTCGGCGTGCTTGCGCTGGCGTCGCTTGCAGCATTGCTGCGCCCTGCCTGGCGCGCGGCCTTGGCGGGCGTGGTTTCGACTGCCGTGGCGGGCGGCCTGCTCTGGGCGCTCTGGACGTGGCAGGAGGAATACCCCGGCACCTGGGCGCGACTGCTCGGAGAGGTGGGGTTGGAGCTGGCGGTGTTGATGACGGGCCTGGCGCTGGCGGGGCTGGTGATCTGGCCCGGGGCCGCGACAAGGGCGCAACGAAGACGACAGGCGGTTGTCGCGGTTTACCTGGTGGTCCAGGGGCTGCTCTTGCCGCTCGGCACCAACAACGACTGGACCCAGGCGATCGGCGCGGGCCACCTTTTCTTCGCCCTTGCGGTGGTTCTGCTGGCCGGGGCGGTCGTGCCAGGCGCGCCACGCGCGGGGCTACTTGCGTCCGTTGCGCTGATATCGGCCGTGCCCCCCGCCATGGCCGTGCGCGAAAGTCTGGCCGAGCCCTACCGGCTGGCCGGGCCGGTCGCGTCCCAAACGGTCCCGCTTGCCTTTCTTGGCGGCCCGACAAGCCTGAAGGTCGATACGGCGACGGCGCAATGGGCGACGGGCCTTCAGCAAGCCGCGCTCGACGCGGGCTGGACGCCGGGCATGGCCCTGATCGACCTGACTGGGGGCACTCCCGCGGCGGCGGCAGTCCTCGGAGCCGAGGCGCCCGCCGCGTCATGGTTGATCGGTGGCTATCCGGGATCGGCGGATTTCGTGACCACCGCTTTGGGGTATGCCGCTCCGGAGACGCTTGAACGGGCCTGGGTGCTGACCGCGCCCGATGGCTCACGGGCGCTGCCGGCCTCGGTTCTGACGGCGCATGGCCTGCCGTTCCCGGACGGCTACGAGAGGGTGGGCACCGCCGTCACCGGCTGGCGGTCCGAGGCGCAGGAGCTGTGGCGCCCGGCGGTGCGCTAGGCGCACCGTCCGGTCTGTTCATCCGTGGAAACGCCGTTCACGGCGCCGACGCGATGCCGACGTTGTGCCGACGTGATGCCGCACCGGGGTTTTCCAGCGATATCCGCCGGTTAACCCCGATTCGAGGCCTTAGCGCCGCACCAGCGTCGGCATGCCCAGCATCTTCGAGAACGAGAAGCCGTCGCGCCGCTCGTTCGGGGCGGGTTCGGAATGCTTGATGACGAGCGGCAGCATCATGTCCGCCATCCGCGCGTGCTTGCCCACGATCGAGCCGGTGTAGGGCTTGCGCTTGCTGATGAGCGGGATCGGAAAGTTCGCCATCCGCGCATGTCGGCCGAAGATCGAACCCGTGTAGGGCTTGCGCCGGCTCAGCAGCGAGATCGGGAAATTCGCCATCCGCGGGCCGCCGGGCATCAGCGCGTTGGTGCCCTGCTTGCCGTTGATGAGATGCGGGAAGGGCCAGTTGGCCATGCGCGTGTGACGCCCGATGATCGAGCGGTTGCGCGGCTTGCGCCGGCTGATGAGCGGGATGGGGAAGTTCGCCATCCGCGCGTGCCGCCCGAAGATCGAGCCGGTGAAGGGCTTGCGCCGGCTGATGAGCGGGATGGGGAAGTTCGCCATCCGCGCATGGGGCGGGAAGATCGAGCCGGTAAAGGGCTTGCGGTCGTCCAGCAGGGGGATGGCGAAATCCATCAGGTGGCTGTGGCCGGGCACCTC
>JAUIIC010000058.1 GCA_030431935.1 Alphaproteobacteria bacterium | reverse complement strand
CGGCACTGGTCGCCTCGATCCAGGGTGCGTGGGGGGGCGGCGAGGCCGCGTGGCTGGGGCCCGACGAGGCGGCGCAGTTTTCCATTCCGGCGATGCCCGACAACCGCTGGCAGGTCTGGCAGGATTGTCAGGACATGGGCGTGGACCTTGTGGTGCACGGGCCGGTACGGCGGCACAGGCTGCTGCTGGCGGACATGGATTCGACCATGACCGAGCAGGAGTGCATCGACGAGCTGGCCGCCGAGGCCGGTGTGGGCGAACGGGTGGCCGCGATCACGGCGCGCGCGATGAACGGCGAGCTGGATTTCGAGGGCGCGCTGCGGGAACGCGTGGGGCTGCTGGCCGGGCTGGACGCAGGCGTGATCCGCACCGTTCTGGACACCCGCATCACGCTGGCCCCGGGCGGGCGCGCGCTGGTCGCGACGATGCGGGCGAGCGGCGGCTATGCCGCGCTGGTGTCGGGCGGGTTCACCGACTTCACCGCCGAGGTGGCGGCACAGCTGGGCTTCGACGAGCACCGGGCGAACACGCTGCTGGCCGAGGATGGCAAGCTGACCGGGCGGGTCGCCGACCCGATCCTGGGACGTGACGCCAAGATCGCGGCGCTGAAGGAGTTGACCGCGCGGCTGGGTCTGGACGCGGGCGACGTGATCGCGGTGGGCGACGGCGCGAACGACCTTGGCATGCTGGGCGCGGCGGGGATGGGCGTGGCGCTGCACGCCAAGCCGTCCGTGGCCGCGCAATGCGACGTGCGGATCAACCACGGCGACCTCACGGCGCTTTTGTACCTGCAGGGCTATGCGCGGGCGGAGTTCGTGACGGGTTAGAACAGCGAGGGGTCGGGGCGGTAGGCGCCGACCTCGATCCCGCGGCGGTTCAGGATCGGGCCGTGCAGGAAGGCGCGGGCGTCGGGATGCGCGGGGTCGAGCACGCCGAGACGCGCCAGAAGCGCGGCAACGGTCGCCTCTGCCGCGCGGGTGGCGCCGTCGGCGATCTTGACGGCGATCCCAAGCCCGAGGTCGGGCAGGATCGCGGTGAACACCCCTTCCGCCCCGGTCTTGAGCGCGGCGCGCCCGCCCGTGGCGCGCATCAGCCGGGTACACGTGCCCCCTTCGCCCGCCACCATCTCTGGGTGGGCGACCATGGCCTGGCGCAGGCGTGCGGCGGCGCGGTCGCGCGCCGGTCCGGTTTCGGGATCGGCCAGGGCGAAGCGGGCCATGGCGCGGGCCAGCCCGGCCAGTGTGGTGGCGAAGTTCGGGGCCGAGCAGCCGTCGATGGCGAAGCCGGGCGAGGGCGCGCCGGTCATGTCCTCGAACGCCTCGCGCACGGCCAGTTGCACCGGGTGGTCGGGGTCGATGTACTCGGGGCCCGCCTTCAGGTGGCGGGTCAGGGTCAGAAAGCCGGTGTGCTTGCCCGAGCAGTTGTTGTGCAGCTGTTCCACCGGGGCGCCGGCGCGGATCAGCGCGTCGCGGGCGGGGATGTCGCGCGGCTCTTCGGGGCCGCAGCGCAGGGCGGCGTCGGACAGGTGCAGGTCGGCCAGCCAGCCGCGCACCGCGTCGGAATGGATCGCCGCGCCCCGGTGCGAGGCGCAGGCCAGAGCCAGGTGCCGGGCGCTCAGCCCGGCGGCGTCGGCGGCGCCGCTTTCGACCAGCGGCAGGGCCTGGATCATCTTGCAGGCCGAGCGCGGCAGGATCACCGTTTCAGGGTCTCCCCAGGCGGCAACGACCTGTCCCGCGGCATCGCAGATGACCGCGTGGCCGACATGGGCCGATTCCGCGAAATCGCCACGCCATATCTCGACAAGCTGGACAGCAGGCATTGCAAAGGTCCCTTGGTGCACGTCTCGCGCGATTTTCCGCTTGCGGGGCTTTCACAATGCCCCGGTGTTCCGTTAAACTGCGCCAAGAGTGTTGGAAAGTGCCGGCCCATGTGCAAGACGCGATGAGAACGGTCGGGGCGGCGCGCCAGAGGCAGATAGGGCTGGAGGATCGGGAAGACATGCATTCCACAGTGATCCGTTGGAGTTGCGCCGCGGCGCTGACCGTGGCGGCGAGCGCCGTGATGGCGCAGGAATCCGACAACAGGGTGGGCGCCAACACCGACTGGTCGGTGTTCGAGGAAACCGACCCGCGCCAGTGCTGGGCGGTGTCGAGCCCCAAGGAAGTGGTCAACACCCGCGACGGGCGGGTCGTGGCGGCACGGCGGGGCGAGATCCTGTTGTTCGTGTCCTTCATCCCCGAGGACGGAGTGGCCGGGCAGGTGTCGTTCACCGGCGGCTATCCCTTCGCGGGCGGCTCTACCGTGACAGTCGAGGTCGGCGACGACACGTTCGAGCTGTTCACCGACAGCGATGTCGATCCCGAATGGGCCTGGTCGGCCTCGGACGAGGACGACGCGGCGATCATCGCGGCGATGAAGCGGGGCGCGGATGCGGTGCTGACAGGCCTGTCGTCGCGCGGCACCTCGACCAAGGACACCTTTTCGCTGATCGGTTTCACCGCCTCGGTGGACGAAGCCTCGGCCCGCTGCAACGGGTAGGGGACGGCCCTCGGGGGGCATCGAGCCCCCTTCGGCCCGCGCCTCCGGCGGGAGTATTTGTGAACAGAAGAAGCGGGGGGCTGGGAAATCGGCCCCCTTCTGCGTATATGATGCGGCTCTGACGCCAGCCGAGAGCCCGTGACCCGATGACCGCCACCGCGCCGATCACCCAGGATGTGCACACCGTTCCGCGCAAGCTGCCCGAGGGGCCCGCGAACCTCGTGGGGCTGACGCGCGCGGGGTTGCGCGACGCGCTGATCGCGGCCGGCACGCCCGAGAAGCAGGCGAAGATGCGCACCGGGCAGATCTGGCAGTGGATCTACCACTGGGGCGTGCGCGATTTCGCGGCCATGACGAACCTTGCCAAGGACTATCGCGCGCTGCTGGCGCGGTCCTTCGTCATCGAGGTGCCCGAGGTCGTCAGCCGGCAGGTATCGGCGGACGGGACGCGCAAGTACCTGATGCGGATCGCCGGCGGGCACGAGGTGGAAACCGTCTACATCCCCGAGACCGACCGGGGCACGCTGTGCATTTCCTCGCAGGTGGGTTGCACGCTGACCTGCTCGTTCTGCCACACCGGCACCCAGAAGCTGGTGCGCAACCTGACCGCCGGAGAGATCGTCGGCCAGATCATGGTGGCGCGCGACGACCTGGGCGAGTGGCCCGAGCCGGGCGAGGGCATGGGCGAGCGCCCGCGCCTGATCTCGAACATCGTGCTGATGGGCATGGGCGAGCCGCTGTACAATTTCGAGAACGTGCGCGACGCGATGAAGATCGCCATGGATGGCGAGGGCATCTCGCTGTCGCGGCGGCGCATCACCCTGTCGACCAGCGGCGTGGTGCCCGAGATCGCGCGCACCGCCGAGGAGATCGGCTGCATGCTGGCGGTGTCCTTCCATGCCACCACGGACGAGGTGCGCGACCGGCTGGTGCCGATCAACAGGAAGTGGAACATCGCCACCCTGCTGGAGGCGCTGCGCGCCTATCCCAAGCTGTCGAACTCGGAACGGATCACGTTCGAATACGTGATGCTGAAGGACGTGAACGACAGCGACGCGGACGCGCGGCGGCTGGTCAGGCTGATCGCGGGCATCCCGGCCAAGATCAACCTGATCCCGTTCAACGAGTGGCCCGGCGCGCCCTATGAGCGGTCGGACTGGTCGCGGATCGAGGCCTTTGCCGACATCATCTACAAGGCGGGCTATGCCAGCCCGATCCGCACGCCGCGCGGCGAGGACATCATGGCCGCCTGCGGGCAGCTGAAATCCGCGACGGAACGCGCGCGCAAGAGCCGGGCGGAGATCGCGGCGGAAACCGGGCTGGGCTGATGGCCGGGGCGGGCCGCCGGATCCTGCGCAAGCTGTTCCGCGCGCTTGGCTTCGGTGTCCTGGGCTTCCTTGTGCTGCTCGCGGTGGCCTTCGTCGCCGCGGGCCCGCCCGTGCCGCTGCCGGCCACGGTGACGGACGACGCGGACCTGCCGCGGCTGGAGGTGGCGGGCGTCACGCTGCATGCCCGGGTCGAGGGCTCCGAGGACGCGCCGGTGATCGTGGTGCTGCATGGCGGGCCGGGGGGCGACCACCGGTCGCTTCTGCCGCTGGCGGGGCTGGCGGATGCCTACCGCGTGGTGTTCTACGACCAGCGCGGCGCGGGCCTGTCGGAACGCGTGCCGGATGCCGCGCTGACCTTCGAGGCGCATCTGGACGAACTGGACGCGCTGGTGGACGCGGTCAGCCCGGCGGCGCCGGTGGTTCTGATCGGCCATTCCTGGGGGGCGATCCTGGCCACGGCCTACCTGGGCGTGGCGCCGCGCCGGGTGGCGGACGCGGTGCTGATCGAGCCGGGGTTCCTGGACGCGGCGGGCATGGCCGAGTGGCAGGCGCGGGCGGACGAGCTGATCGGCGACATGACGCGGTCGGTGTCGGGGGTGTGGCTGGTGACGAAGGCGGTGCTGCAATCGCTGCGGCTGGGCGGGCCGGATGCGGATGGGCAGGGCGACTATGTCACGGGCCGGATGGTGGCGGCCTTCGCCAATCACCCCGAGAACCCCTATCACTGTCCGGGCGCGGCCTATGACGCGCCATCCTGGCGGTTCGGGGCGCGCAGCCAGTCGGCGGTGCCGGTCAGCGCCGGGCCCGGCGCCCTGGACGCCATCGCGGCGGGGGCCGGGGGATGGGACGGGCGCGCGCTGTTCCTGACGGGGGCCTGCGACGACTGGATCGGCGCGGACCTGCAGCGGCGGCACATGGCCTATTTCCGCGACGCGCGCCTGGTGGACATCGCGGACGCCGGGCATGACGTGGTGCACGACCGGCCCGACGCGGCGCTGGCCGCGATCCGGGCGTTCCTGAACGGCGGCTAGGGCAGGCCTAGCGCCCGGGGATCTTGCCCCGCTTCTCGCCTGCGCCGTCCCAGCTGTCGATCGCGGCCACGGCCTCTTCGGCGGTTTCGACGAAACGGAACAGTGCCAGGTCTTCCTCGGCGATGGTGCCGGCGTCGGCCAGGGCGTCCCAGTTCACGATGCGGCGCCAGAAGTCCTCGCCGAAGAGTAGGATCGGCACCTGCTTCATCCGGCCGGTCTGGATCAGGGTCAGCGATTCGAAAAGCTCGTCCAGCGTGCCGAAGCCGCCGGGGAAGGTGACGATGGCATTGGCGCGCATCAGGAAGTGCATCTTGCGGATGCCGAAATAGTGGAAGTTGAAGCACAGGTCGGGCGTGATGTAGCCGTTCGGCGCCTGTTCGTGCGGCAGCACGATGTTGAGCCCGATGGACACGCCCCCGGCATCCGCCGCGCCGCGGTTGCCCGCCTCCATCACGCCGGGGCCGCCGCCGGTGACGATGACGTTCTCGTGCCCCTCGGTGGCCAGGCTGCGCTCTGTCATGATGCGGGCGAATGTGCGCGCCTCGTCGTAATAGCGCGACAGGCCGGCCAGCGTTTCGGTGCGGGCGCTGTCCTTCTTCGCGGGTTCGGGGATGCGGGCGCCGCCGAACATGACGATGGTCGATTCGATGCCGTATTCCGACATCAGCAGTTCGGGCTTCAGAAGCTCCAGCTGAAGCCGGACGGGGCGCAGTTCATCGCGCAGGAGGAACTCGTCGTCCGCGAAGGCCAGCTTGTAGGCCGGGGCGCGGGTCTGTTCGGTTTCGGGCGTGGCCCGGGTCGTTTCGATGTCCTCGTGGGCATCGGGAAAACGGCGGCTGCGATCGTCCTTCATCACTCGCTCCTGTTCGCTGCATTGCGCGGGTGTCCGTCAGGGACTATAGCCACCGCGACACCGAAGCCAGTGACGAATTGGAGAGAGACGCATGTCGAACGCCCAGCTTGAGACCGCGATCGAGGCCGCGTGGGAGGCCCGCGACACGATCACGCCCGCCACCACCGGCGAGACCCGCGAGGCGATCGAGGACACGCTGAGCGCGCTGGACAGCGGCAGCCTGCGGGTGGCCGAGCGTGGCGAGGATGGCACCTGGCACGTCAACCAGTGGGCGAAGAAGGCGGTTCTGCTGGGCTTCCGGCTGAAGGACATGGAGATGCAGGCGGGCAGCCCGCAGGGCGGCAGCTGGTGGGACAAGGTCGACAGCAAGTGGAAGGACTGGGGCGAGACCGAGTGGCGCGCGGCGGGCTTTCGCGCGGTGCCGAACTGCGTCGTGCGCCGGTCGGCCTATATCGCGCCCGGCGTCGTGCTGATGCCTTCTTTCGTGAACCTTGGCGCCTATGTCGACAGCGGCACCATGGTCGATACCTGGGCCACGGTGGGCAGCTGCGCGCAGATCGGCAAGAACGTGCACCTGTCGGGCGGCGTCGGCATCGGCGGCGTGCTGGAGCCGATGCAGGCCGGCCCCACGATCATCGAGGACAACTGCTTCATCGGCGCCCGGTCCGAGGTGGTCGAGGGTTGCATCATCCGCGAGGGATCCGTCCTCGGGATGGGCGTCTATATCGGGCAGTCCACCAAGATCGTCGACCGCGCCACCGGCGAGGTGATGTATGGCGAGGTGCCGCCCTATTCGGTGGTCGTCTCGGGCTCGATGCCGTCCAGCGGGGGTGTGAACCTGTATTGCGCGGTGATCGTCAAGCGCGTGGACGAGAAGACCCGGTCCAAGACCGGGATCAACGAACTCCTGCGGGATTGAGAGCGGACCGGGCGCTATTGGCCGCCTTCTGGCTTGACTGCCTTGACACGCGCTTGATGGTGGACACATCCTTCAGTTGCCGTCTTTGATGGCGACTTATCTGGAGGTGGATTTGTCGGAAAAAAAGCAAGCTATAGGTCATTTCAGGACAGTGACAGGCTCGGGGGTCACGCTTGTAAGGATCATTCGTGATGGTAGCCGATCCAGAGGTCCGCGTTTCAGCCCGCCGATTCCGGCCAAGATCGGTACCAAGTTACGCCTTGGCGATACGATAAGGACGGACGCCAAGAGCAACTGTACCATAGCGATTGCTGGTGGGAGCGTTCTGACGATGTCCGAGAGCTCTGAGGTCGTCATGGACGAGTTCATCGCATCCAACCCGAGAGGAAGCATTCAAAGCGTCAAGGGAATCTTCCGGTACGTTGGCAGCAGGCTGATTTCGAAGAAGCCGGGAATGCAACTGCGCGGAGATGGAGGAATTCGGGGCTAGATCGAGGCCAACCGGACTAGACGAAGGCCAGGTCGGTGTGATCTTGCTTGCGTGTCATTCATCGACGGAGGGCACCATGGGACTGGGTCTGATCGGGTCGATCATCGTCGGTGGGTTCGCGGGCTGGATCGCCAGCATGGTGATGAAGGCGCGGACCGGGCTTCTGTCCAACATCCTTCTGGGGATCATCGGCGCGATGGTGCTGAACACCGTGTTGCGCTGGATCGGGATCTATGCCGCCGAGGCGTGGATCCCGCAGCTGTTCGTGGGTGCCGCGGGGGCGTCGGCGCTGATCTGGGTCTGGCGCAAGATCAACGGCTGACGCGGGACCGCGCCCGCCCCCGGGGACGGACGCGGGCTGCGCGGGATCACTTCTTCATCGGGCAGGTGTTGAGGCCCAGCACCGAGTAGAGCGGGCAGTAGCCCACAAGGCCGGTGGCCAGCGGGATGATGCCCACCCAGCCCCAGGGCGTGGCCGGGCCGATGAACACCAGAGAGATCAGCACCAGCCCGAGGATGATGCGGGCGGCGCGGTCGATGGTACCTTCGTTGCGGGGCATGGCGTGTCTCCTTGCGAAATGCCTTGATGCGCCAAGTCTACGCCCCGGGGGCCGGGCCTGTCGGTGACAGTGTCACCGTTCCTCTGCGGCAATCTGTTCCAGCCGCGCGCGGTCGAGGATGCGCACCGCCCCGCGCCCCGGCTCGACCAGCCCAAGGCGCGCCATCTCGGCCAGACGCCGGCTGACGAAGGCGCGGCCCGAGGCGGTTTCGGCGGCCAGCGATTCGTGGGTGGCGGTGACCTGCCCCGTGTCGTCGGCCAGCCGCAGAAGCACCCGCGCCAGCCGCGCGTCGAATCCGGTGAGGGCGACGTCCTCGATCAGGCGCTCGAACTCGGCGAAGCGGTGGACGATCGAGCGGAAGACGGTGTCGCGAAAGTCCGCGTCGGTGCCCAGCCGGTCCTGAAAGGCGGCAACGGGGACAAGCTCTCCCTCGATGTCGGTTTCGGCGATGCCCTCGGCGGCGTAGGGGCGGCCCTCGATCAGGCAGGCCATGGTCTGCAGGCAGACCGCGCCGGGGGTGACACGGTAAAGCACCACCTCGCGCCCGTTGGCGGCGGTCAGGCTGACCTTGATCGTGCCGCGCGTCAGCGACACGAAGCCGGGGCAGTCCTGCCCCGGGCGGAACACCACGTCGCCCTTCTTCAGCGAAAGCTTGCGCACCCGGTCCCGCATCCCGCCTCCTTCAACGCCCTTGACTTGCCCGCATCCGCCGCGCACCACGCGCGGCATGGCAAAGACAGGTTCACCCAAGCGCCCGCAGGAGGTCTATACCCTTCTTGTCGAGGTGGGACGAAAGCCCGGCGACGATCTTCCCAAGGGAGCGACCGGCGCGGCGCTGATGTGCTTTGCGTCCGGCGTGGACGAGGCCGAGGCGGTGCGCGAGACGGTCAAGGTGCTGAAGGAGGCGGGGCTCGCCCCACTGGACGTGTCGGGCTATGGCACGCGAGAGGAGCGGCTGGCCGAGGGCCACGACCTGAGCGACGAGGAACTGGCGCTGATGGACCGCGCGCTGGCCGAGAACGCGGTGATCGTGGTGCAGATGACGCCGTTCTACGACGAACCCGGGGACTGAGCCGCGCCGGTCAGGCCGGCCGCGTCACCGCGAAGTTGAACCGCCCCGTCGAGAAGAAGTGTTCGCCGCACGCGTCGAGCCTGTCCTGTTCGCCGGCCCAGTCCCGCAGGACGTCGTCGGGGACGCTGCCCTGCCCGGACACGTAGGCCGTGATGAAGGGCAGGATTCCCTGGCTGTAGCAGCCGTCGTAGCGATCCGCGTTCACGATGGGAAAGCACTCCACCCCGTCAAGCCGAAGGCCCGCCGCGCGCAGGCGGGCGCCCAGCGTGCGGGGCAGGCGGCTGTCGGCGCAATGCGGCTCGAACGCCTTCATGACGCGGGCCATGCGGTCGGGGTCCTCGCTGTGCCATGAGACCGCGTCCCAGTCCGTCGCCACGATCAGTCCGCGCCCGCCGGGAGCCAGGACGCGGGACAGCTCGGCGCAGAAAGCGGCGATGTCGGGCACGTATTCGGCGACCTGGGTGCTGACGATCACGTCGAAGGAGGCGTCGTCGAAGGGCAGGTCGGTAGCGTCGGCCTCTTGATAGGTGAGCCAGGGCCGGGCAGCGCGGTCCGCCGCCCGTGCGACCATCTGTGGCGACAGGTCGACGCCCACCACCTGTCCGCCGGGGCCCGTCGCCTCGGCCATGTCGGCGGCAAGAAACCCCGGTCCGCTGCCGATGTCGAGCACCCGCTCGCCGGGCCGGATCGCGAGGCGCGCAAGGGTGTCGGCGCGCTGGGCCGCCACGTCCGGGCCGAGGTAAACCGCCTCCAGCCGGTCGGCGGCGGCATCGTCGTACTCCATTGCGGGCATCGCGCATCTCCCTCAAATCCGCTGGTCCAATGGGGCAGCCTAGCCCGGAAACGGGTCGATTTGCGACCCTTGCCCGGAAAACCGGCGGTTCGGGGGTTGTCAGGCGCCGATGGCGGCGACCAGGACGGCGGCCTCGTAGGGGCGCAGGAGCGGCGTGGCGTGGGCATCGTGATGCGGCACGCTCTGCGGCGGAAGGGGCGCGAGGATGGTGCCGATGCGCTCTGCCAGCTGGGTGCCGGGCGCGGGCAGGAACTGGCTTTCCCCCCAGGCCCCGCTGATCGAGATGCAGGCGTGCCGGTCCAGCACGACCTGGTGATAGCGCTGGGTGGCGCGGCGGTGGCCCAGAGGCACCGCCGCGATGGGCACCAGATGCCGCGCCTCGACCAGCACGGCATCCTCGCTGAAGAGGTACTCGGCGTCCGCCCCCTCGATGCGCATCCGGTGGCCGGGCGCCACGAGCACGTCGGCGGCCAGCCCCAGCGCGGGCGCGGCCAGCAGCACTGGCGCCAGCCGGGCGGCGGCGGGCACCTCGCGGGTCAGGACGTGGCGGACGGGAAGAAAACCGTCGGCGGCGGTGCGCACCAGATCGCCGGGGGTCAGCGTCTGCACCTGCCGGGGGCCGTTGGCGGTGTCGATGGCGGTGCCCTCGCCCAGCCCTGGCATCGGGCCCACCGGTTCCACCGTGTCGGACCAGGCCAGGAACCCGGTGCCGGCGTCCAGCACCCGTGGCCCGAGGCTTTGGGCCAGCATGGCAAGGTCGTCTTCGGGCAGTGGATGCGGGGCATGGATCGGCGCGCGCATCCAGCGCCCGGTGTCGGGCAGTTCGACCGCAAGCGCGCCACGCCGGGCCGGGGCGTTCCACGTGTAATAGATCCGCAGGCACCCGTCCTCTTCGGTCAGGGGGGCGTCGAGATGGGCGCGCACATGGGCCGGCCCCTGGCGGTCGGTCAGGGTGATGCGCCCGCCGGGATCGACGCTCAGCGACAGGGCGCGGTCCCAGCCGTCGCGTCGGTGATGGTCGATCAGCGTCACGGGGCCATCCTGCGACGCGGCGACAAGGGTTTCGAGCACCAGCGTCCCCGTGGGCAGCAGCGCGCTGAGCGTGCGCGGCGCCTGCAGCCAGGAGCGCCCGTCGAAGACCCCGCGCCATGTCATGCGGCGCGCCGCCCGGCGCCCACCAGAAGGTGCGCCTCGTAGGATTTCAGGGTGGGTCGCGCGGCGGCGCCGTAGCCCGCGCCGGTGGCGAGGTCCAGTTCGGGGAAGATTCGGCACAGCTCTGCCATCGCGTCCTCGGCGAATGCGGCACAGGCCTGCGGGCCGGGCTGGAAGCTTTCGGTCGGCAGTCCGGCGGAGAACACGATCTCGTGCCGGTCGAACAGCAGGTGGACATAGCTTACCAGGCCGCCGGGCCGGCGCAGCACGGTGCGGTCGTTCACCAGATGCTTCGCGGCGACCAGCACCTCGGGTTCGCCGAACAGAAGCTCGGCCAGCCCGTCGCGCACCAGAACCCGATGCTGGGGCGAGACCATCAGCGTGTCGTGGTCCCCGAAGGTGCCGGCGGCGATGCGGATGGGGGCAAGGTCGCCCCGCGCGGGCACGGTGCGCCGCCCGATCCAGCGCAGGGGCTGCGGGCCGCTGTCTCGGGTCAGCACCATGTCTCCGGGCGTCAGCGTTTCCACCGGCACCGGGCCGCCGGGCGTGTCGATCAGGGTGCCCGCGACGAAGCAGGGCACGATATCGGCGGTGACGAATGCCGTGGCGCTGCTTGTGCCGTCGCTGGCGGTGTAGGAAAAGGCGATGCTTTCCTCGCCCGCGTCGGCATCCACGGTCAGCGTGCCATCGGCGTTCAGCGTCACCGTTTCGCCAGAGGCAAGCACCACGCTGTCGCCCGCGGTGACCGCGACGCCGTTGATATGGGTGATCGTCAGCGTGACGCCCGCGCCGCCCTCGTCATTGGCGAGAACGTCGATGGTCCGGGAACCCTCGGGCGCGACGGTCAGGCTGTCGTCATTGGCGATCAGCGCCGTCTGGGCAGAGTTCGCCGCGATCAGCAGGTTGGAATCGTACTGGGCGTCCCCGGCATCGGCGATGGCGATACGGATCGAGTTGACCTCATCCGGCGTGACCGTGGCCGTCACCGTCAGGGTGACGGTAAAGCCGTCCATCTCGGTGTTGAAGTCGCTGCCGGTGTTGTCGACGTAGAGGTTCTCTGTCGCCAGTTCGTTGATGTTGTCGATGCTGACGGTGTCCTGGGCCACCGTCACCTCGGCCAGTTCGCCGTTGACCCAGATCGCGACCACGTCGTTGAAGATGCTGTCGACGTATTCGGGGTATTCCTCTGACGCGAAGACGAACTGCATCGTCAGCGTGTCGCCCTCGGGGATGAAATCCACGTCGAGGATGGCGCCGTCATAGGTCGTGGTGCCGGCCAGCGCGTTCAGGTCCGGGTCATTGTCGACGCCGCGGTTGTTGTCGGTGCTGGTCGACCCGCTCTGGTTCGCGTCGCCGCTGGAGTTGGTGAAGTCGCGCACCCGCCCGGTGGACAGGATCACGCCCTCGTCGGAGGGCACCACGCCCGGAGAGGTGGCATTGCCGTCGGTGTAGATCCCCGACGCGTTGTTGTTCCCGGTATAGGTGGCGTCGACGACCGTGACGCCTTCGCCGAAGATCGTTTCCGCCATCTCGGTGGCGGATGCCCTATGGTCTATGGGCAACTCGGACGCAGCAACCATTCAACACTCCTGCCCCAACGACCGGTGCAGCGTGTCACGGCATGCAAGACCACGGCGAATCTGCCGTGTCCCGTTGTCCTGATCTGCCCTGGCGGCCCCCGATTTTTCGGGTGGCTCTGCCTGCTGCCTCGGTTTATTCGTCTTGTTGCCGGGAGTTTGCCTTATTTTCCGGGGGGTGTACGCGGAAACCGTGAAACCTCGCGCTGGCGGTCAGGCTGCTGTGGCGGCAAGTCCACAGTGACATGGAAATCTATCGCGGGAGTTGAGCGGATGACCGATGCGGTTGCACTTACGGCTGATCTGATTCGGTGCCCGTCCGTCACGCCGGCGAACGCGGGGGCGATCGAGGTGCTGGAACAGGTGCTGTCGGACGCGGGGTTTTCGTGCCATCGCGCCGACCGGGGCGGCATCGCCAACCTTTACGCGCGCTGGGGCGACAAGGGCCATCCGCGCACCTTCGGGTTCAACGGGCATACCGACGTGGTGCCGCCGGGCGATCCGGCCGACTGGACGCACGGGCCCTTCTCGGCGGAGCTGCGGGATGGCTGGCTGTGGGGGCGGGGCGCGACGGACATGAAATCGGGCGTCGCGGCCTTCGCCGCCGCCGCCGTGGATTTCGTCCGCGACACGCCGCCGGACGGCGCGGTTGTGCTGGCGATCACCGGCGACGAGGAGGGCGATGCCGACCACGGTACGCGGGCGTTATTGGACTGGATGGACGCCAACGGCGAGGCGATGTCTGCCTGCCTCGTGGGCGAGCCGACCAGCCCGGAACGGCTGGGCGACATGATGAAGATCGGGCGGCGCGGGTCGATGACGGCATTCTTCACCGCCACGGGCGTGCAGGGGCATTCGGCCTATCCGCACCGCGCGAAGAACCCTGTTCCGGCGCTGGCGCGGCTGATCGACCGGCTGTCGTCGCATGTACTGGACGAGGGGACCGCGCATTTCGACCCTTCGACGCTGGCCGCCACGACCTTCGACGTGGGGAACCCGGCGACGAACGTCATCCCCGCCGCCTGCCGCGCCACGGTGAACATCCGCTTCAACGACAGCCACACGTCGGCCAGCCTGACCGACTGGCTGCGGGCCGAGGCCGACCGCGTGGCGGCGGAAACCGGGGTGGAGATCGCCATGCGGGTCAAGGTGTCTGGCGAAAGCTTCCTGACCCCGCCGGGGCCGTTGTCGGACCTGGTGGCGGCGGCGATCGAGGCGGAAACCGGCATCACGCCGGACCTGTCGACGACCGGCGGCACCTCTGACGCGCGGTTCATCAAGGATCACTGTCCCGTGGTCGAGTTCGGGCTGGTGGGCAAGACGATGCACCAGGTCGACGAACGGGTCGAGGTGGCGCAGATCGAGGCGCTGAAGCGCATCTATGGCCGCATCCTGCGTGACTATTTCGCCTGACCGCCGCCCCCGGCTGGTGGTGATGGTCAAGCGGCCGCGCCCCGGCCGGGTCAAGACGCGGCTGGGCCGCGACATCGGCATGGTGCCCGCGGCGTGGTGGGTGCGCCACCAGACCGCGCGGCTGTTGCGGCGACTGGACGATCCGCGCTGGCAGCTTGTGCTGGCGGTCTGCCCCGACAGCGCGGCGCATGACCGGCACGCCTGGCCCGCGCATCTGCCGCGCCTGGGGCAGGGGCGCGGCGACCTGGGCGCGCGCATGGGGCGGCTGTTGCGGACGATGCCGCCGGGGCCGGTGCTGATCGTCGGCGGCGACATCCCGGCGCTGGGGCGGGCGCATGTGGCGCGCGCCTTCGCGGCGCTGGGGCGCCATGACGCGGTGTTCGGCCCGGCCACGGACGGGGGATACTGGGGCGTCGGCCTGCGCCGCACGGGCGCCGTGCCGGCAGGGATCTTCGACGGCGTGCGCTGGTCCACGGAACACGCGCTGGCCGACACGCTGGCCACGATCCCGGGCCTACGCGTCGGGCTGGTGGACAGGTTGTCGGACGTGGACACCGCCGCCGATCTGCGCCCCCGTTGTCGCGATGGTTTCGCATGACCGCATCCGCGGCGCGTGCTAGGCAACGGACATGAGCAGCATTCCCACAAAGGACGAGATCCTCGCCTGGATCTCGGACCATCCCACAGAGACCTCCAAGCGCGACATCGCCAAGGCCTTTGGCATCAAGGGCGCGGCGCGCATCGACCTCAAGCGCGTGCTGAAGGAGCTGGAGGACGACGGTCACCTGGAGAAGCGGCGCAAGACCTACCGCGATCCCGACAAGCTTCCGCCGGTGTCCGTGCTGCAGGTGCTGCCGCCGAACGACGCGGGCGACCTGTTCGCGCGGCCCCTGGAATGGCATGGCGAGGGGCCGGAACCCGGCGTCCTGGTGCTGCCGCGCGCCTCCGATCCGGCGCTGGGCGCGGGCGACCGCATCCTGGCCCGCCTGACCGAGGTCAAGGCCGAGGACCACGCCTACGAGGCGCGGCTGATCCGGCGCATCGGCGTGAACCCCAAGAAGGTGCTGGGCATCTTCCGCAAGGGGGCCGAGGGCGGGCGGATCGTGCCCATCGACAAGGGCGCCGACAAGGAATGGCGCGTGGCGCCGGGCGCCACCCATGGCGCGAAGGACGGCGAACTGGTCGAGGCAGAGGCCGCCGGGCCGCGCGCGCGCATGGGCCTGCCGTCGGCGCGGGTCGTGGCCCGGCTGGGCGACCCGACAGAGCCGCGCGCGGTGTCGCTGATCGCCATTCACCAGCACGGCATCCCCGACGATTTCTCCGACGCCGTCATCGCCGAGGCCGACCGGATGCGCCCTGCGGGGCTTGGCAGCCGCGAGGACCTGAGAGAGGTCCCGCTGGTCACCATCGACCCGGCGGACGCGCGCGACCACGACGATGCCGTCTGGGCCGAACCCGACGACGACCCTGCGAACCCCGGTGGCCATGTCGTCTGGGTCGCGATCGCCGACGTGGCCTGGTACGTGCGCCCGGGCACGGCGCTGGACCGCGAGGCGCGCAAGCGCGGCAACTCCACCTATTTCCCCGACCGGGTGGTGCCGATGCTGCCCGACCGGCTGTCGGGCGACCTGTGCTCGCTGCACGAGGGTGTGCCGCGCGCCTGCCTTGCGGTGCGCATGGTGCTGGACGCCCACGGCAACAAGCTGCGCCACCGCTTCCTGCGCGGGCTGATGCGGTCGGTCGCCTCGCTGAACTACGAAGAGGTGCAGGCGGCGGCGGACGGCGCGCCGAACGACAAGACCGGCCCGTTGATGGACGAGGTCATCGCGCCGCTTTACGCCGCCTACAAGGCTCTGGCGATGGCGCGGGAAAAGCGCCAGCCGCTGGACCTTGACCTGCCCGAACGCCGCATCGTGCTGGGCGAGGACGGGCACGTGCAATCGGTCAGCTTCCGCGACCGGCTGGACGCGCACCGCCTGATCGAGGAGTTCATGATCCTCGCCAACGTGGCCGCCGCCGAGGAGCTTTTCGCGCGCCGCCGCCCGCTGCTCTACCGCGTGCACGAAGAGCCGCCGCCCGACAAGCTCGACGCCCTGCGCGAGGTGGCGCAGGCCTCGGGCTTCACGCTGGCCAAGGGGCAGGTTCTCCAGACCCGGCACCTGAACACCCTGCTGGCCCAGGCCGAGGGGACCGAGTTCGACGAATTGATGAACATGACCACGCTGCGGTCGATGACGCAGGCCTATTACCACCCCGAGAACTTTGGGCATTTCGGGCTGGCGCTGCGCAGCTACGCGCATTTCACCTCGCCGATCCGGCGCTATGCCGACCTGATCGTCCACCGCGCGCTGATCTCGGCGCATGGCTGGGGCGAGGACGGCCTGTCGCCCGACGACATCGACACGCTGGAAGAAACCGCCCAGCACATCAGCGAGACCGAGCGCCGCTCGATGGCGGCGGAACGCGACACCACCGACCGATACCTGGCCGCCTACCTGGCCGACCGGGTGGGTAATTCCTTTTCCGGGCGGATTTCGGGCGTGCAGCGCTTCGGCGCCTTCGTGCGGCTGGACGACAGCGGCGCCGACGGGCTGATCCCGGTGCGCACGCTGGGGCGCGAATTCTTCCATTACGATGCGGACGCCCAGACGCTGATGGGTTCGGACTCGGGCATGACGCTGGGCATCGGCCAGCGGGTCACCGTGCGGCTGGCAGAGGCAGAGCCGGTGACCGGCGGGCTGATGCTGGAGTTGCTGGAGGTCGAGGGCGCCAACGTGCCGCGCGGCCCGGCGCGGCCGATGGGCAAGGCCGCCAAGCGCAAGGCGGTCAAGGCCAAGCGCAAGGCCGACAATGTGAAACGCAAGGTCACGCGCACGCGAAGATAGCGACAGATTGCCGGTATCCGGTGCTTTGCTTCCGATTTGGAAACGATCGCGGTAGTATGGTCCAACTCCGAAACAAGCAGGTGATGCGTTGCGGACATCGGTTCTGGTCCTTGCCGTCTGGCTTGCCGGCGCGGCGCCCGGCCCCGGCGGCGCCGGCGCGGTCGAGACATCGCTGGTCCCGCTGCCGCGCCCCGGAACGGTTGCCGTGGCGCGCGCGCCGGTGCGCCCGCCCTCGGAGCTGGCCGTCACCGCGTCGCTGCGCCCGCTTGTCCGCCCTGCGAGCCTCGATGTGACCGCCGCCGCCGCGCCCGCACCCGGAAACCTTGGTTTCCGCCGCTGGATCGAGGGGTTCCGCCCCCGCGCCCGCGCCGCCGGCATCACCGAGGCGACGCTGGATCGCGCCTTCGCCGGGGTGCGTTACAACACCGACGTCATCCAGCGTGACCGGAACCAGGCCGAGTTCACCAAGGCGATCTGGGACTACCTGGACAGTGCCGTGTCGCCCACGCGGGTCAGGAACGGGCGCGCGGCGGCAGAGGAATGGTCGCGGACGCTGGCCGCGATCGAGGCACGCTATGGCGTCGAAAAGGAAGTCGTCGCGGCGATCTGGGGGCTGGAAAGCGCCTATGGCACCTTTCGCGGCAAGACGCCCATCATCGGTGCGCTGGCCACGCTGGCCCATGACGGGCGGCGCGCCGAATTCTTCGAGGCGGAACTGGTCGCGGCCCTGAAGATCCTGCAGGCCGGTGACGTTGCGCCCGCCGACATGACCGGCAGCTGGGCCGGGGCGATGGGGCATACCCAGTTCATGCCGACCTCTTACCTGGCCCATGCGCAGGATTTCAACGGCGACGGGCGGCGCGACATCTGGGGCGACAATCCGGCGGATGCGCTGGCCTCCACCGCGGCCTACCTGAAGCACTTCGGCTGGACAAAGGGCCAGCCCTGGGGGGTCGAGGTGCGCCTGCCCGAGGGGTTCGACTATGCCCTGTCGGGCGAGCGGGTGAAGAAACCCGTGGCCTTCTGGACGCGGGCCGGCGTGCGGGACATGGCGGGCAAGCCCGTGCCGGACCACGGGCGCGCGTCGATCCTGCTGCCCGCGGGCGCGCGCGGCGCGGCCTTCATGATCTTCGACAATTTTCACGTGATCGAGCGTTACAACCCCGCCGACGCCTACGTGATCGGCGTGGGCCACCTTGCCGACCGGATCGCCGGTGGCCCGCCGATCCGCGCCGACTGGCCGCGCGGCGACCGCCCGCTGCGCTTTTCCGAACGGCAGGAGCTGCAGGAACGGCTGAACGCGGCGGGGTTCCAGACCTTCGGCGTGGACGGGATCATCGGCCCCAACACCATCGCCGCGATCAAGGCGTTCCAGGGGCGCGAGGGGATGATCCCCGATGGCTATGCCTCGCTTCAGGTGCTCAACCGCCTGCGCTGACGGCACCGGCGATGGGGGCTCTGCCCCCGCCCCGCCTGCGGCGGTGCTCCCCCGGAGTATTTCCGAACAGAAGAAGGGCAGGGCGCGCGCCTTGCGGCTTCTTCTGTTCGGAAATACTCATGCCGCCGCCTGCCGCCCCGCGATGCCGCCGGGGTCAGGTGAAATGGCGCACGGCACGTGGATGGGCGCGGGTGGCCTGCGCGCCCGCATGGGCGGCGCGGGCGCGGTCCGGTGTTTCCGGGGAAGGTCCGGCGGGCGCGCCCCGCGGCGGCGTCAGCCGGTCCCGGAGCAGCGCCATGGGATGCGCCCGCAGGGTCAGGCGCAGGGCGACGTAATCCTCGACCACCTCTTCGCCGAGGCTCATCGCCGGCAGGGTGACGGCGGGTTCCGCGATCCCCTCGCCATCCATGTCCCCGGCGAAGAGCGGCAGCGCCGTGCCGGGAACAAGCGCCTTGGCCGCCCAGAGGGCGTCGCGCCGGGCCAGCCCCAGCGCGGCGAAGGCATCGGCCTCTGCCAGCGCGCGCAGGCTGCGCGGCGCAAGGCCCGCGCGGCGCCACACGTCCTCGACCGAGAGGTAGCCGTTGCCGCGGGCGGCGGCGATCCACTGCGCCTCGTCCTCGGACAGCGCCTTGATCTGGCGGAACCCCAGCCGAAGCGCCAGCCCGCCCCGCCCGTCGGGTTCCATCACGTTGTCCCAGTAGCTGGCGTTGATGCAGACGGGGCGCACCGTCACCCCGTGCTCGCGCGCGTCGCGCACGATCTGCGCCGGTGCGTAAAAGCCCATCGGCTGCGCGTTCAGCAGCGCGCAGGCGAAGATGCCGGGGTGGTGGCGCTTCAGCCAGGCCGAGGCATAGACCAGCAGCGCGAAGCTGGCGGCGTGGCTTTCGGGAAAGCCGTAGCTGCCGAAGCCCTCGATCTGGGAAAAGCAGCGCTCGGCGAAGTCGCGGTCGTATCCGTTCGCCGCCATCCCGCGCAGGAAGCGCGCGCGGAACTCGCTGACGTTGCCGTGCTTCTTGAAGGTGGCCAGCGAGCGGCGCAGGCGATCGGCCTCTTCGGCGGTGAAGCCCGCGCCGGTGATGGCGATCTGCATCGCCTGTTCCTGGAACAGCGGCACCCCCAGCGTCTTGCCCAGCACCCGCCCCAGCGCGTCCGAGGGAAAGGACACCTCTTCCTCGCCGTTGCGCCGCCGCAGGTAGGGGTGGACCATGTCGCCCTGGATCGGGCCGGGGCGGATGATCGCCACCTCGATCACCAGATCGTAGAAGGTGCGCGGCCGCATCCGGGGCAGGAAGTTCATCTGCGCCCGGCTTTCCACCTGAAAGACGCCCAAGGAGTCGGCCTTGCACAGCATGTCGTAGACCGCCGGATCCTCTGGCGGCAGGGTGGCGAGCGTATACTCCGTCCGGTGGTGCCGCGCGATCAGGTCGAAGGCCTTGCGGATGCACGACAGCATCCCCAGCGCCAGCACGTCCACTTTCAGGATGCCCAGCGCGTCGATGTCGTCCTTGTCCCAGGGGATGACGGTGCGGTCCTCCATCGTGGCGTTCTCCACCGGGCAAAGCTCGTCCAGCCGTCCCTCGGTGATGACGAAGCCGCCCACATGCTGCGACAGGTGGCGGGGAAAGCCGATGATCTCGTGGATCAGCGCCATGGTCTGGCGCAGGCGGCGGTCCTCGGGGTTCAGCCCGATCTCGCGCATGCGGTGATCCTCCAGCCCGGCGGTGGAAAAGAATCCCCAAAGCTGCGAGGACAGCGCGCCGATGGTGTCGTCGGTCAGGCCCATGGCGCGGCCCACCTCGCGGATCGCGCGCTTGCCGCGATAGTGGATCACCGTGGCGCACAGCCCCGCGCGGTGCCGGCCATAGCGCTGGTAGAT
>JAUIIC010000057.1 GCA_030431935.1 Alphaproteobacteria bacterium | reverse complement strand
GCGCCGAACTGAGCCGCCGGGCAGCCGCCGATACTCTCCTGAAATCATGACGTGCGGCCACCGTGTCGCCGCTGTTTGCAGCAGCGTTACGGGGCTGTTTCGAGCGTGGAACAGTTGGCACCCTCCGCGTCTTCCTCACCACCGGACCATGCCGGCATCGACGTTGACCGTCTGTCCGGTCATCCAGCCCGCATCTTCCGAGCACAGGAAGGATACGACCGCCGCGATCTGTTCGGGCTGCCCCTTGCCGGGCATCGCCTGCAGCATACCGACGAAATCGAACGCCTCGTTGTGCGGACTCGCCTTCACGCCGTCGCTTTCGATCAGTCCGGGAGAAACGGCGTTCACGTTGATGCCGTACTTGCCGACCTCGGTGGCCAGCGCGCGGGTGAACCCGATCACTCCGCCCTTGGCCGCGACATAGGCGGCCATGTTGGGCGTGCCGGCAAAGAAGGTGTTGGAAGCGAGGTTGACGATGGTGCCCTTGCGCCCGGCCGCGCGCATCATGTCGGTGGCCTTTCGGCAGGTGATGAAGACACTGGTCAGGTTGGTGTCGACGATCTTGCGCCAGTGGTCCAGGTCCACGTCATCCCAGGCGATGAAAGGCACGATGGCGGCGTTGTTGACCAGGATGTCGGGCGCCCCGTCGCGCGCGGCGCCTTCCATCAGCGCATCGACCGCGGCCGGATCGGACACGTCGCAGGCCACTGCCTCGGCGCCGTGGCCGATATCGGCGGCGGCCGCGCGCGCGCCGGCCTCGTTGATGTCGGCGATCACCACCTTGGCGCCATCCTCGGCAAGGCGCTTCGCGATGGCCTTGCCGATGCCTTGCGCCGCGCCAGTGACGATGGCGGTCTTGCCGTCGAGTTTTCCTGACATGGTATCCGTCTCCCTGTGACGAGTGTTATGTGTTCAGAGGCTGGCGTCGATACGTGCCTGCACCGCCGCAAGACCCGCGCCGATATCCACCGAGGTGCCCCCGGCTGCCAGCGCGCCGCCCAGTGCGGCAACCGCGACATGGGCGTACATCGGCTGCGCGGTCGGACCCATGTGGCCGATCCGGATAAGCCTACCCAGCGTCTCGGCCCGGCCCGCCGACAGGCTGACGCCATAGCGTGCCCGCGCCGCGGCGATCACCGGACCGGCGTCGACGCCATCGGGCATCTTCACCGCGGTGCAGGTCGGCGAGGCGATGTCCTCGCGCGCGGGCCAGATCTCGATGCCCATGGCCCGCACCCCGTCGCGGGTCGCCGCGGCGGTCAGCGCGTGGCGCGCCCAGACGGTTTCCGGCCCTTCGGACAGATACCGGTCCAGCGCCGCACCGAGGCCGTTGATCTCGGCCACCGAGGGGGTGAAGGGGAACTTCTCGGTCGCTTTCCAGGCGTTCTTCCAGTCCGTGATCGACAACATCGAGGCAAAGGGCGCATCGGGGTTGGCGGCCATCTTGTCCCAGGCCGCATCGGAGACCGCGGCCAGCGTCAGCCCGGGCGGGCATCCGAGACACTTGTTCGGCCCGGTCACGTAAATCCCTGCGCTGCAGGCCTTGGGCGAGGTCTTCATCCCGCCCCAGGACGACACCGCATCGACGATCAAGAGCGCGTCCGCCTCGGCCACCACGGCGCCGATGGCATCGATGTCGTTCAGCGTGCCCGAGGGCGTGTCGTGGTGGCAGGCCGCAACGACCTTGGTTTCGGGATGCGCTTTGAGATGGGCGCGCACCGCTTCGGGATCGATGCAGTCGTCGTAGGCCACCTCGATCTCGTCCACGCGGCTGGCATAGCGCGCAGCCCAATAGCCGAAGCCCTTGCCATAGACACCCGAGGCCAGGTTCAGCACCACGTCGTCCCGGGCAATCAGCGAGGCCGCCGCGGCTTCGAGCCCCAGCACCGGCTCGCCCTGCAGGATCACCGGCGGCGCGTCGGTCTCCATAGCGGTCTGCGCCTTGCGCGAGACGGCCTCGTAATGGGCCTGGAAGGCCGGGTCGTAATCATAGAGCACCGTCGCTCCCATGGCACGCAGCACTTCGGGATAGGCGTCGACCGGCCCGGCGGTCAGAGTGAAGGCAGGCGGGCGTGTCTCTGGGTAGCGCATGGCAGCCTCCGTCAGCTATAGGCGTTTACACCGGTGCGGTAGTTCTGGAAGCTCTCCATGTCGTGCGAGAACAGGACCTCTGCCCCGGTCTCTTCCTCGATCTTCTTGAGCTTCTTCATGCTTTCGACACCGGCGACCGGGTCGATGTGGAACCCGGCATTTATGGCGTTTTCGTAGTTCTTGCGGGTATAGGCGGCATCCAGCGTGAAGAGCATCGGCTTGCGATTGGCCAACTCCACGTACAGCGAATAATGCCCGATCGCGTGGCCAGGTGTGAACAGCAGTTTCACCCCCTTCGCCAGTTCGACATCGCCTTCGACGAACTCGTAGGCGGTGTTCGCCGCCGTCTGCCCGTGGGCCAGCTGGTCGGCCATGCCGCGGGCCTCGGCGGCCTCGGCGTTGAAGGCCATGTCGGAATAGCCCAGCACTTCGAAAGGTTGCGGGTTGGCGGATTGCGCCAGCTCGTCCTTGTGGCAGATCTTCTTGGCGTGCGGGAAGAACTTGTTGCCGCCGACGTGGTCGAAATGGAAGTGGCTGTTGAAGACCACGCCGATGTCCTCGGGTCGCATACCCAGCAGCTTGAGCGCGCCGGGGATGGTCTGCTGTTCGGTCTGCTGGGGCTTTTCGAACGGCAGGACCTTCTGCACGTGGTCGTAGTCATATCCGGTGTCGATCAGGAAGTTGCCCTCGGCATGTTCGATCAGGACCGAATAGACCGGGAACCGGACCTCGCCGCCCGGGCCCTTGTTCCACCAGATGTGGAACCCGTCGAGCACCAGCGATCCGCCGTCCAGCAGGTATACCTTGGTATTAGTCATGGTCTTTCTCCCTCTCCAATCGGTGGCGTCAGCGCGCCCCGCGTTCGTATGGCTGCCCCAGTGCAGCGGGCAGGCGCGCCTTGCGGCTCCACACCACCAGCACCAGCATCACCGCGGCGAAGGGTAGCATCTGGATGACGTCCGTGGGTACGTTCGATCCGGCGACCTGCAGCGCTGTGGTCAGCGACAGCGCCGCACCGAAGATCAGTGCGCCAAGCAGCACCCAGACCGGCCGGCCGCGCGCCAGCATCGCCAGCACGATGCCGATGAACCCCGCGCCGCCAGTCATGAACGGGATGAAGAGGCCCGCGCCCACATTGGCCATGTAGGCGCCGCCCAGCCCCGCCATCGCACCCGTGAAGAGCACCGCCACGGTGCGCAGCAGGGTCACATGACCGCCGGCCACATCCAGCGCGGCCGGCTTTTCGCCCGCCGCGCGCAGGGTCAGGCCGAGGTTGCTATGCCGATAGGCCCAGGCCAGCACGATCACCAGCGCCAGCGCCAGGTAGACCAGCGGATGCCGCCCGAAGAGCGACGGGCCAATCACCGGTAGGTCGGTCAGGATCGGCAGGTCGAGCCGGTCCGGCGACGGCAAGCGCGGATAGGTGCGCGAAAACTGGAAATGGTGCAGCAGCGATGTCAGCCCCTCCGCCCCCAGGGTCAGGCCGATGCCGATGACGATCTGGTTCAGACCCAGCCGGACGCAGAGCAACGCCATGAGTGCCGCCACCAGCATCCCGCCGCCCACGCCGCCGAGAAAGCCCATCCAGATGCTTTCCGTGCTCCAGGCCGTCAGAAAGCCGAGATAGGCGCCGAACAGCATCATCCCCTCGATACCGATGTTCAGCACACCGGCCTTTTCGGACATCTGCTCGCCCAGCCCGGCCAGCAGTAGCGGGATGCCCGCGACGATGGCGCCGGTCAGCAGCGACGAGACGAAGGCGGCGGTCAGCAGCGCGTCCATGGCTCAGGCCCGTTCCTTGCGGCGGCGCTTGTCCAGCCATTCCGCCAGCCCCAGGAAGATCAGGAGCGTCGCCACCAGCACCAGGGTGAAATCCTGCGGCACGCCGACCCGGCGCGCGGCGCTTTCCGAGCCGATCAGAAGCGCCGAGTAGAAGAAGATGAAGACGATGGATCCCACCCCATGAAACCGGGCCAGGAACACCAGCGGGATGACCATCAGCCCGTAGGCCGGGTTCCAGTCGGCCCGCACGTTGCCGTTGACACCCAGCAGTTCCGACGCGCCGGCAAGGCCCGCAAACCCGGCCGAGGCCGCAAAGACCAGCACCGTCAGGCGCGGCACCGACAGGCCGGCGTGTGCGGCGGCATGCGGGTTCGCGCCGACGGTGCGAAGCTTCAGCCCGAGGGCGGTGCGCGTCATCACCAGATGCACCAGCAGCACCGCCGCGACGGCCCAGATCAGGCCCGAGGATATCGTGCTGTCGAAGAGGCGCGGCAGGCGGTCGGCCACCGGAATGGTGCGGGTCTGCGGCACGGTGGTGCCCGGGTCCAGAAAGACCAGCTTGACCAGCACATTGGCCAGCGAGATGCCGAGAAAGGTCATCATCAGCGTGGTGATGATCTCGTTAACGCCCTGGTAGGCGCGCAAGAGCGCCGGCAACACCGACCAGACCGCGCCAACCAGCCCCGCCACGGCGAAGCCCGCGAGCAGCATCAGCCAGCCCGGCACCACGCCCAGCAGCGCCGGGGCCAGGGCGGCGGCGGCCACCGCCCCCAGCAGGAACTGGCCGTCGACGCCGAGGTTCCAGATCCCCGCCCGAAACGACACGATGAGCCCGGCCGCCAGGAACAGGAGCGGCGCCATTCGAGTCAGCGTCTGTTCAAGCCCCAGGCCCGAAAACAGCCCGCGCTGCACGACGAAACCATAATAGGTGACCGGGTTGACGCCAAAGGCCAGCAGGATCAGCGCGCTGGTGAAAACCGCGGCCACGACCGGCCCCAGCGTCAACACGGCAAAGCGGCCAAGCTGCGCATTGCGCCGCCCGGGCACCTCGGGGGGGGCGACGTCGGCCTGTGCCTCGCTCAGGCTCATTCCGCGGCACCGGACGGGGCTTCGCCGACCATCAGCCGGCCGACGGCGGTGCGCACCTCTGCCGGGCGGGCTGCGTCGTTGGCCAGCACCCCGCAGATCCGCCCGCGATCCATCACCGCGATCCGGTCGGCGAGCTCCAGCAATTCGTCCAGATCGGTCGAGATCAGCAGCACCGCCATGCCGCCCTCGGCGATCTCGCGGATGCGCTGGCGCGAGGCGGTGATGTTCTGCATGTCCAGCCCGTATGTCGGCTTGTTGAACACCACGACCTTGGACAGACCCGACAGTTCGCGGCCCAGCAGCAGCTTCTGGATATTTCCGCCCGACAGGTGCCCGATGGGCGTGGTCTCGCCCGGGGTGCGCACCGAAAAGCGCCGGATCAGGTCCTGCGCATGGGCGGCGATGCGCGACGGGCGCTCGAGTCCATAGCTCCAGAACGGCGGCGCGCCGATTTCCTTGAGCACGGTGTTCTCGGAGACCGGAAACGCCCCGACAGAGCCTTCCATCAGACGGTCATCGGTTAGGTAACGCAGGCCCAGCGCGCGGCGCCTGCCGACGCTTTCGCCGGTCACGTCGCGGCCTTCCAGCGTGACGCTTCCGGTGGTTACAGGGCGCTGGCCGGCGATTGCCTCGGCGAGCTGTTTCTGGCCGTTGCCGTCGATCCCGGCGATGCCGAGGATCTCGCTGGCGAAGACCTCCAGCGAGGCGTCGGTCAGCGGCATTTCCTCGGGGCCGCCGGCGGTGGACAGCCCGGACACCTTCAACACGCTGGCACCGCGCGGGCGCGCGGGGCGGGCCAACTCGGTGACCGCACTCTCGCTGGAGCCGAACATCAGGTGCAGCATCTCGTCGACGGCCGCATTCTCGGACATCGCGGCCAGCGCATCGGGCGCGATCTCGCCGGCGAACCGGCCCTGGCGCAACACGCTGATCCTGTCGCCGAAGCGATAGGCCTCGCTCAGCTTGTGGGTGATGAAGACCACGGCCAGCCCGCGTTCGGCCAGCCGGCGCATCCGCTCGCCCAACTCGTCCGCGCCCCTGGGCGTCAGCATCGAGGTCGCCTCGTCCAGGATCAGCACATGGCTGTCGCGCAACAGGGCGCGGGCGATCTCGATCTGCTGTTGCTGGCCCAGCGACAGATCGCCGGTGATCGCGTCCAGCGGAACCTCCAGCCCGAAATCGCGGCGCAATTCGCCGATCCGCCGCTCGATCAGGGCGCGCGGCGGCCGGTGCCACCAGGCGTCGCCCAGAACCAGATTCTCGAAAACCGTCAGAGTGGGCACCAGCATGACATGCTGGAATACCGTGTTGATCCCGGCCGCCAGGCTTTCCAGCGGCGAATTCAGCCGCGCCGGGGCGCCGCCGATCGAGATATGCCCCTCGTCGGGACGTTGCAGGCCGGCAAGCATACCCACGATAGTCGACTTGCCGGCCCCGTTCTCTCCCAGAAGGACGTGGACCTCGCCCGACCGGATCCGAAGCGAGACATCGTCCACCGCAACCACGCCCGGAAAGCGTTTCGTCACGTTGACCAGTCCCACCGCCTCGGCCCCCATTTCGGGAGGCGCGGCATCGGATGTCCGGGCGAGGTCGCGCATCGCTCTGCCTACTCGGTCAGCGTGACCAGAGCGCGCACCTCTTCGGCGTCGAAGATCGGGTCGAGCTTGATGGCCTCCGACACGATCTCGTCGCGCAGGGCCATGATCTCGGTCCAGATGTCATCGGGCACCTGCGGGGTCTTCAGCAGTTTGACCGAGTCGCCAGCCAGGCTGATCGCGTAGCTCTTGGTGCCGAAGGTGCCGGCCTTGAGATCGGCGATCATCTCGGAATAGACCGGGGTCATGTCCCAGACCACCGAGGTCAGCAGATGCCCGGTATCGAGCGAGGACTTGTCGCCGATGACGTCGATGAACAGCACGTCGGAGCCATCGGTGGCGGCGTTGGTCTCGACCGCCTGGATCATCCCGAAGGAGGACCCGTTGCCTTGGCCGAAGATGATGTCGGCGCCGGCTGCGATGACCGAGGTCGTTACCCGGTTCCCTCCCGCGGCATCCGAATAGGCCGCCGGCCCGATTACCGCGTAGAGCACCTTCACATCGGCATTCTCAGCCCGCACGCCCTGGGCAAAGCCCGCGGATTGCGAGTTCCAGGACGGAGGCTCGCCCGAGACCACGATGCCCACGGTGCCGGTGGTGGTCATCTTGGCGGCCATCCGGCCGGCCAGGTAGGCGCCTTCATGGCCCGACAGCGTGTAGTCCGCGATCAGCCCCGGCTTGAGCGCGTCGGGGCTGTCGACGATGGCCACCGGCACGCCGGTCTCCTCGGCGATCTCGGGCCCGGCGGTGTTGTAGCCCGAGGCATGGGCGATCATCAGATCGACCCCCTCGGCGGCGAGCTCACGCATTGGCGCGCGCACGTCGCCATAGCCCAGCCCGTCAGCCACGACGATTTCCAGGCCCATGGCCTCGGCGGCGGCGCGGGCGGCGTCGACGCCCTGCTGGTTCCAGCCGAAATCGGTTCCCGCTTCTGGGGTCAGGACCGCTATGGTATCGATCTCCTGGGCATAGGCGCCCGAGGCCGCGACAAGCGCTGCCAGCGGAATGGAGCGTAGTAGATGTTTCATTGGTCAGGTCTCCCGTTGTTAGGTCAAGTCTGCCGCCCTGCGGCGGTTCTGGTCGGTCTTCTCTGCTCTGTGGCCGGGGCCGAGGCCCTGGCCGGTGAAAAGGTCTATGTGCCCTATTCGGGCATCCTGACGGGCACCGAGGGCACAGCGCCCCTGCGCCTGTCGGTGGTCAACGACACCGGCCGCGACATGGCCTGTACCGTCAGTCTGGCGCACTGGTATTCCGACAGGCTGGGCCGCGCGGCCCCCGGCGACGCTGTGACCGCGACACTCTGGCACGACCCCGAAACCGGCGTGATCGCGCTCTTGAACCAGACCGAAGACCGGATGCCGGTCGAGGCGGTCTGGTGCGGGGCAGCCGGCGACATGACCGCCACGCGCACCCGCATTGCGTTGCCCATCGCCGCGGGCCCGGCGGCCGCACGGCTGGACCGGCTGTGCCGGGAAGCTCCCGACGGCCGGTTCAACTGCGAAGAGCCCCGCGGCTGACATCCTCTCAGTTCCCCCGATGCGCGGCCAGGACGGCCAGGATGCGCTCGTATTCGGCCATCACCTCGGGCTGGTCGGCGATGGCGGCCGCGCCGACGGTGGCGAAGCGCGCCATCATGTCGGCCTGCTCGTCCTCGGCAAAGCGGTGAATCTCGCCGCCGTTCTCCAGCCACGCGGCATTGGCGCTCTCGACATTGGCGACCCCCCAGTCGAACACCGCCTCTTCGGCGGCGCGGCCGGCCGCGCGGATCGCCTCCTGCACCTCGGCACTCTGGCTCTGGAACCACATCTCGTTGACCAGCGTCATCGAGACCAGGTGCGAAAAGTTCAGGTCGGTCACATGCTTAGCAGTGTCGTAGAACTTGAACGCCGTCAGGATCGGCATCCCCGCAAGCATCCCGTCGATGCCGCCCGATTGCAGTTGCGACATCACTTCGGACAGGGCCAGCGGCGTCGGGATCGCGCCGATCTCCTTCATCGGTTCCATCTGCAGGGGCGACGCGAAGGTGCGCACCTTCAGCCCGGAGACCCGGGCCAGATCGGTGACCGGCGTGCGGGTCAGCATCAGCGTGGGCGAGTTGTAGATCGCGCCGATCACCCGGATGCCCTTGTCAAGATACAGCGTCTCCAGGTGGTCCCGGAACGCGGGGTCGTGGATCACCGCCGCGACCTCGTCGGGCGAGCCGAACAGCCCCGGCACGTCCAAGGCCTGGAACCGCGGGTCGACCCCGGTGACGAAGGAGGACGGTGTCGTAAACGCCTCGATGGTGCCCAGCAGCACGCCCTCGGTCATCCGCGGGATCGCGCCCAGTTGCGAGGCCGGGTAAATCTCGACCGTCACGGCATCGCCGATGCGCGCCGCCAACTCTTCGGCGAAGACCTTCTGCCATTCGTGCTGCACGTCGTTGATCGTGGCGCTGGCCAGTTTCATCGTGCTTTGCGCCGCGGCCAATCCCGGCGTGAGGGTCAGGGCGGCGATTGCGACCGCCTGCAGCACGGCACGTCGCGTCAGGCTGGAAAGAAGGCTCATCATGGGGTCCTCCGGGTCGGGAATGGGGCCATCAGGACATCGTCCTGACCAGCCAAAGGGACAGCGCCGGCAACAGCGTGATGATCGCAAGGGCCACCACCTGGACGGCGACGAAGGGCAAGACACCGCGGTAGATATCCGTGGCCTGCACGCCCAGGACCGATTGCGCGACGAAGATGTTCAGCCCGAACGGCGGCGTGAACATGCCGATCGCCAGGTTCACGGTCATCACCACGCCGAAATGGATCGGGTCGATGCCCAGCGACACCGCGATGGGCACCAGAAGCGGCGCCAGAACCAGGATCGCCGAGGTCGGATCCAGAAAGCAGCCGATGGCCAGCAAGAGCGCATTGACCGCCAGAAGAAAGCCCAGCGGCGACAACCCGGCCTCGGCAGTGCCGGCGATCAGCGCCTGCGGGACGCCCTTGATCGTGAAGATCCATGCGATCACGCTGGCGGCCGCCACCACGATCATGATCTGCGCGGTGGTCATCGCCGCGCGCGCCGCCGCCTGCAGGATGTCCGCCGGCGTCAGACTGCGATAGACCGCCAGCCCCAGAAAGGCGGCATAGGCGCAGGCAAAGCCGCCCGCCTCGGTCGGAGAAAAGGCGCCGGTGTAGATGCCGGCGAGGATCACCACCGGCATCGACAGCGCAGCCAGCGCCCGCCGGAATGCCAGCGCCGCCGCGCGGGCCTCGAACCGGTCCTCTGTTGGCAGGTCCGCGATCCAGGCCGACGCGCTGATATAGAGCCCCATCAGCGTGGCGATCACCAGCCCCGGCCCGATCCCGGCGATGAAGAGCTTGGGGATGCTCTGCTCGGCCGCAGCACCGTAAAGGATCATTGCGATCGACGGCGGGATCACGATGTCGATGGCACCCGCCGAGGTGATCAGCCCCGAGGCGCGGCGTACCCCGTAGCCGCCCTGCAAGAGCCGCGGATACATGTTGCGCCCCACCGCCGCCACCGCCGCTGCCGAGGAACCGCATATCGTGCCGATCAGGGTCGACCCACCCAGCGCCGCGATCCCCAGCGCCCCCGGCACCCGTCCGAAGAGCGCGCGCACCAGCGCGATCAGCCGGTCCGCGATGCCGCTGGCCGCCATCAGCTCTCCGGCGAAGACGAAGAACGGCACCGCCAGCAAGGCATAGGCATCCAGCCCGCCAAAGATCGTCTGCTGCAAGGCCAGCAGCGGCGGGCCGGGAAAGAACAGCAGGCTGACCGCCGCCCCCGACAGCAGCGCCACGAAGATCGGGGCGCCAAGGGTGGTCAGGATGACGATGGTCAGCGCAAGCGCCCATATCATCCCCCGCTCCTGCGCAATGCGCCGCGAAGGTCCACCGCGACCAATATCGTCGCCACTAGCGCCATGCCGGCGAAGCCCGTGGTAATCGCCAGATGCGGCACCACCATCGGGATGCCCAGGCCCATGCTGGTCTGACCGATGGCTGCGATGCGCTCTACAAAACTGAAGCTGTGATAGGCGATGAAGCCGCAAACGGCGACGGTGACCATTCCGACGGCCAGCGACAGCACCAGTTCCGCGCACCCGGTCAGGCGCTGCGACAACAGGTCGATGCACAGATGGCTTCGCTCTCGGGTGGCCAGTATCGCGCCGACCATCACGATCCAGATCATCCCGTAGACCAGCAGTTCGTCGGCGCCGGTCAGGGTGGGCAGCCCGCCGTAGCGCCCGGCCGCATTGGCGACGTTCAAAAGCACCATCGCCACCAAACCCAGCCCCAGCAGCGCGCGCAGTGTCGCCACCGCCAAAGCCTCGATCCGGGGCAGCGGCAGGGTCATGCCTTGCCCTCCAGCACGCGTCGCACCGCGACCAGTTGCGTACCGCGTTCGCGTGGCAGGCGGGCGAGGTCCTCCGGCGAGTACTCGAAGAGTCCGCCACCGGATTTCATGCCCAGCCGCCCCTGCGCCGTCGCCTCTGTCACCATCGGCGAAACGTCGTCGCGGTCGCACAACTCGGCATTCAGGAAGGACGCGACAGACTGATAGATGTCCAGCCCGGCCATGTCCAAGAGCCGCATCGGCCCGATCACCGACAGCTTGTAGCCGATGCCCCAGGTCACGCAGGTGTCCAGATCCTTGGCGTCGATCACCCCCTGCTCCACGAGGTCGACGCATTCGCGCAAAAGGGCATAGAGCACCCGATTCTCCACGAATCCCGGCACATCGCGTTTCAGCGTCACGGGCAGAAGGTCGAGGCCGCGGATCAGGTTCTGGATCGCGGTCACCGTCGCGGGCGCAGTATGCTCGCCGGCGATGACCTCGATCATCGGGATGATATGCGGCGGATTGGACCAGTGCATGCCCACGAACCGCCCCGGGGCCGAGATATGCGCCTGCAGCTTGGTGATCGGAATGCCCGAGGTGTCGGTGGCCACCAGAACATCGGCACCGATCAGTGCATCCAGATCGCGATAGACCTGGGCCTTGATCTCGACCTTCTCGGGGACATTCTCGATGACCAGCGCGGCATCCGCCACCGTGGCCGCAAAACTGTCGTGGAACGTCACGGTGCCGCCTTGTTCGTCGATGCCCAAGCCGTCCAGCGCCCCGGCGATCATCGGCAGCATGGCCTGCGCCCGCTCGATCGCGGCGGGCGCCACGTCGAAGGCTCGCACGGCATGGCCGCCGCGTGCCAGCCGGGCCGCCATTCCCGGCCCCATCGAGCCCATGCCGATGATCGCGATCTGCATGGCTCAGCCCGTCGCGGTCTTGAACGCCGGGCGGGACGAGATGCCCTTGAACCAGGCTTCCAGCCCCGGCATCTCCGGACGGTCGTAGGGGAAGTTAAGGCAGCGTCCGAGGATCGGCGCCAGCGCGCAATCGGCGATGGTCAGCTTGCCCAGCGCGACGAACTCCTTTTCTTCCAGATGCGCGCTGACGATCTGCATCTGGGCGTGAAGATCGGCGATCTGCGTCTCGAACCCTGCGGGCCGGTCGGCGGGCTCCAGCTTGGCGCCCTTGAATGCGGTCAGATACCCCGAGTTGATCGCGGCCAGCAGGAAATCCATCCAGCGCTCGACCTCGGTCCGTTCGGCCGGCGTCGCGCCGGTCAATGCGACGGCGCGGGTATCTGCCAGATAGCGCAGGATGGTGTTGCTTTCCCAGATCACCGTGTCGCCATCGACCAGCGTGGGCACCTTCGAGGTCGGGTTCATGGCGAGATACTCCGGCGTCGCGGTGTTCTCGAACTGGCGGCCGTAATCCTCGCGCACGTACTCCGCGCCGATTTCTTCCAGCGCAAACAGCACCTTCTGAACATTGCCCGATGTCGTGCGTCCCAGAACCCTCAGCATGTTCTCTTCTCCCTGCTCAACGATCGAGCGGCTTGTAGACGATGGCTTCCATTTCCACGCGCACGCAGATGGCGGCCTTGGCCTCGACCGTGGTGCGCGCGATCACGCAGCCGTCGAAGTATTTCTTAAACACCGCGTTGTAGCGGCCAAAGTCGCGGGCATCCTCCAGATACGTCGTGACCCGCACCACATCCTTCAGCGTGGCGCCCTCTTCGGCGATGATGCGCTGGATGGCCTCGATGGTGCCGGCGGTTTCCTCTTCGATGGAGCCGACCATCATGTTGCCGTCTTCGCCCTTGGACACCTGGCCCGAGACGTAGATGTAGTCGCCGGCCCGCACTGCAGGGTAGAATGGCAGGTTCGGGTTCTTCTTGCCGATGGCGTAGTGGCGGTCTGAAATCTTCGTCATGGGCCCCTCAGAAGGCGCTGGTTTCGATGATGTCGACACCATGCACGCGATCAACGAGATAGATGATCCCGCGCGAGTCGATGGTGACGTCGTTCGAGGATGGCAGGCTGCCGCTCTTCGGAGCATCCGGCGTGTAATGGCCGACCTCGCGCGGACGATAGGGATCGGCGATATCCACCAGACGCAGACCCTGCGCGAACCAGGCGAACGGAATCACCGTGCCCGCCGGGCGTTCCGATGGCTGGTGACAGCCCATCATCGGGTCCTGTGGGCGGCCGTCGCCGCGCAACCCCTCGACCTGCCAGGTGGCGATAGGCGTCGGCATGGTTTCCACGGTGATGTCATAGATCCAAGTGAACGCAGGCGGGGCCGGATACAGTTTGGCCACATCCTCGTCGGCGACCACCATGATGTCGCGCCCGACAATCGGCTGGGCCATCGGCAGGCAGGTGTGGGTGGGGTGCGGATAGATCGGGCTGGTGTTGACCCCGGCGATCGGCTTGGGCTTCGACATGTCGGAGATATCCAGGATGAACAGCCCGTGATGCCAGTAGCTGACATAGAGCCGGTCACCCCGCCGGATCGGATGGTGGCAACGCGGCATGACCCAGTCGTGCCAGGGATAGTCCTCGCCCCCAGCCTCCCACTGGCCCGGGATCCACCAGCGCCCGACCTCGGTCGGATTGGTTGGGTCCTGCAAGTCCAGGATCATCACGATATTGCCGATGAAGCCATCGACGGTGGGTGAGATATAGGCGTAGCGTCCGTCGAAATCGTAACGATGCACGCCGCGCCCGCCGGTGCGCCATTTCGAGATCATGCGCGGCTCGGCCGGGTTCGAGACATCGTAGATCCCCAGCCCGCCGCCAAAGGACCTGTCACCTTCCTGTCCCAGCTTTTCGTGGTTGACCAACATAATGTCGTTTGCCACGCGCACCTTGTGCGAATGCCAGCCGTCGGGGACGTCGATCCGTGCCAGCACCCTGGGCGCTCGCGGGTCGGCAACATCGACGATGGTGGTGCCCGAAGGGTTGCGCATGTGGCCGATGAAAAGCGTCGTGCCCTCCACCCAGACCTGCCCGCCGCCCGGGCAGTCCAGATGCGACAACAGCCGCGTGTTCAGCGCATCCGGCATGTCGCCCCCCGCGGCACCGGCTCAGGCAAGACGGATGACGTCGCCGTCATCGGTCTTGCCCCAGGACTTGAACAGCGACAGCTTCTTCAGTGTCGGTTCGTCGGAGGCCACGAACAGGTAGACCGGCTCTGTCTCGGACCCGTTGTGATGTTCGCACCAAGCGCCGCCGGGCACGGCGAGCGTGTCGAATTCGTTCCAGTCGAAGCGTTCGCCGTCGACAATGGAATGGCCCTTGCCCTGGAAGGGGGCCACCAGCAGGCTGGCAGTCTGGCGTAGCGGCAGGGTCTTCTCGCCGGGGCGCAGCATCTGGGCGAAGAAGGTGATCGTATTGAAAACCGACCCGCCGCGGGTCGGATCGGTGTATTCGACCATCAGCGCCTCGTGCGGGTCGCCCTCTTCGTCGCGGAAGCGGTGGAAGATCTCCATCATCGCGTCCCAGCGATAGACGTACATCGGCGAGGACAGGCCGCCGCCGCGATAGTGATCGACCCAGCGCGGCGTCATTCCGCCGGTGCCATAGACTGCCTGCGAGTAATCGGTCGAATACTTCGCCGTCTGCTGCTTGCGGGGCACATCCTTGCCGTCGATGTTCTCGCTGTAGTTGTGGTCAAAATGGATCGCGTTCAGGTTTTCAACCAGCGGGAGGTCCAAGACCGAAAGGTTGACCGCCTCTTCGTCGCCCACCGTGCCGTGATTGTGCCAGGTGTCGTTCGGGGTCAGCACCATGTCGCCGGGGCCGAAGGTGATGTCCTCGCCCGCGACGCCGGTGAAATTGCCCTTGCCGGTCAGACCGAAGCGGATCGCCGACGGCGAATGCTTGTGCGGCGGCATGATCTCGTTTGGATCGTTGAGGCGGTAGGCGGTGTACATGGTCGACACGGTGGCGCGCTTGGGGGCAAGCCCCGGGTTGACCAGCACTAGGCTGCGCCGCTCGCTGTCGTCCATGCTGATCAACTCGGCCGACATCCGCAGCAATGGCTCGATATCGTCCTTGTAGGTCCAGAGGTAGGGCACCGCATGCTTGGTCGCCATCAGCTGGCGGACCTCGTCATTGGTCACGTCATTCGAGGTCGCCCAGAATGGAAACATGCTTTTCTTGGCGATGGCGTCGTACATGTTGGCAAGCGCGGTGTCGCGGTTCGACGGTGCGGTGGCGGTGGCATCCGACATTGCGGGCATTCCCTCCGTGGTGGGCTGGGTGCAGGCGAGTCGCCGGAAGCCTAGCGGCATGCCTGAACCAAATCAACAAACCTGTTTCGATAAATGGTTCAATGTGGGGCGGAAATCTCCGCGGCACTGGCGCATTTGCGACCTGAAAGGCTGGCATTTCCGGCTATTTGGGAACGGAACAATGCCGGAAGACGGAAATGCTGACCATTTCCGTGATTCTTGATGGCTGGCTTCCGCTCAAGGACCGCCATTGGACGGCCTAACCCCTAAGATTCAGGGCTCAATTCCGGTCCGCCAGAATCATGTCCGCGGCCTTTTCCGCGATCATGTAAACTGCCGCATTGATATTCCCGTTCGGCAGGTCCGGCATCACCGAGGCATCGACAACGCGAACGCCCTGCAGACCGTGCACCCGCAAATCGGGGCCGACCACGCTCTGCGGGTCCTCTGCCGCCCCCATCCGGCACGTGCCCGCCGGGTGGTGCACGGTGATCAGGCTCCTTCGGATATAGGCGTCGATAACGTCCTGCTCGGTGCAAGCCGGCCCTGGCACGATCTCGGATTTCACGAAGGGGCGCATCTCGTCGCTGCCAGCGAGGCTGCGGGCAATCTCCAACCCCTCGCGCAGCACCGCCCAATCGTGATCCGCCGCCAGGAAGTTCTGCTGCACGATCGGCGCGCGCGCCGGGTCGGCCGAGGCCAGCTTGACTGTGCCGCGCGCCTCTGGCTGGGTCAGGACCAGCCGCGTTGCGAACCCGTCGGCAAAGGGCTGTTTGAACGGCGGCAGATACGGCCAGGCGGCCAAGGGGGCGGCTGTGAACAGGATCTGGATGTCGGGCACATCCGTCGCGAGGGAAGAACGCAGGAAGGCCGTGATCCCGCCCGGCACGTCGCCAGAAAACCCCGCACCGCCCAGATAGGTGCGCGCCAGGTCCGGCACGATCCGGTCATAGCGCATCATCCGGTGGAACGGCCCCGACGGTTCGGCGCGATGATACATCGCGATGATCGAGGGGTGATCGGCCAGGTTCTTGCCGACACCCGGAAGGTCCACCCGAACGTCGATACCGTGACCCTTGAGGTCTTCGGCTGGCCCAACCCCGGAAATCATCAACAATTGCGGGGAGTTGACGACGCCGCCCGCTAGCATGACCTCGTTGGCCGCGCGCGCTTTGTGCCGGACGCCCTGACTGGTCCATTCCACGCCCGTGACACGGTCGCCCTTGAATGTCAGCGCTTCAACCATTGCGCCGACCCGGATCGTCAGGTTCTTTCGTGACAGCACGGGCCTCAGGTAGGCGCTTGCCGCGCTGGCCCGCCGCCCCCGCCGGATCGACATCTGAAGCCGCGCGAACCCCTCCTGCTCCGCACCGTTGTAGTCATCGGTCCAGCCGAACGCGGTGCGCCCGGCGGCCCCGAAAGCCTCGACCAGAGGATCCTCGAACTTGCAGTATTGCGTGTTGACCGGCCCGCCCCGGCCGCGCCAGTCGTCCGGCCCGTCGGCCCAATGTTCCTGCCGCTTGAAATAGGGCAAGGTGCCCTCCGGCCCCCAGCCTTCCAGCCCCGGTTCGGAGGCCCATCTTGCATAGGTCCGCCGGTCCCCGCGGACATAAGCCATCGCATTGGTCGAGGAGCAGCCGCCCACCACCTTGCCGCGCGCGAATTCCACATCACGGTGATCGACATTGGCCTCGGGCGCGCAATCGTAGCCCCAGTCGTGCCGGCGCTCGACAAACATCTTGGCCCAGGCCATCGGGATATGGATCAGCGGATCGCGATCCCAACCGCCCGCCTCAAGCAGCAGCACCCGGGCGGCGCCATCGGCGCTCAGCCGGTTGGCCAGCACGCAGCCGGCAGAGCCAGCGCCGACAACGATGTAGTCGAATTCCTCGATGACGCTGCGCTCCACCAATCGCCAGGGCGGAACATCAGGCTGTCCCCGGCACGTCAAGATCGAACCATTAGTGAACCGTTACTGTCAATGGTCTTGTTGGGAAGGGCAGTTTTGACTATAAGGCAGAGATGGGACCAGAAAACAGGACGCCGATGACCGAGGACGCCCCAGTGACCCGAGTGAAGCCGCAACGGGAGTCGCGCAAGACCGGACCAACCGCCGCCGATCTGCGGGCGCACCTGATGGAACTCTCGGCCGGCGGCGCCGCGCTGCCGCCAGAGCGCGAACTCGTCGAACAGCTGGGTGTGCCACGCTCCCGCCTGCGCCGCGTGCTGGCCGATATGCGCGAAGCCGGGCAATTGCCCCCCGCCCAAGTCGGCCGTCGGACCACCCGGGATGTCAGTGTGCAAAGCGACGCACTGGCCCGGCTGGCCAACCCCACCGACGTGATCGAGCTGCGTCTGATCCTGGAACCGCAATTCGCCCGGCTGGCCGCGGTGCGTGCCTCGCCGCTGGAAATCGCCCGGATCACCCGCGCCGCCTCCAGTGGCCCGGAGGAAGACTACGGCGCCCCCGACCTGGCGTTCCACCTGGAGATCGCCAGCGCCTCGCGCAACGCGCTGGGCCGTGAACTCTACAACATTATCCGGAAGGTTGGTGCGGATAGCCGCGTGCGCCTGCCATCGCGCAAGCCCTTGTGCTCCAAACGCCGCGAAGCACGCGACGCCGAACATATGCGTATCGCCCGCGCCATCGCCAACCGCGATCCCGAGCGTGCCGAGGAATGCATGCGCGCGCATCTGGCTACCGTGAATGCGGTGATTATGGAGCGGATTTCCCCGGATTTATCCGAAAGCGCGTCAGCCCCCGCGGCGTTGCTACAGGCGGAATAGCTGTGCCGTCGGGGCGCGGACCATTGCGATGACGGACATCCCCGATCTGATCATCGTGGGCGCCGGCTCTGCCGGTTGCGTCGTGGCCAGCCGACTTAGCGAAAACCCGGCCTTGCGCGTGCTTCTGCTGGAGGCCGGGGGCGAGGCCGAGGACTCGCTCATCGCCGACCCCGCCGCCTGGCCCCGCCTCCAGGGCAGCGCCGTTGATTGGCAATACGTGACTGCCCCGCAGCCGCACATGGCCGGACGCGCGCATCCCTGGCCGCGCGGCAAGGTGGTTGGTGGGTCCAGCGCCATCAACGCGATGGGACACATGCGCGGACACCCTGACGATTTCGCGGCTTGGGTGGCCGCCGGCGCCACCGGCTGGGGCTGGGACGATCTGCTGCCCTATTTCCGCAAGTCCGAGACCTCGCCCTTCGCCGATGCCGCCCATTACGGGGCCAGCGGCCCGGTGCATTTGCAGCAGCCGGCCGACCCGCATGCGCTGACCTGGGCACATATGGCCGCCGGCGCCGCGCTGGGCCTGACGCCGATCCGTGATCACAATGGCCCTGCGGGCATGGCGGGCCCGACGTTGAACACCCTGACAATCCGCGATGGCCGCCGGCAGAGCGTGGCAGACGCCTACCTGACGCCGTCGGTGAGGGCGCGCCCCAATCTGGAGCTGCGCGCCGGTGTGATGGTGGATCGCCTGCTGATCGCGGACGGCCGGATCGCCGGCCTTGTCGGACACGACGCCTCTGGCTCAGTGACGCTTGGGGCGGCGGCCGGGGTAATCCTGTCGGCCGGAACGATTTCCACGCCGCTGATCCTGATGCGCTCAGGGCTGGGGCCTGCGCAGGAGTTGCGCGACGTGGGCGTCGCCGTCTTGTGCGACATCCCCGCATTGGGTGCCAACCTTCAGGATCACCTGCTATCCGCCGGCAACGTCTATCGCGCCCGCCGGTTCGTCCCGCCCAGCAGCACCCAGCACTCGGAATCGCTGACCTACATTCACGCACGCGGCCAGCGCCCGAGTGACGCTCCCGAGCTTGTGGTGGGCTGCGTCACGGTCCCCGTCGTGTCCGAGGCGCTTGCGCAGGAGGTCGACATCCCCGCGCCCAGCGAAGGTTATACGTTGATGTTCGGCATCACCCATCCGCGCAGCCGTGGAAGGCTGCGGCTTCGTTCGGCCGATCCGAAGGCCGAACCGCTGATCGACCCGCAATATCTGAGCGCGCCAGCGGATCGTGCGCATTTCCTGGAGGCCCTGCATTGGGCACGAGCCCTTGGCGGCGCCGACTCCTATGAGCCGTGGCGGAAGGACGAACTGCTGCCTGCTCCGCGTCATCTGGCGACCGAGAGCGCGATGCTCGACTTTATCGAAAGGGCAGCCTTTACACACCATCATCCAGTCGGCACCTGCCGGATGGGCACCCGGGGCGACGCCGCAGTTTCGCCCGACCTCGCGTTGCACGATTTCACGGGCCTTTGGGTCTGCGACGGATCCATCCTGCCTTCGCTAACGACGGGCCCGGTCAATGCCGCCATCATCGCCGTTGCAGAGCGTGGCGCGGATTTGATCGCGCATCAGTTGCGCCGAATGTGATGGCCTTGACCGCCGAAACTGGTCCGTTCCGAGAGTGAGTTCTTCGTGGGCACTCCGGAAGCTAGAGGAGTGCCCCGATGCCGAAGCACCGGGCCACCGACGAGCAGATTGATCTATCCCCCGAAAGTTGGACATTGACTGCAGCGACGATACAAGCGTCTCCGGCGCGAGGGTCGCGCGCGGGCTGGACGCGATGGTGCGCCTTTATGGCAAGGTTCCGCCGGATTCCCGCCGGCCTCCGTATCCACTGGGGAGTCCACCACTTGGGCTGCTCCATCGCCAAAGATCATTGGACTAGTACTACAGTTGCGTATTTGAGCGATCTCTGATTCAATTCTTTTTGAGAGAATTGGGGGATTGGATCATGACTGTTTCGGATTGGGCGGGGTCGGTTTCAGATTGGCGCAAGGCGCTTGAAGGCATGAGGGCCTTTGTCGCCCCTGCGTTCAATAGGTCCGAGCAGCGAGCGTCCGCGGGAGCTTTTATTGACGGGTTGTTGTCCGGGGTTGAGCGCAAGACCGGATGGATGCTGG
>JAUIIC010000294.1 GCA_030431935.1 Alphaproteobacteria bacterium | reverse complement strand
CGGGACCGGGCGGCCTTCGAGGCGGCGTGGGCGTCGCGCAATCTCGACGCCGAGGAGGTGAACGTGTTCGAGCCGAATTACGAGGGCTCGCCGCTGGTGGGCGGGCCGGGCGCGCCGAGCGCACGCGGGCGGCATCTGCGCGCGGCACGCGCCGGGCACCACCTTGCCCCGCCTTCCGTCGAGGGGGGCGATGCGATGCTGGGGCGGCTGGGCGCGGGCTTCACGCTCTTGTCGGTGGCGCCCGAAGGGGATGCGGCACAGGAGATGCGGGCGGTGGCCGGGGCGCTGGGCGTGCCGCTGACGATCGCGGCGCTGTCGGCGGGCGAGGCAGAGGCCTACGAGGCGGGGGCGGTGCTGGTCCGGCCGGATCATTTCGTGGCCTGGACGGATGGTGCGGGCGGGCGTGGGGCAGACGCGCTGGCACGGGCGGCGGGACATGGGCGGGCCGGTCGATGAGCGCGCGGGACGAGGCGGTCGACGTTCTGGTGATCGGCGGCGGGACGGCCGGGTTCGGCGCGGCGGTGGCCGCCGGACGGCAGGGGCTGCGGGTGACGCTGGTGGAGGCGACCAGCAAGGTGGGCGGGGTCATGGCCTTCTGCCCCGGGATGCCCTGGGGCGGGGGCTATCCGGTGGGACGCTCGATCGGCGGGCTGATTGCGGAACTGACCGCGCGGCTGGCCGCGATGGACCCGCCAGCGGCAGAGACGCGGGACTGCGCGCTGGCCAATTTCGGGCCCGAAATCCTTTATGACCACGACATCGCCACGCTGACCATGTTCGAGATGCTGGAAGAGGCGGGCGTGCGGCTGCGGCTAAACGCCATGGCGCTCGGCCCGGCAATGGCAGGCGACAGGATCGCCCATGTGGACTGCTGCGACCGCAACGGGGCCTTTCGCATCACGCCCCGGATCGTGATCGACTGCTCTGGCGACGGCGACATTTCGGCCAAGGCGGGGGTGCCGCATGTGCTGGGCGATGCCGGCGGCAACATGATGGCGGTGACGATCTCGTTTCACATGATAGGGGTGGACCTGGACGCCGCCTTTGCCGAGGGCGATCCCTATTTCACGCGCTTTGCCGCGAAGGGCGTGGCCGAGGGGCGGCTCCATCCCGACCTTGCCAGGCTTTACCTGATGAAGGGGTTTCATCCCGGCACGGTCTTCTGCAACTCGGTCCATGTGCGGGGGGTGGACGGCACCGATCCGGTGGCGGTGGGCCAGGCCACGCAAGAGGGGCGGCGGCGCTGTCACCAGCTGGCGCGGTTCCTGCAATCCGTTGTGCCGGGCTTCGCCGGGGCGCATATGGCGATGCTGTCGCCCACGGTAGGCGTGCGCGAGACGCGCAAGCTGCAGGGGGTCTACCGGCTGACGGGCGCGGACCTGGCGCGCGGAACGCGGTTTCCCGACGGGATCGTGGCCTGCGACAACCCGGTGGACGATGTGATGCGCGCGGATGGGGACATGACCCACGATGCGGCGCTGCCCGGGGGCAGCTACTACACCATCCCGTTCCGGTCGCTGATCCCCGAGGGTGTGGCGAACCTGATGTTCGCGGGCCGCATCCTGTCGGCGGACCCAGTGGCCTTCGCCTCGGTCCGGGGGATGCCGCAATGCATGACGATGGGTCAGGCGACGGGCACGGCTGCCGCGCTGGCGTTGCGCGACGGCGTGGCGGTGCAGGACGTGCCGGTGGCCGAACTGGTGTCGCGGCTGGCGGCGCAGGGGGTCAACCGGCTGGCCTGCGAGGCGGCGGCGGCCTGAGCGGGCCTTGAGGCGCGGCACGGCAAAAGGGCGGCAGGAGGGCAATGCAACCGATGCCGCGAACCGTGCGGACGTGGCTATTCGGTCCCGGGGGCCAGTCGTCCGGCCAGCACAAGGCACAGCGCCACGGCCGCCAACAGGAAGACCGCACCGACGCTCCAGGCGACGGGCGTGGACCAGATCTCGGCCAGGGCGCCCGCCATGACCAGCCCCAGCGCCGCCCCAAGCTGCTGTATCAGCGACCTGAGCGACAGCATGGTCGATCTCTGGCGATCCTCGACACAGCTGTGCAGGATGCTGCTTGCAGGTGTCTCGCTTGCGCCGAGCATGACCGAGAACAGAAGAAAGACACCGACGAATCCGGCAATCCCGCCCTGCATGGCCAGAACGACCTGAAGGACCGCGAGACAGGCAAGGATCGCGGCGAGGCTAACGGCGTGGCGGCGCCGGAACAGCCGGCTGACATGGGGCGACAGCGACGCCCCGAGGGCGATCGCGAAGAAATAGCCGGCCGTCACGGCACCGATGACGGTGGTGGCGTGATCCCCGTCCAGCATGGGCCTGGCATGGGTGGGCCAGATCACCTCGACCGGATTGGTCGCCATCAGCATCAGCGCCAACGCCGCCAGAAGTATCGACAGCGTGGGGTGGTTCAGGGCCAGAAGACCGGCCTCTCGCATCACCGCCGCGACCCGGGCGATCCGGTGTCCGGGCGCAGGGGGCCTTGGCGGGCGCGGGGTCTCTGTTATGGCGAAGAGGGTGAAGACCAGCACGCCGAGCATCATGACGAAGCTGGCCGCGTAGGACACGTCATAGACGCTGATCCCTAGCCGAAGGCCCGTCGCCCCGATCAGATCGGGCAGAAGACCGCCCAGCACGGCCCCCACGCCAAGGCCCATCGCGTTGGCCCATTGCGCCCTTGCCAGGGCGGGCTGGACGTCGACGCCCGGCGCGGCGGCCCTGAAGGTCTCGACGAACCAGGCATCGAGCGTGCCGGAGCGCAAGGCGCGTCCGAAGCCGATGAAGGCGAAGGAAAGGGCAAGCACGCCGAACGCGTCCGACGACAGGAACAGCGCCAGCGACACCAGGCTGGCCCCGACCGCCGCAAGGAACACCGGCTTGCGGCCGACGGCGTCGGCGAGGCCCCCGAAGGGCAGTTCCAGCGTCATGGTCGTCAGCGCATAGACGCCGAACAGAGCCGAGATCTGGAACAGGTCCATGCCGCGATCGGTCAGCGCGAGGGCGACCACGGCCACCGTCAGCCCCATGGCGAGACGGTCGAGGAACTGGTGGACCTGGAACACCCGGATGTGCCGGCGTGCCCTGTCCGTCAGTGCCGTGAAAGAGAACCCGGTGTCCACCGCCATGGCCGCAGCATCCGCCTTTGCGCTTCGACGGGCAATGCCTCATCTGGGTGGCGGGGCGGTCTGCCGGGCCGTCTCCTCACGCGGGATGGTGCGGGGTCTTGCCGGCCTGGACCGGGCCCGCGGCGTCAGTCCCGGCCCACCAGGTATTGCACGAAGGCAAAGCGGCGGCCGTCCGGTGCCCATGACGGCACGTTGAGCGTGCCCTGCCCGCCGAGGAACCCGGCGAGGACGATCGTTCGGGCGGTCGCAAGGTCGAGCAGGCGCAATTCGACCGGGCGGTTCGCCGGATGGCCCTGGGTGCCGGGCAGGTAGGACAGGTAGAGGACGTGCCGCCCGTCCGGCGCGGGATGGGGAAACCAGTTGACGCGGTCGTCCGAGGTCATCGGCTCGGCCCCGGTGCCATCGGGGGCCATGCGCCAGAGGTCCATCGACCCGCCCCGGTCCGAGTTGAACCAGACATGCGCCCCGTCCGGGCTGTAGTCGGGGCCGTCGTAGTGGTGCGG
>JAUIIC010000293.1 GCA_030431935.1 Alphaproteobacteria bacterium | reverse complement strand
CCCATCGCCAGCCCCCTTTCGGGGTTCGAGGCGTTGCCGTCCAGCGCCCGCCGCTTCACGCCTTGCAGGATCGCGGCCATCCGGAAGAAGGCGAAGGCAAGGTAGAAGCCCATCCGCTCGATCCCCGGCAGGCCGGTGCGGGCGCAATAGGCCTCGACGAAGGCGGCGTCGGAAGGAAGGCCAAGTGCCGCGCGGTCCACCCCGTCCAGCCCGCGCCCCTCGTCCCCCGGCGGCAGGCTCCATTGCATCAGCGTGGCGGCCAGGTCGGCGAACGGGTGGCCCAGCGTCGACAGCTCCCAGTCGAGAACCGCCACGCAATCGGGGCGGCCCCGGGCGAACAGCAGGTTGTCGAGGCGATAGTCGCCGTGGACCAGGGTGCGGCGGCCATCGTCGGCGGGCTGGGTGCCGGCCAGCCAGTCGATCAGCTCTTCCATCGCGGGGATGTTCCCGGTTTCGCTGGCGCGGTACTGGCGCGTCCAGCGGTCGATCTGGCGGGCGTAGTAATTCCCCTCTGGCCCGAAATCCGACAGGCCAACCGCGTCGATATCGACGCTGTGGATGGCCGCCAGGACCCGGTTCATCTCGTCGAAGACATGCGCGCGGTCCTGCGCCGACAGGTCCGGCAGGCGCGGGTCGACGAAATTGCGCCCGTCCACATGGGCCATGACGTAGAAGGCCGTGCCGATCACGCCTTCATCCTCGCACAGCGCGAACATGCGGGCGACGGGCACGTCGCTGCCCGCCAGCGCGGCCTGCACGCGGAACTCGCGGTCCACGGCATGGGCGGATTTCAACAGGGTGCCCGGCGGCTTGCGGCGCAGGACATAGGCCCCCGAAGCCGCCGTCAGACGGAACGTGGGGTTCGACTGGCCGGTGGCGAATTTCTCGGCCGTCAGCGGGCCGGCAAAGCCCGGCACGTGCGCCGCCATCCAGGCGGCGACGGCGTCAAGGTCCAGCTGCGCGGCTGCGGTCATCTCAGGCCTTGGTGTCGGTGTACTTGCGCAACTCGACCCGGGCGACCTGCCTGCGGTGGACCGCGTCGGGACCATCGGCGAAACGCAGGGTGCGCACATGCGTCCACATGTGGGCCAGCGGGAAATCCTGGCTGATGCCGGAGCCGCCGTGCATCTGCATCGCCTCGTCGATGACCTTCTCGGCGGTGAGGGGGGCCACGACCTTGATCTTGGAAATCCAGGGCTGGGCCGCGCGCACGCCCGCGGTGTCCATCATCCACGCGGCCTTGAGGCAGAGAAGCCGCGCCATCTCGATCTCCATCCGGGCGTTGGCGATGATGTCGTAGTTCGCGCCAAGCTCTGCCAGCCGCTTGCCGAAGGCCTCGCGCGTGGTGGCGCGGCGGCACATCAGTTCCAGCGCGCGTTCTGCCTGCCCGATGGCGCGCATGCAGTGGTGGATGCGCCCCGGTCCAAGCCGGCCCTGCGCCACCTCGAAGCCGCGCCCCTCGCCCAGCACCACGGCGTCGGCGGGCACGTGAACATCGGTGAACCGAATGTGCATGTGCCCGTGCGGCGCGTCGTCATGGCCGAAGACATGCATCGGGCGCAGAACCTCGATCCCCGGCGTGTCCGAGGGGATCAGGAACATGGTGTGGCGCGCGTGCCGGTCGGCGTCCGGGTCCGAACAGGCCATCGTGATGTAGAGCGCGCAGCGCGGATCGCCCGCGCCCGAGATCCAGTGCTTTTCGCCGTTCAGCACCCAGCCGTCGCCGCGCTTCTCGGCGCGCATCGACACCTGCGTGGCGTCGGAAGAGGCGACGGCGGGCTCTGTCATCAGGTAGGAGGACCGGGTGCGCCCCTCCAGCAGGTCGGGCAGCCAGCGCGCCTTGTGCGCCTCGGTGCCGTAGCGCTCCAGCACCTCCATGTTGCCGGTGTCGGGGGCCGAGCAGTTGAAGATCTCGGCGGCCAGCGGCACCTTGCCCATCTCCTCGGCCAGATAGGCGTATTCCACGGTGGTCAGGCCATAGCCCTTGTCGCTGCCGGTCAGCCAGAAGTTCCACAGCCCCCGCGCCTTGGCCTTGCCCTTCAGCTCGTCGAGGATCGCCAGTTGCCGGTCGGTCAGCTTGAACCGGTCGCCCGACGGGTGGCGGCCCACCTCGGCGTGGTATTCGGCGTCGAGCGGCGCGATTTCCGTCTCGATCATCTGGCGCACCTCGGCCACCAGTTTCGTCACGCGGTCGGTCATGCCAAGGTCCATGGCGTCCTCCTGCCTCTTGTGGTTCCGTTATCCGGTTGCCAGCGCGGCGCGCGCGGCTTCGTATTCGGCGGCCAGCCGGTCGACCAGCGACGCGGCGGGCCCGACGCCGTGGACAGCACCGATACCCTGCCCCGCGCCCCAGATCGTCTTCCACGCCTTGGGCTTGGCGGTGCCGCTGGCAAAGCTCATCGAACTGGCATCGGCCGAGGGCAGGTTGTCGGGATCGAGCCCGGCATTGGCGATCGACCCGCGCAGGTAATTTCCGGACACGCCGGTGAACAGCGACGATGTGATGATGTCTTCGGCGCCCGACTCCACGATCATCTGCTTGTAGCCGGGGGCCGCGTTCGCCTCGTCCGTGGCGATGAAGGGCGATCCCACATAGCCCAGATCCGCGCCCATCACCTGTGCCGCCAGAAGGGCGCGCCCGGTGGCGATGGACCCCGACAGAAGAAGCGGGCCGTCGAACCACGCCCGGATTTCCTGCACCAGCGCAAAGGGCGATTGCCGCCCGGCGTGTCCCCCCGCGCCCGCCGCCACGGCGATCAGCCCGTCGGCACCCTTGGCGATGGCCTTGCGCGCGAAGGTATCGTTGATGACGTCATGCAACGCGATGCCGCCGCAGGAATGGGCGGCCTCGTTCACCTCGACCCGCGCGCCGAGCGAGGTGATCCAGATCGGCACCTTCCACTTCGCGCAGATCTCCAGGTCGCGCTCCAGCCGGGTGTTCGAGCGGTGGACGATCTGGTTGACCGCAAACGGCGCGGCGGGCCGGTCCGGATTGGCCTGGTTCCAGGCATCGAGCGCCTCGGTGGTACGCTTCAGCCAGGCCTCCAGCAGCGGCGGCTCGCCCTCGGCCTCGCGCGCGTTCAGCGCCGGAAAGCTGCCGACGATCCCGCTGGTGCATTGGGCGATCACGAGATCGGGGTTCGAGATGATGAACAAGGGCGCGGCCACCATCGGCAGGCGCAGGCCGCGCAGGGGCGCAGGCAGATGGGCGTCGGATGAGACCTTGTCCCTCACCGGGCATCCTCCAGATACCAGCGTTGCAGCCAGCGCGCGGCGATGGCCGGCCGGTCGGCGCCCTCGATCTCGATGGTCAGGTCCCAGTGCAGCGTGACTTCGCCCTCGGCCCGCTCCTCGCAGTCGGCCAGCACGAAGCGGGCGCGCACCCGCGACCCGGCGGGCACCGGGGTGACGAAGCGGATGCGGTCGAAACCGTAATTCACGCCATAGCGCGCGCCCACCAGCGGTGGTTCGGCGTCATAGGCCATGGCCGAGATCATCGACAGCGTCAGGAACCCGTGCGCCACCGTGCCGCCGAAGGGCGACTGCGCCCGGGCACGCACCGGGTCCACGTGGATGAACTGGCGGTCCTCGGTCAGGCCCGCGAAGGCGTCGATGCGGGCCTGGTCCAGACG
>JAUIIC010000292.1 GCA_030431935.1 Alphaproteobacteria bacterium | reverse complement strand
CCAGAAGCCCGCTGCGGATCGCGACGGCGACCGGGCGCAGGGGGCGCAGGCGCTGGCCCATGACACGGGCCAGCACCAGCAGAAGCGGCAGGGCCATCGCCGTGCGGATCAGGTGGAACTGCCACAGGCCGCCCATGTCGGCGATCAGGACGATCAGGGAATCGATCAGCCCGATCAGCGCCATCCCCGCCACGACAGAGCCCGCCGCGGCAAGCGGCCGTGTCTCGGGCGTGGGGGTCTGCGAAATGCTGCTCATAACTTCGCTCTTTTCAAACTCTGGGCTTGGCGTAAATACTCGGCATTCCGCAGGCATGGGGCGGAACCGCAGGGAGGGATCACCATGGGCTGGCTTGCCGACGAAACCGGGCTGGACAAGCGCCGCGCGAATTACGTGCCGCTGACGCCCCTGTCGCACCTGAACCGCGCCGCCGGCGTGTTCCCCGACCGAGAGGCGCTGGTCTATGGCGGGCAGCGCCTGACCTACCGGCAGTACCACGCGCGGGTGTCGCAGCTTGCCTCGGCGCTGGTGGGGGCGGGCGTGGGCTCTGGCGACGTGGTGGCGACGCTTCTGCCGAACATCCCCGCCCAGGCCGAGGCGCATTTCGGCGTGCCCGCGATGGGGGCGGTGCTGAACACCATCAACATCCGGCTGGACGTGGACACGGTGGCCTACATCTTCGGCCATGGCGGGGCCAAGCTGGTCCTGGTGGACACCCAGTTCATCGGGCTGGCCGAGGCGGCCATCGCCCAGATGGACGGGCCCGCCCCGCAGATCGTCGAGGTGGCCGACCCGCAGGCGGGGTATCCCGCCACCGGGCGCTACGCGGAGTACGAGGCGTTCATCGCGGCGGGCGATCCCGGCTTTGCCTGGCGGTTCCCCGAGGACGAGTGGGAGAGCCTTGCGCTGAACTATACCTCGGGCACCACCGGGCGGCCCAAGGGCGTGGTCTACCACCATCGCGGCGCCTACCTGATGACCATGGGCACGGTGATCTCGTGGCGCATGACGCTTTATCCCCGGTTCCTGACCATCGTGCCGCTGTTCCACTGCAACGGCTGGAACCACACCTGGATGATGCCGATGCTGGGCGGCACGGTCGTATGCTGCCGCGACGTGACGGCCAAGGCGATCTATGACGCGGTGGCCGACGAGGGCGTGACCCATTTCGGCGGCGCGCCCATCGTGCTGAACGCCATCGTCAACGCCAGCCCCGAGGATCAGCGCGCCTTCAGCCACACGGTCGAGGTGTTCACCGCAGGCGCCCCGCCCGCCGCCGCCACGCTGGCCGCGATAGAAGCGCTGGGCTTTCACGTCACGCAGGTCTACGGGCTGACCGAAACCTATGGCCATGTCACGGAATGCCTGTGGAACCATGACGAATGGGGCCATCTGGAGGGTGACGCCCGCGCCGCGATCAAGGCGCGGCAAGGCGTGTTGATGCCGATGATGGAGGATATCACCGTCGTCGACAGCGCCATGGCCCCGGTGCCCCCCGACGCCACCACGCAGGGCGAGATCGTGATCCGGGGCAACTCTGTCATGAAAGGGTATCTCAAGAACCCCGAGGCCACCGAAGAGGCCTTCGCGGGGGGCTATTTCCATTCCGGCGATATCGCGGTGAAGCATCCCGACGGGCACCTGCAGATCGCGGACCGGGCCAAGGACATCATCATCTCGGGCGGCGAGAACGTCAGTTCCGTCGAGGTCGAGGGCACCTTGATGCATCATCCCGCCGTGCTGCTCTGCGCGGTGGTGGCCAAGCCCGACGACAAGTGGGGCGAGGTGCCCTGCGCCTTCGTCGAGCTGAAGCCCGGGCGCGAGGCGACCGAGGCCGATCTGATCGCCTTTGCGCGCGAACGGCTGGCGGGGTTCAAGACGCCAAAGAAGGTGGTGTTCCAGGAACTGCCCAAGACCTCGACCGGCAAGATCCAGAAGTTCGAATTGCGCGCCGTCGCCCGCACGCTGTGAGTTGAGCGCGGGCGCCGGGGGCGCTATCGTCTCGGCCATGGACACATCGCGGGCAGGGGCGCCATGACGGCGCTGAAGGGCTACGAGAGGCTGGAGGCGCCGGCGCTCTGGCGCGAGGATCCCCATGCGCAGCGGCGCGATGTGATCGTGTCCTTCGGGAACGCGACGCTGGTGATCTCGGACACCGCCGAGCGGCCGCTGACGCACTGGTCGCTGGCCGCGATCGAGCGGCTGAACCCCGACGAGACGCCGGCGCTTTACGGGCCCGGCGCGGATGCCACCGACACGCTGGAGATCGAGGACTCGACGATGGTCGAGGCGATCGAGACCGTGCGGCGCGCGGTCGAGCGCAACCGCCCACACCCGGGACGTCTGCGGATGGTGTTGACGCTGACGGCGCTGGCGGCTGTGCTGGCCGCGGGCGTGCTCTGGCTGCCCGAGGCACTCATCCGCAATGCCGCCGTGATGGCGCCAGAGGCCAAGCGCAGCGAGATCGGAGAGCGGTTGCTGAGCGATCTGCGCCGGGTGGCCGGTGCGCCCTGCCGCACGACGCTGGGCACGCGGGCGCTGGGCGTGCTGCACGACCGCCTGCGCGGGGCGGACGCGCCCGGCCGCTTTGTCGTGGTGCGCGAGGGCGTGCGGCGCACCGTGGAACTGCCGGGCGGGATCGTGGTCATTCACCGCGCGCTGGTGGAACGGTCGGACGATCCGGCGGCGCTGGCAGGATACGTGCTGGCCGAAGGGCTGCGGAGCGAGACCCTGAACCCGATGGAGAGGCTTCTGCGCGAGGCTGGACCTTGGGCGGCATTTCGCTTGCTGACGACCGGCGACATCCCGGACGCCACGCTCTCGGCACATGCCGAGACCCTGCTTGCCGCCCCGGATCAGCCGGTTCCCGACGAGGCGCTGCTACGCCGCTTTGCCGCTGCGGGGGTGCCGTCGTCGCCCTACGCCTATTCGCTGGATGCCAGCGGCGAGGCGACCCTGGGACTGATCGAGGCCGATCCGGGCCTGCCAGCCGACGCGCGGCCGTTGATGAGCGACGGCGAGTGGATCAGCCTTCAGGGGATCTGCGATACCTGAGGTGCGGCGCCCGCGTCAGTCGCGGGGCCGCGCATCGGTGAAGCCCAGCGCGCGGACGGTGCGCAGGCCCGCCTGAAGTGCGGCCTCTGTCGCGTAGGGACCCGCCACAACGATCTGGAACGGCTTGCCGTTTGACGTTCCCTTGCCGATCTTCACCGGCAGCCCGGCCTGTTGCAGACGAAGGACGGCAGCACGCGCGGCGGCGTCATCGGTGTAGCGACCGGCCTGCACGAACGGAGAGGACGCCGGCGCGGCGGTTTCGGGCTCGACGGACTTGGTCGAGATCCGCGTTTCCGTGACCGTGGGCGCCGGGCCGCTGACCACGACGGCGCGGGCGACATCGCCGTTGGGCAGGACCAGCTTCACCGGCTCGCCGGTTTCGGCGGCGACGCGCTGTTGCTGGAGCGTCGTGAACGGGTATTGCAGCGTCGGGTACTTCGACGTCACGTCCTGACCGGTGGACACGTCGATCAGCCGGCGCGGCACGGTCTGGGTCCACACAAGGCTCATCTGTGTCCAGCCATCGAGCGTCTGGACGCCGCGATGCGGGTTCAGGCGGTCATCGCCGAAGTCCACGGCGC
>JAUIIC010000291.1 GCA_030431935.1 Alphaproteobacteria bacterium | reverse complement strand
CGCCAAAGGCGCTTGAGGCCGCCGCGATCTGGCCCTTCTCGATCGTGGCCCTCGGTGTGGCGCTGGTCATCGGGATGGTGGTCAACCACCGCGGCCTCGTTCGGCTGTTCGGCTATGACCGGGACACCGCGTTCCTGTCATCTGTTCCCGGGCACCTCAGCTACGTCATTTCGCTGTCCGGCGGGCTCAAGGTCGACCAGGCCAAGATCGGCATGATCATGAGCCTGCGGGTGCTTGTGATGACGCTGGCCGTGCCCGTGATCCTGGGGCTGACGGTCGAGACCGCCGGCAGCGCGCCCGCCGTCGCGCCGATGGCCTGGCCAATTGCGCTGGGCGTTTTCGCCGCCTCTGCGGTGCTGGGGATCGGCTATCACCGGATGCGCCTGCCCGCTGCGCTGCTGCTGGGCGGGATGACAGTGTCGGGCCTGTTGCACGCGACGGGCGCCGCCACCGGCGGCCTGCCGCCCTGGGCCACGCTGTCGGCCTTTCTGGTCCTCGGCGCGCTCATCGGCACGCGCTTTCGCGGGCGCCGCCCGGCAGACCTTGCCGATGCCGCGCTTGCGGGCGTGCTGGTGACGGGCGTGGTGCTGGTGATCTCGGGACTGGGCGCGCTGGCGATGGCGCGGCTTCTGGACCTGTCGCCGGCGCTGGTGTTCGTCGCCTTCGCGCCGGGGGGGCTGGAGGCGATGGTGGCCATGGCGGTGCAGCTGAACCTGGACCCGGCCTTCGTCGCCGCGCACCACGTCTCGCGGCTCCTGTTCCTGACGGTGCTGGTGCCGGTGATGATGGGCAGCCGCTGGCGTTAGCCGGTGCCCGGCCCCGTCCATCGGGCAGGGCGCGGCAAGGGCGCGCGTGTTGCGTCGGGGCAAGGTGAAACCGGTAGATTTGTCAGACAGACTACCCTAGTTGTAAATAGATGGTTCTGTCCTCCGTAGCGACCGCACGAGAACGATCAACGCGAACAAAGACGACGGCCCCTGACCAGATGACCAGACACAAGCCTGCGAGCATACAGCCCCTGACACCGCCACAGTCCCGACGCGACCATTCCGGCAAGGAGCGTCTGAGCGCCCGCATCTACGAAGAGATCCTCAACGACATCATGGGCGGCGCCTATTCCGAAGGGGACCGCCTGCCCACGGAAACGGCCCTTGCGGACCGGTTCGAGGTGTCCCGCCCGGTGGTGCGCGAGGCGCTTGCGCAGTTGCGGGATGACGGCCTGATCCAGGTCCGCCGGGGGTCGGGCAGCTACGTGCAGAAGCGCCCGAACGCGGCGGTGCTTCAGTTCGCGCCACTGGGCAGCATCGCCGATATCCAGCGCTGTTTCGAGTTTCGCGCAGCGATCGAACCGGCTGCGGCCCATCTTGCCGCCATGCGCCGTGGCCCGGCCGAGCTTCAGGCGCTGCGTGACGGATTGGCCGCGCTCGAAGCGGCGGTTGCCGGGCGCGCGGTGGGGACCGAGGCGGATTTCGCCTTTCACCGCGCGGTCGCGGAAGCGTCGGGCAACGCGTTCTTCGTCACCACGCTGGCCTCGCTCGAAGATGCCGTCACCTCGGCCATGTCGGTGAACCGCAACCTCTCGCTCCTGGACCCGAAGGCGCGGCTGGCGGTGGTGCAGCGCGAGCACGAGGAGGTCTACGAGGAGATTCTGGCGGGACGCTGCGAGGGCGCCGAACGAGCGATGCGCCGCCACATCGAAGGCGCGCGCCGCCGCATTTTCGAAGGAGAATCCGTTTAGGGTTGACAGATCGTCCATATTTGTCATGTTGTCCGACAAATTAAGAACTGGATGAACCGATGCCCGAAGGACGCGCAGGAGACGCGCAAGCTGCGCCGCTGTCTCCAGAGACATTCGCCCGGCTCAAGGCGTGCTCTACCGCAACGCTGACCACGCAGTTGTTCAAGCGCGGGCTGCACAACCTCTTCATCCAGGGGGCCTGCCGGCAGACACGCGGCGGCGGCACGATGGTCGGCCCCGCCACCACCCTGCGCTACATCCCCGCGCGCGAAGACCTGGACACCCTGAACGTCTTCGAGGATCGCAGTCATCCCCAGCGCCGCGTTGTCGAGGACATTCCGCCCGGGCATGTTCTGGTCATGGACGCGCGCGGCGACACCCGCGCCGCATCCGCCGGGCACATCCTGCTGACCCGGATGCACGTGCGCGGCGCCGCCGGGGTCGTGACCGACGGCAGCCTGCGCGACCTGCCCGAGATTTCCGAGATGGACTGGCCGGTCTACGCCGCGGGCGGGGCCGCGCCCACCAACCTGATCCACCACCATGCCGTCGACATCGACACGCCGATCGCCTGTGGCGGCGTGCCGGTCTTTCCCGGCGACATCGTCGTTGGTGATGCCGAGGGCGTGGTGATCCTGCCGCGCCACCTGGCCGAGGACGTCGCACATGACGCCGTCGCCCAGGAAAGTTTCGAGGCCTTCGTTCTCGAAGAGGTGCGCGCAGGCAGATCGATCTTCGGACTCTACCCGCCCGATGAAGACACGAAGCGACGTTACGAAGCGCTCAGCGGGGTGCGGCCGAAGACCCACGGATGACCACGGCGCCGGGACCAAGGCGCCGCGGATCCCGTCAACTGCTGCAGGGTGCAGCACTCCAGACCAAGGGGAGGAAGAACTGATGCAGAAGGTAGTGAGATCGCTCGGACGATCGGGACTCGGGGCAGCGCTCGGAGCCGCAATGGCGCTTGTCTTGCCAACCGCGGCATCCGCCCAGGACGTGACGCTGAGGATGGGCCATATCCACGCCGCATCGGGTCCGACGGGCCGCGGCGCGGACCGTTTTGCAGAACTGGTGTCCGAGTATTCCGAGGGGCGGGTCGAGGTGCAGGTCTTTCCAGCCGCGCAACTGGGCGGCCTGCGCGACCTGTTCGGGGCATCCCGCAGCGGCGCCATCGACATCGCCCTGACGCCCTATCCGCTCTTGTCGGACATCGTGCAAAGCTATGCGATCCTGACGGCGGGGTATGTCTTCGACAACTACGACCATCAGCTTGCCGTGCTCCAGAACGCCGACCTGGGGCAGGCCTGGAACGCGGAACTGGAGCAGGAAGGCGGGCTTGTCGTCCTGGCGAACTACTACTTCGGCGCACGCACGCTCACCACCACCGACACGCCCGTGCGCACGCCCGCGGACCTGTCGGGGCTGAAGATCCGCGCCGTGGGCAACCCGCTATCGCTGGCCACGATCCGCGGGCTGGGCGCCAACCCGACGCCCCTGCCATTGTCCGAGCTGTTCCAGGGCCTCAGCCAGGGGATCGTGGACGGGCAGGAGAACCCGCTGCCGACGATCTACAACCAGAAGTTCTTTGACGTGCAGGACTATGTCATCCTGACGCGTCACCAGCTGATCCCGATTCCCTTTACCATGAACGGGCGCAGCTGGAGCCGGCTGGGCGACGACGACAAGGCCGCCGTTCGGCGCGCGGCCGAAGAGGCGGCGGCCTTCATGACGGAAACGGTGATGGCCGAGGAAGCGTCGCTCCTGGGCCAGCTGGAGGCCGAAGGCATGACGGTGATCGGGCCCGAGCAGGGGCTTGACCTCGATGCCTTCCGCGCCGCCGTGGCCGCCGAACTGGCGCCGCTCGACGGCACGGAATGGCCGGCCGGGCTGCTGCAGGCGGTCTCGGAAC
>JAUIIC010000290.1 GCA_030431935.1 Alphaproteobacteria bacterium | reverse complement strand
GTGGATGCGGGGCGGGTGGCCAGCGTGACGCCGGTGCTGGCGCGGATGCGGATGATAAAGTCGCCCGAAGAGTTGCAGCTGGCGCGCCATGCCGGCGAGGTGGCGACGGCGATGATGGCGGCGGGGCGCGCGGCCATCGGCGACGGTGTGGCCGAGTTCGAGGTTGCGCTGGCGACCTCGGCGGCGGGCACGCGCAAGGCGGCCGAGCTTCTGGCGGCGCATTACGACGATGCGGACATGTCGCCCAACACCCATTTCCTGCAGATCATGGCCTCGGGCCCCGAGATCACCAAGACCCATCACCGCGCCAGCACGCGCGTGATGCGGCGGGGCGAGCCGGTGTTCCTGTGCTTTTGCGGGATGACGAACTTTCACCGCTTCAAGCTGGGGTTCGACCGCACGTTCTGGATCGGGGAGGTCGCCGACGACCGGCAGCGCGCGGTCTACGAGGTGGCGGTGGCCAGCCAGGCCGCGGCGCTGGGCGCGTTGCGGGCGGGTGTGACGGCCGAAAGCGTTCATGCCGCCTATGCCGAGGTGATCGGCGCGGCGGGCCATGACTATCCGTTTCGCTGCGGCCGAGCGACGGGGTTCAGTTTCCTCGAATCGCCGCAACTGGTGACGGGCGACACCACGGTATTGCAGCCGGGCATGGTGCTGGCCGTGGACGGGTCTGTCTCTGTCGAGGGGTTCCGGGCGCAGGTAGGCGACAGTTTCATCGTGACCGAGGACGGGTATGAGGTGCTGACGCACCATCCCAAGGCGGTGGAGGAGGTGATCCTCTAGCCCTGCGCCACGCAGGCGTAGGTCCGACCGTCGGGATCGGGGTCGCGGTAGTCCGCCTGATCGCCCTTGATCCAGATGTAGCGGCCGAAGCTGCCGTCATAGCGCGCACCCGACCCGGTGGGAGACAGCGTTCCCGTGTCGATGCTGTCGCCGCGTTCGAAGCGGACGGCGGGCAGGGGCGTGTCGAAGAACATCGTCACCACCTCGTTCGCAGGGTTGCCGCCGCAGGTCCAGAAGGTGGTGGCGGTGGGCGCGTCGAGCATCCATTCCGCCACGAGTTCGGCCTCGCGCCGGAGATAGGCGTCCTCGACGCAGGCGCGTTCGTCGGCGGCCTTTCAGCACTCGTCGCGGCCGCCGATCCAGCCGCGTTGATAGGCGCGCAGGGTGGCCTCGGCCTCGGCCGCGCCGGCGTCGAGGCCCCGCGCGACATCGAGCGCGGCGGCAAAGCGGGCGGCCACGCGGCGGTCGAGCGCGGCAAGGGCGGTATCGGCGCAGACCAGCTTTTCGGCGCCGGTTTCGGCGCTGGCGCAGTCGAAGGACGGGCCGTCCTGCGCCAGCGCCACGGCAGGGGCGGCGAGAAGTGCGAGGGCGGCGAGTGGGCGGAGCATGGCGGCGGGTCCTTCATGGCGTTGGAGGGCAGGATACCCGCCGCCGGCCCCGGTTCAAGCGTCCGCGATCCGGTGCAGGTGGGCGTCGCCGGCGTGCATCGTGCCGGTGGCGCGGGCAAAGCGCAGGTAGGCGAGGCCCTGGCCGCCCGCGGTGGTGTAGAGTGTGCCGGCGGGCTTGCCGTCTTCGGTCTCGATGGCGGTGCCGGGGGGCGCGGTGCCGTCCACCGTCACCCGTGCAAGGCCTTTCTGTAATTCGGTCTTGTGCTTCATGCGGGCCGTCACCTCTTGCCCGACATAGCAGCCCTTGCGGAAATCGACGCCGTTCAGGCGTTCGAACCCAACCTCAAGGATGAAGCTGTCGTTGGGAATCAGTTCGACGCCCGATTCGGGAATGGCGTGGGCGACGCGGATGGCGTCCCAGTCGATGCCGGTCTCTTCGGCCGGGGTGTCGGCATAGGCGCGCCAGCCAAGCGCGGGGTGGCGCGGGTCGGCATGGGCGCTGGGCGGGGGATCGCCGAGGCCACGCACGACATGCAGGCCGGTGTCCCCGATCGCCACCTTGGCGCGCAGCTTGTACATGGTCAGGCGCTGTTTCAGGCCGGGTGCGAGGGGCGCGGCGACGTCGAGCAGGATGCGCTCGCCGTCCTCGGACAGGAAGAAATCGGCGAGATACTTGCCCTGCGGCGTCAGGAGTGCGGCATAGACCATGCCGTCCTTCAGGCGGGCGATATCGTTGGTGACGAGGCCCTGCAGGAAGTCGTGGCGGTCGGCCCCGGTGATCGACAGGACGGTGCGGTCGGCGGTCATCGGCGTTTCCCTTGATGCTTGCCCGCAATATAGGGGGCGCGAGCAAAGCTGAAAGCCATCCGATGCGCGCGCCCCTGTCGATCGTGATCCCCACGCTGAATGCCGAGGCCGAGTTGCCCGCGACGCTGGGCGCGCTGGGCGAGGGGCTGGAGGCCGGGCTGATCCGCGAGGTGATCGTCAGCGACGGCGGATCGGCGGACGCGACGCGCGCGGTGGCGGACGCGGCGGGCGCGCTCTGGATCGAGGGCGCGCCGGGCCGGGGCGGGCAGATGCGGCGCGGCGCGGATGCGGCGGGCGGCGCGTGGCTGATGTTCCTGCATGCCGATACCTGGCTTGGGCCTGGCTGGGCCGGGGCGGTGGCGGATCACATGCGGCAGGGCGGCGGCCGGGCGGGCCATTTCCGGCTGGCCTTTCGCGCCGAGGGGCTGGCGCCGCGCGTGGTCGCGGGCTGGGCGAACCTGCGCTCGCGGGCGCTGGGCCTGCCCTATGGCGACCAGGGGCTGGTGATCGCGCGCGATCTCTACGATGCGGTGGGCGGCATGCCCGACATCGTCCTGATGGAGGATGTGGCGATGGCGCGGCGGCTGCGCGGGCGGCTGCGCGCCCTGCCGGCGGAGGCCCGGACCAGTGCGGCGCGCTACGAGGCCGAGGGCTGGTTGCGGCGCGGGGCGCGCAACCTGGCAAACCTTGCGGCCTGGCACGCGGGCGTGCCGCCGGAGCGGCTGGTGCGGTTCTATGGCGGGGGCCGGGGTGATTGACGCCGCCAACCGCCGGGCTTAGGCCTTTGCGGCGCCAGCCCGGAGTCGCCCCCATGAGCCTTGCCAACGGACGCCACTATCTTGCCATTCCCGGCCCCTCGGTCATGCCCGACCGGGTGCTGAACGCCATGCACCGCGCGGCGCCGAACATCTATTACGGCGAGTTGCACGACATGACGCGGGGAATCGCGGCGGACCTGAAGGCGGTGGCGCGCACCGGCGGCGAGGTGGCGATGTACATTGCGAACGGCCATGGCGCGTGGGAGGCGGCGCTGGCCAACACCCACAGCCCCGGCGACCGGGTGCTGGTGCTGGCGACGGGACGCTTCGCGCTGGGCTGGTCGGACGTTGCCCGGCGCATGGGGATCGACTGCGAGATCGTGGATTTCGGGCGCACGGCGCCGGTGGACCTGGCGCGCGTGGCCGAGGTGCTGGCCGCCGACAGGGCGCACAGCTTTGTCTCGGTGATGCTGGTGCAGGTGGACACGGCCAGCACGGCGAAGAACGACATCGCGGGCCTGCGCCGCGTGATGGACGAGGTCGGGCACCCGGCGCTTCTGATGGTCGATTGCATCGCGAGCCTGGCCTGCGACCGGTTCGAGATGGACGCCTGGGGCGTCGACGTGATGATCGCCGCCTGCCAGAAGGGGCTGATGACGCCGCCGGGGCTTGGCTTCGTGTTCTTCAACGCCAGGGCAG
>JAUIIC010000289.1 GCA_030431935.1 Alphaproteobacteria bacterium | reverse complement strand
ATCGGGCATGCTCGACCCGGTGGCGATGGGCACCGCGATCCAGGCCGACCTGGAGGCCGTGGGCTTCGACGTGAAGATCGAGACCTACGAGTGGAACACCTTCCTCGGGCAGGTGAACCCGGGGCTCGAGGGCAAGGCGGACATGGCCGAGATGGCCTGGATGACCAACGACCCCGACACCCTGCCCTTCCTGGCGCTGCGCACAGAGGCCTGGCCCGACAAGGGCGGCTTCAACTCCGGCTACTACTCGAACCCGAAGGTGGACGAACTGCTGGAGGCCGCCCGCGCCTCGACCGACCAGGACGAACGCGCCGCGCTCTACAAGGAGATGCAGGAAATCGTCCAGCAGGACGCGCCCTGGGTCTTCGTGGCGAACTGGAAGCAGAACGCCGTGACCAGCGACGCGGTGGACAGCTTCGCGCTGGAGCCGTCGTTCTTCCTGCTCCTCAAGGACGTGGTCAAGAACTGACGAGGGTTTCGGGCCGGGCTGCGCCCGGCCCGACCCGCGCGCCGCCATGCGGCGGCGCGCAACGGCCCTTGGCCGTGCCTCCGGCGGGAGTATTTTCAAACAGAAGAAGCCCCGGGAGCACGCGATGGGCGGGTATATCGTGAAACGGCTGATCTCGGCGGTGCCGGTGCTTCTGGGCATCACGGTGATCGTCTTTCTCATCATGGCGATGATCCCGGGCGATCCGGCGACGGCGATCCTGGGGTCCTATGCCACGCCCGAGAACGTCGAGAAGCTGAACCGCGACCTCGGGCTCGATAAACCGCTGGTGCAACGGTATTTCATCTGGCTCGGCAACATGCTGACCGGCGATTTCGGGCGCTCCTTCTCGCTCAACCGGCCGGTGCTGGACGAGGTGATGGAGCGGTTCAACGCCACGCTGATCCTGGCGGGCACGGCCTTCGTGGCCTGTTCGGTGCTGGGAATCCTGGCCGGCGTGATCTCTGCCGCGCGGCAATACGGGCTGGCGGACAAGGCGATCACCTTCGTGGTGCTTGTTGGCATCTCGGTGCCGTCCTTCTTTCTCGGCATGATGATGATCCTGCTTTTCGCGGTGAACCTGCGCTGGCTGCCGGTGTCGGGGATGTACGCGATCTATGGCGGGGGCGACCTGCCGGATCTGTTGCGCCACCTGGCGATGCCCGCCGTGGCGCTGGCGGTGGTGGCCACGGGCGTGATCGCGCGGCTGTCGCGCTCGGCCATGCTGGAGGTGCTGCGCCAGGACTACATCCGCACCGCGCGCGCCAAGGGTGTGCCCGAGCGGCGGGTGATCGCGCGCCATGCCCTGCGCGCGGCGATGGTCTCGATTATCCCGGTGCTGGGCATCCAGGCGGGGTTCGTCCTGTCGGGCGCGGTCTATATCGAGATCGTGTTCCAGTGGCCCGGCGTCGGCCGGATGCTGGTCGACGCGATCCTGAAGCGCGACATCCTGCTGGTGCAGGGCGGCGTGGTGCTGGTGGCGGGCTGCTACGTGCTGTTCAACATCGCTGTGGACGTGGCGCAGGCGCTTCTCGATCCGAGGATCAAGACATGATCGCCTTCCTGCGGCTTCTGGCGCGCAACCGCCTGGCGCTGGCGGGGGGCGTGATCCTCTTGGCGGTGGTGCTGCTGGCGCTGGCCACGCCGCTTCTGCCGCTGCAGGCGCCCAACGTGACCAACACCGGCAACCGGTTCCAGCCGCCCCTGACCCCAGGCCACCTGCTGGGCACCGACCACCTTGGCCGGGACCTTCTGTCCCGGCTGATGTGGGGCACGCGGCTGTCGCTGGCCGTGGGCTTTGCGGCGGCGACGATCGCCGCAGTGATCGGGTCGGCCATCGGGATCGTGGCGGGCTATTTCGGCGGGCGCACCGACAACCTCATCATGCGCGGCGTCGACATGCTGATGGCCTTTCCCTACATCCTCCTCGCGCTGGCCATCGTCGCGGCATTGGGCCCGGGGCTGCTGAATGCGCTGATCGCGGTGGCCGCCGTCAACATCCCGTTCTTCGCCCGCAACATCCGCGGCATCACCGTGGGCATCGCCCACAAGGAGTTCATCGACGCCGCCCGGCTGGCCGGCAAGGGGCACGGGCGCATTCTGCTGACCGAGGTGCTGCCCAACGTGGTGCCGGTGATCGTGATCGCCATGTCCACCACCATCGGCTGGATGATCCTCGAAACCGCCGGGCTGTCGTTCCTGGGGCTGGGCAGCCAGCCGCCGCAGGCCGACCTGGGGTCCATGCTGGGCGAGGCGCGCTCGGCGCTCATCACCAATCCGCACACCTCGGTCGTGCCGGGGGTGATGATCTTCGTCATCGTGATGTCGATCAACCTGCTGGGCGACGGGGTGCGCGACGCGCTGGACCCGCGCCTGCGGTCGGGCGCGCTGACCCGGCCGCGCCCGGCGACGGCGGTGCGGCGCGAGGGGCCCGTGCCTGAAGGGCCGGGGCGCGGCGTGCTGGAGGTGAAATCGCTGGAGACGCAGTTCCACGTGGGGTCCCGGGTCTACCGCGCGGTCAACGAGGTGAGCCTGGGTATCGCGCCGGGCGAATGCCTTGGCCTGATCGGGGAAAGCGGGTCGGGCAAGTCTGTCACGGCGCTTTCGGTCATGGGGCTTGTCGCCTCGCCGCCCGGCGTCATCACCGGGGGCGCGGTCTATCACGCGGGCGAGGACCTTGTCGGGGCCTCGCACGGGCGGCTGCGGGCGCTGCGCGGCGACAAGGTGGCCTATATCTTCCAGGACCCGCTGTCGACGCTGCACCCGCTGATACGCGTGGGCGAGCAACTGGCCGAGGCGATCCGGGTGCACCACCCCCTGCCCCGGAGCGTGCTGCGAGCGCGGGTGCTCGACCTTCTGAAGTCGGTGCGCATTCCCAATCCCGAAGGCCGGATAGACGCCTTTCCGCACGAGCTGTCGGGCGGAATGCGGCAGCGGGTGGGCATCGCCATGGCGCTTGCGAACGAGCCCGAGCTCATCATCGCGGACGAGCCCACCACGGCGCTCGACGTGACCGTGCAGGCGCAGATCCTGTCGCTGCTGGACGATCTGAGGCGCGAGCGCGGGCTGGCGATTCTGTTCATCACCCATGACTTCGGCGTGGTCGCCCAGATGTGCGACCGGGTGGCGGTGATGTACGGCGGGCGCATCGTCGAGGAGGGGCCGACCGGGGACATGCTGGCCGCGCCCGCGCATCCCTATACCCGGCGCCTGATCGCCTGCGTGCCGGAACTGGGCGGCGGACGGCGCGCGCTTGAGGCCATACCGGGGCTGCCGCCTGCGGTGGACGACCTGCCGCCCGGCTGCGCCTTTGCCCCGCGCTGCGACAAGGCGCAGGAGGCCTGCCGCGCCGCCCCGGTTGAGATGACGGGCGACGGCGCGCGGCGCGTGCGCTGCCTGTTCCCCGAGACCGGGGCGGAGGGCGCGGCATGACCACGGCGCTTCGGATCGAGAACCTGTCAAAGACCTTCGACGTGGGCCGACGGCTGTTAGGGCCGCCGCGCGCGCAGGTGCGCGCCGTGCGCCCCCTGTCGCTGACCGTCGAGACCGGGGAAACCCTGGGGATCGTGGGGGAAAGCGGCTGCGGCAAGTCCACGCTGGCCCGGATGCTCGTGGGGCTGGAGCCGCCCACCACCGGCACCATAGAGATCGAGGGGCGCGCCTTCGACAACGCCGACCCCGCCGCCT
>JAUIIC010000288.1 GCA_030431935.1 Alphaproteobacteria bacterium | reverse complement strand
GCCGGTCGTCCACCGGCTGGTCGAGCGTCCTGACCGCGGCCTCGATCGTGCCCGGCGGGTAGCGGTCGCTGCCGCCGTAGGCCTCGGTATAGGTGCGCACGATGTCGTTGGGGAACTCGGGGTGGGGCTGCACCGTCAGGATGCTGTCGCCGTAAAGGAGCGCGGCGTGGCGGGTGAAGTCGTTCCCGGCGATGGTGCGCGCGCCGGGCGGCGGGGTGATGACCTGGTCCTGGTGCCAGGCGTTGAGCGCGATCTCTCCCAGCCCGTCCCAGTGGTAGATGCGGTGGCCCACCGACCAGCCGCCCGCGAACTTCTCGACATGCCCGCCGAGCGCCTGGGCGATGATCTGGTGGCCAAAGCAGATGCCGACCATGGGCTTGTCCGCGGCGTGGATGTCGCGCACCAGCTGTTCGAGGGGCGCGATGAAGGGCAGGTCGTCGTAGACGCCGTGGCGCGATCCGGTCACAAGCCAGCCCTCGGCGGCGTCGGGGCCGTCGGGAAAGTCCATGTCGACGACGTTCCAGACCCGGAAGTCGAGGCCTTCGCCCGCGAAGAGCGTGTCGAACATGGCGGCGTAGGCACCGTGCCGTTCGGCCACCAGATCGGGGGTGTGGCCGCATTGGAGGATACCGATCCTCATGGTTTCACCGTTGATTGGGGTCGCGCGGACGCTATCCCAGCGCCTAGACCGTGTCGAGATAGAGGTCGACCTGTTCTTCCGGCGTCAACTCGGCCAGGTCGCGGATTTCCTGCCGCTTGGTCATCACCAGGTTGCGGATGAGCGTGGGCGGGAAGATGCGGGCGATCTGGGGGCTGGCCTCGAACGTGTCGATGGCTGTCTGCCAGTCCATCGGCATCTGCGGCAGGTCGAGCGCATAGGCGCTGCCGGTGATCGGTTCGGGCGGTTCGGCGGCGTCCTCGATCCCGTTCAGCGCGGCGCCGAGGATGCCGGCGAGCGTGAGATACGGGTTCACGTCGCCGCCCGCGACGCGGTGTTCGATGCGCCGGGCGGCGGGGGCGCCGCCGGGGATGCGGATGGCCGCCGTGCGGTTCTCATACCCCCAGGCGATGCCGGTGGGGGCATGCGCGCCGGGCACCAGCCGGTCATAGCTGTTGCCATGCGGCGCGAAGAGAAGCGCAGAGCCGGGCATGGCGGCAAGGCATCCGGCGACGGCGTGGCGCATCATGTCCGAGCCGCGCGGGCCACCGTCGTCGAAGACGTTGCGCCCGCTGTCGTCGATGACCGAGAAATGCACATGCATCCCGTTGCCCGCGTAGTCGGGATAGGGTTTGGCCATGAAGCTGCCGGCAAAGCCCCATTTGCGCGCCAGCCCCTTGATGAGAAGCTTGAAGAACCACGCGTCATCGGCGGCCTTCATCGCGTTGTCCTGGTGCATCAGGTTGATCTCGAACTGGCCCAGCCCGGCCTCGGAGATGGTGGCGTCTGCGGGGATGTCCATCGCCTCGCACGCCTCGTAGAGATCGGTGAAGAAGCGGTCGAAGGCGTCGAGCGCGCGCAGCGACAGGATCTCGGCGGCCATGCGCCGCTTGCCGGTGCGCGGCGAGGGCGGCACGCGCAACTCGCGCTGGCTGTCGTCGATCAGGAAGAATTCGAGCTCGGTCGCCACCACGGGGCGCAGGCCGCGCGCGGCATAGCGTTTCAGCACCCGGTCGAGCGCATGGCGCGGGTCGCCGTCGAAGGGGCGGTTGTCCTCGTGGAACATCCAGACGGGCAGAAGCGCGGTGGGCGCTTCGAGCCAGGGCATGGGCACGAACCCGCGTTCGGTGGGCCAGAGCACGCCGTCGGGGTCGCCGCTGTCGAAGACCAGCGGGCTGTCCAGGATGTCCTCGCCCCAGATGTCGAGGTTGAGCGCGGAATAGGGAAAGCGCGCGCCGCCCTCTATGGTGCGGTCGGCGAAACGCGAGGGCATCCGCTTGCCGCGTGCCTGGCCGTTCAGGTCGGCGGCGGCGACGCGGATGGTGCGCACCTCGGGGTGATCGAGAAGCCAGGTCATCGGATGATGTTGGGACGCACGCGCAGGCGCGGGCGCTGGGTGTCGGGCAGGTGGCGGTTCAGGCGGCGGTTTATCTGTCCCATCAGGAAGATCACCAGAAGCGACACGAGGATGAAGTAGAAGGCCACGATGGGATAGGGCACGAAGGGGTTGAACGTCTTGTCCGCGAAGTAGTTGGCATAGTAGAGCGCGTCGCCCTTCTGCTGCCAGGCCGGGAAGCCCGAGAAATACACCAGCGTCGTGGCGTGGAACAGGAAGATCGCCTCGTTCGTGTAGGCGGGCCAGGCGAGCCGCAGCATGGTGGGAAAGACCACGCGGCGGAACTTCTTCCAGCCGGTCAGGCCGTAGGCGTCGGCGGCCTCTATATCGCCCTTGGGCACGGATTTCAGCGCGCCATAGAAGATCTCGCCCGAATAGGCGGCGGTGTTGAGGAAGAGCACGATCAGCGCCCCCGCCCAGGCCCGCGTCAGCCAGCGGGTTTCGGCGGTGATCTCGACGAAGAGAAGGTTGATCTCGATGCCGCTGCGCGGCAGCAGCACGAAGGCCTCGTAGGCGAGGAAGAACTGGATGAAGAGCGGCGAGCCCCGGAAGACGAAGATGAACCATTCGGCGGGCTTGCGGATCAGCCAGATGTCCGACGCCTTGCCCAGCGCCACCGCGATCGCCAGGAAGAACCCGGCGAAAAGCGCGAGCACGCCGAAGTAGATGTTCCAGATCAGGCCCGATCCGATCAGCGTGAATTGCTGGCAGAGCGTGAAATCCGAACGCGGCAGCAGGCGTTCGCCGATCCCGATGGAGCGGAAGGCATAGTCGGCGATGGTCTCCCAGCAGCTCATGCGCGCACCGCCTTGCGCTGGGCCTCGCCACCCATGGTGGCCTGGCCGTGGGTCAGTTTCAGCATCAGCCGGTCGAGCACAAGCTCCGACACCCGCGTGAAGGCGAGGTAGAACACCAGGAGCGCGAGGAAGTAGTAAAGCCGCCAGTCGGGGTGAGGATAGGTGAACACGTCCGTCTTGGACCCGCCCAGCTCACGCGCCCAGTAGACGATGTCCTCGACCCCCAGCAGGAACAGAAGCGGGGTGGCCTTGATGAGGATCATCCACAGGTTCGACAGCCCCGGCAGGGCAAAGACCCACATCTGAGGAACGAGGATGCGCCAGAAGGTCTGGCGCGCGGTCATGCCATAGGCCTCGGCCGTTTCCAGCTGGGCGCGGGGCACGGCCCGCATGGCGCCGTAAAGGACATTGGCGGCGAAGGCGCCGAAGACGATGGCGAAGGTCAGGACGGCGAGCGAGAAACCGTAGACCTCGTGCACCCATTGCGGGCTGTTGGACAAGGGCAGCTTGGCCGCCTGGCAGACGATGAAGTCGTTGCCCTGCCGGATCGGATCGGGCCAGTCCGGGCACTTGACCTGGTGACGCAGCCATTCGAACGCCTGGTCGAGCGCGATGACGAAGAAGAGGAAGAAGACGATGTCGGGCACGCCGCGCACGATGGCGGTGTAGCCCTGGCCCAGCACCCGGAGCGGCAGAAGGCGCGAACGGGCGGCCATGGCGCCCATGAAGCCGAAGGCCAGCGCCACGGGCGCGGTGACGGCCAGAAGCACCAGCACCGTGCCGAACGAGGCGTAGAACGCCATGTGCTTGCCGCTGGTCAGGT
>JAUIIC010000056.1 GCA_030431935.1 Alphaproteobacteria bacterium | reverse complement strand
CTCCCCGGACCCCGCGCGGTCAGTAGAACTCGTCGAAATGCAGCCGGTCCATCGGCACCCCGGCCTCGTGCGCCATCTTCTGCACCGCCGCGGCCATCACCGCGGGGCCGGCAAAATAGATCTCGCAATCGGCAAGCCGGTCGCCCAGCGCCGCCGCCGCCACGTCATGCACGAACCCTGTCGGCCCGGACCATCCCGCGCCAGCCTCCGGGTCCGACAGGGCGGCGGTGAACTGCACCGCGCCAGCCGCCTCGGGCCCCAGCACATCGGCGCCGCACAGGTCGCCGGTTTCCCGCCCGCCGTAGAACAGGTGTATCTCCCGATCCCCTGCCATCCCGGCCGCCACCGCGCCGCGCGCGATCGACACCATCGGCGACAGCCCCGATCCGCCCGCCAGCAGCACGATGTCCCGCTCCACCTCGGGCCGCAGGAACCCGGTGCCATAGGGCCCGTCCATCCCCACCGTCGCCCCCGGTTCCGCCGCGAACAGCCAGCCCGTGGCCGCCCCGCCCGGCGCGTGCTTTATCATGAAGCGCCATGTGCCATCGCCGGCGAGGTTCGACATGGAATAGGCCCGCGCGCCCTCGACGCCCTCGATCTCCAGCAGCGCGTATTGGCCGGGGCGAAAATCCGGATTGCCCCCGACCTCGAAGGTGAACTCGCTGATGTCCCGCGTGACCGGCGCCACCGACACCAGCGTTGCCTTGCGGCGTGCGGGCGTCACGGGTGGCACATAGTCGTCCATCGTCCGGAACTTCACCCGGCAATCGCCCGACGGCACCGCCTGGCAGCCCAGCCAGCGGTTGCGCTGGGCGTCGCGTTCCGACCATGCGGGCGCATCGTCGCGCAGGTGCCGCACGCTCCCCTCCACCAGGTCGAACCGGCAGTTGCCGCAGGACCCGGTGTTGCAGGAATAGGGCATCCCTATTCCCGCCCGCAGCGCCGCGCGCAGGATGGTGTCGTCGTCGCCACACTCGAAGCTGGCGCCGCCGCGCTCGTTCTCTATCCGTGCCATCCTGCCTCGCTAGACGTAAATCGGCTGCCGCTGGACGTAGCCCATGCGCTGCGAGATCTCGCTCGCCGTTTCCTTGACCACGGGCGCCAGCTTGGGGATCTGGCTTTTCTTGAGCCGCACGCGCGGACCGGCCACGCCCACCGCCGCCACGATCCGGCCTTCGGCGTTGTAGATCGGCGCCGCGACACAGCGCGTGCCCTCGTCGCATTCCTCGTCCTCGAAGGCATAGCCTTGCCGCCGCACCCGCCGCACCCGTGCGACGAAATCGTCCTCGCCGGTGATCGTGGCCGGGGTGCGGGCCGGTCGGGGAAAGGTCAGGAACTTGTCGAACTGCGGGCCCCGCAGCCCGGACACCAGGCACAGGCCCTCTGCCGTGCAGAAGGCGGGGCGAAGCTGTCCCGTGGCCGACCGCAGGCGCAGGGTCTGCGGCCCCTCGAAGTCATGCAGGAACACCACGCGCTCGCGTTCCAGAACCGCCAGCCGCACGTTCTCCTGCGTCTTGTCGCGCAGCGCGTTCAGGTAGTGTTTCGACTCGCTGGTGACATCCAGCCGCGAGCGGACAAGCGACCCAAGCGAGAACAGCCCCACCCCAAGGCTGTAACGCCCGGTTTCCGGGTTCTGCTGCAACAGCCCCTCGTCCAGCAGCGCGCCGGCCAAGCGATGCACGGTGCTCTTCGCCACGCTCAGCCGCTTGGCCAGCTCGCTGATGCCCAGCTCGTGATCCTCGGCGGTGAAGGTCTTGAGCAGGTGGATCGCCGTCGTCACCGAGGACAGCCGCGCCGTCTTGCGCCGGGGGTTGCGGTTGATCTCGGTCCTTGCCGGTTTGGGGGCGTCGTCGGCCATCGTCACACTCGTTCCACTTTGAAGAACATCGTTCCATTCATGGCGCTGCCCCCCGCACCATGTCAACCATCGGACCCGTGGTCGTGGTCGTGATGGTGGTCGTGATGGTGGTGGCCGTGGTGATGATGGTGATGGTGGCCATCATGGTCGTGGTGGTGGTGATGGCGCCCGTGTCCGTGCCCGTGCGAATGCCCGTGCGAATGCCCCTGCGGCACGAACTGGATTCGTTCCTGCCGGCGCGGCCCCCGCGGATCCTCGGAAAACAGAAGCGATTTCACCGTCACCGGCACCGTGAAGGACGGCAGCCTGATCTTGCCCAGGTCGATGTAATCGAAATCCCGCAGCGAGATGCCGTCCAGTACCAGAAGGTCGTTCGAAAGCCCCATCTCCTCGCGGAAGATCCCGCCAAGCGTCTGCGCGATGTCCCCGTCGATCATCACGTAAAGCCCCGCGCCTCCCGCCAGCCGCCCCCGCAGCGCGGCCACGATCCCCTCGGCCAGCGTGCGGATGCGCCCATATTCCGGCGCGCCCGCGAACTCGAAGGCCAGCACAACCTCTTGCGTCTCGGGCGACAGGTCGAACGCCTCGTAATGGTCGAGGATCGCCGCCGCGATCTCGTCCGCGCCGGGCTCCGCCAGAAGGTCGATCGCGGGCTTCAGAACCTGCATGTTGCGGCGTGGCAGGCTGCGCCCCGGTGCCGTCACCGTGCTGGTCTGCCCCGAAAGCTGCACGGAATACTCCGACGCGCCCAGCGCGGTGGCCCGGATCGCCGACCCCCCGGGCACCAGCGGCGCGCCGAAATCGCCCGCATCGGCATGGGCGCGCAGGATCGGTCCCAGGTGATAGCCCAGGTCGCCGAAATCCTGCGTTTCCTGCCCTGTCACATATGCGCCGACGCCGCCGGAAAAGACGACGCCCGAGACGCCCGCGAAATCCTCTGGCACGTCGGTCAGGAACAGGTCGGCCACGTCGCGCGCCAGCGGCCGCTCCGTCACCGCCCGCAGGATAAGCGAGGCGACATGCGCCGCGATCCGCCCCATCTGGTCCGCGCCGATCGCATCGCCCACCGCCAGGTGCAGGCCGACCGCCTCGGCGAAATGCCGCCCCGTGGGCTCGATCCGGCTGACGCGCCCGTCCTCGGCCGCGACCAGCCGCCCGCCCGCGTGCAGCGCGGCGGTCCAGATCACCTCGCCCTGGTCGCACAGCGCCAGCTTGGTCGTGCCGCCGCCGATGTCGATGTTCAGGATGCGCCCCTGCCGCGCGTGGCTTTCCCGCGCCGCGCCGGACCCGAAAGCGGCCAGCATCGCCTCCATGTGGTTGCCCGCCGTCGCGGTCAGGAAATCGCCGCCCTTGGCCGCCACGATTCCCGCGATGGCCTCTGCGTTCTCGCGCCGCAGCGCCTCGCCGGTCAGGATCACGACGCCCGTGTCGATGTCGCCCGGCCGCACCTCGGCGCCGGCATAGGCCTCGTCGATGATCTGCCCCAGCGCGCCGGCGTCGATCTCGGTCTCGCCGGTGAAGGGCGTGAACCGGATCGGCGATTCGTAGGCGGTCTTCCGGTCCACGATCACGTAGCGCGACGCGTGGCTGTCGGCCTTGCGCTGCAGGTGGATCGTCGAAAAGATCACCTGCGTCCCCGATGACCCGATGTCGATCCCCACAGAGGTCAGCGCCACGTTGTCCCGCAGCCAGATCGGGTTTTCCTCCAGCGGGCCGGGGTCGATGTCGTCGTGGTCGTGGTCCGCGTCGGGCCCGTGCTCATGCGCGAAGAAGTCGCCGAACATGTGGTCGTCGATCGTGTGCGGTTTCGGTGGGGTCTCGTCAGCCAATGAGCGTTCCTCTATGCGGACCGCCGGTCCATTGACGGAACAGTAACCGGGCCGTATCCTTCGCGCAATGGCAGAAGGGGCGGCCAAGGCGGCCCACAGGCCGACGGGAGGAACACCATGAACACTCGGGCCGTCGTCTCGGACAAGCTCGCCGCCAAGTTCAAGACGGAAAAGGAAACGCCCTATACCCGCTTCATCGCGGCCGAGGGGCTGGAGATCCAGAACGGCAACTACGTGCCGTCCCTGCACGAGATAGAGCTGAAGCCGTGGGCCCGGCGCGGCGGAAACGCGGTGTTCCTGAACCACGACGCCTCGCGCACCACCAACGACTGCTACGTCATGGAAATCCCCGCGGGCGGCAAGCTGGCGCCGCACCGCCAGCTGTTCGAGGAAACGATGCTGGTGCTGTCGGGGCGCGGATCTACCGTGGTGTGGGACGATTCGGGCGCCAAGGTCAGCTTCGAATGGGGCCCGGGGTCCATCTTCGGCATCCCGCTGAACGCCCATCACCAGCACTTCAACGGGCAGGGCGACAAGCCCGCGCGCTATGTCGCCGTGACGAACATGCCGCCGATCTTCAACGTGTTCGAGGATCCGTCGTTCATCTACGGCACCAGCCACGACTTCAAGGGCCGCTTCAACGGCGAACCCGACTACTTCGCCGAATCGGGCGAGCAGAAGGGCCTGCTGCTGGAAACCAACTTCGTCCATGACGCGGTGAACCTGCCCCTGATCGAGGCGGGAGAGCGTGGCGCGGGCGGCGGGCACATCCGCTTCCAGCTGGCCAAGTCCTCGCTCAACAGCCACATCAGCCAGTTCCCGGTCGGCACCTACAAGAAATGCCACCGCCACGGCCCCGGCGCGCATGTCATCATCCTGTCGGGCGACGGCTATTCGCTGATGTGGCCCGAAGGCGCCGAACCCCGCCGCTATGACTGGACGCCGGGCGCGATGATCGTTCCGCCGAACATGTGGTGGCACCAGCATTTCAACACCGGCACGACGCCCGCGCGCTACCTGGCGTTCAAGTACGAAGGCGTCGCGATCCGCAACGAACAGGGCGTGCCCAAGGCGTGGATCTCCACCCGCATCGGCGGCGACCAGATCGACTATGCCGACGAAAGCGCCGAGGTCCGCTCGATGTTCCGCGACGCGCTGGCCTCGAACGGGCTAAGCTCCAGGATGGATCCCGCCTACGAGGCGGAAAAGGCCGACCTGCCGCCGAAACCCGGCGAGGCCGCCTGAGGTCATTCCGCCGGGCGGTGCGCCGCCCGGTGCCTAGGAAGGGAGGACGCACGCCATGCTGCGCAAGGAAATCAACGATCTTCTGACCCAGACCGACACCGGAACGCCCATGGGCGAGATGTTCCGCCAGTACTGGATGCCTGCCCTGCTCGCCAGCGAGCTGCCAGAGGACGATTGTCCCCCGGTCCGTGTGAAGCTGCTGGGCGAACGCCTGATCGCCTTTCGCGACAGCAAGGGCCGTTATGGCCTGATCGACGAGTTCTGCGCGCATCGCGGCGCGTCGCTGTGGTTCGGGCGCAACGAGGAAGAGGGCCTGCGCTGCCCCTACCACGGCTGGAAGTTCGACTATACCGGCCAGTGCGTCGAGGTGCCGTCCGAACCCGAGGAATCGGGCTTCTGCCAGAAGATAAAGCTCAAGGGCTACCCGCTGATAAAGGTGGGCGACGTGCTCTGGACCCACATGGGCGACAAGGAAAACCGTCCCCCCGAACCCGAGTGGGAGTTCGCCACCGTCCCGCCCGAACAGACCTACACGTCAAAGCGCTGGCAGGAATGCAACTGGCTTCAGGCGATGGAAGGCGGCATCGACAGCTCGCACGTCTCCTTCCTGCATTCCGGCTCGCTCAAGACCGACCCGCTGTTCCGCGGCGCCGGCGGCAACAAGTACAACCAGAACGACAAGAAGCCGGTGTTCGAGGTCGTCGAATCCGAGGGCGGCCTTTACATCGGCGCCCGCCGCATGGCCGAGGACGATCATTACTACTGGCGCATCACGCCCTGGGTCATGCCGTCCTTCACCATGGTGCCGCCGCGCGGCGATCACCCGGTTCACGGCCATTTCTGGGTGCCCATCGACGACGAGAACTGCTGGGCCTGGTCCTTCGACTATCACCCGACCCGCGCCCTGACGGAAGAAGAGCGCCAGGCGATGATCGACGGCTACGGCGTCCACAACAAGTACGTGCCCGGCACCTTCCGCCCGCTTCAGAACAAGGACAACGACTACCTGATGGACCGCGAGGCCCAGAAGCGCGGCGAAAGCTATTCGGGGATCTGGGGCATCGCCATGCAGGACGCGTCCCTGCAGGAATCGATGGGCCCGATCGTCGACCGGACCAAGGAAAACCTGGTCTCCACCGACAACGGGATCATCATGGCCCGCCACCGCCTGCGCAAGGCCTGCGTGGCGCTGCGCGACAAGGGCATCATGCCGCCGGGCCGTGACATCGCGCACCAGATGGTGCGGTCCGCCGCGCGCGTTCTGCCGCCGGACCAGCCCTTCAAGGACGCGATGAAAGAGGACCTGACGGTGCGGCCGGGCGTCAAGCAGACATCGGTCTGACGCCATGCCGCACGATTCCGACGATATCTTCGAGGCCGACAACGCGACCCGCGCGGGTCGCGGCCCCGTCGATCATCCGACGATGCTGGCAAGCTGCGCCCGCGCCGCCACCGCGGCCGAGGCGCGGTTCCGCGTGCCCTATCCCAACTCGCGCACGCGCTCCTCGCGGATCTTCGCGCTCGATCCCCGCGCCGCGGACGCCATGTTCCGCATCACCGAGGACCCTTGGTCGGGCGCGCATTTCCTGGCCGTCTCGGACATCGGCGGGCGCGATCCCGCCAGCGCCACCGCCGCCGACCTGCGCCTCGGCACGCCCGACGGGTCCGCAGCCGATCTCGATACGGAACTCGCCGGCGCCGACGTGGTCGTGCTGATCGCGACCGAAGGCACCAACCAGTCCGCGGCCGAACTCATCGCCCGCGAATGCCACCGCCGCAACATCATGTGCGCGGGCCTTGCGCTGGGCCTCGGCAAGGACGGGGCAGAGCTCGATTCCGTGGTCAATGCCATGCGCCGGTTTTCGCGGGTGCTCGTCGTCGCCCAGGACGAGGATTACATCCCGGCGATGCTGACCGCCCTGCGGGCATGACCGGCACAGCGCCCGGGGACTGCGGCGAAGCCCGCCACCGGAGCGGGACTTGCGATCGAAAGCCTTCGGGCAAGGGGGGATGACGCCATGTGCGGAGAAATCGACGAACAGGTCCTGATCGGACAAGAGGTGCTGGACCGCGCCCTCGCGCTTGCCAAACGCCTTCAGATCTCCCCGTCCACCGGCGACGGTGACGACCCCACCGGCCTGGCCGAGGCCGAGGGCCGCGCCGCCTACATGGATCGCGTCTTTCGCTCGGGCCTCGCACGCGCTCTCGAAGATGTCGCGCGAGCCGAAGAGGATGAAACCGTTGACGCCCTTGCCGCGCAGGCGATCGCGCTTGCCCGTCTTGCGGGCTACCTCGCCGGGCAGCTTCCGCCAGAGGCCGACCTGTTCCGAGCCACCATCGAGGCGCTGACGACCGGCCACGCCGAACCGCGCGCCGCGTTCGAGGCGATGCAGGACCATCACCACCACCACCATCATCACCACGACCATTCCCACGAGCACCACTGACGAAAGGCCCCGGGCGTGCACGGCCTAGACTTCCTGAGCGATCCGAAGTGGCGTCGCAGGGTCCTGACCGACGCGGTCGGCAAAAGCTTCTGGGGCTTCTTCGCCGCCGCCGCCTTGCTTGGCGCCATCTGCTGGCTGGTCAAGGGCCCCGAGGTGGTCATGCTTGCCCTGACCGAAGACCTGCGCCTTATCGCCGACCTGATGCCGCGTGTCCTTGTGGCACTGTCAATCGCGGCGCTCATCTGGGTGCTGCTGCCACGTGACAGGATGGCGGCACTGGTCGGCAAGGACTCCGGCCTGCGCGGCCTGGTCATCGCCGCCGTCGCCGGAACCGTGACGCCGGGCGGACCGTCCTCGGCCTATTCGCTGCTGGCGGTGCTGGCGGTGTCGGGGGCAGACCGGGGGGCGCTGGTGTCCTACATCGTCGCCTGGGCGACGCTTGGCCTGCAACGCATCCTGATCTGGGACGTGCCCTTCATGGGATCGGAATTTGCCGTGATGCGCTTTCTGATCTGCATGCCGCTGCCGGTCCTCGCGGGCCTGATCGCGCGCCGCCTGCCGCTGACGCTGCGCATCAAGGACCCCGACGGCAGCCCGCCGCCGCAAACGGACCGCGCGGCATGAGCATCGGGTTCCTCGTCCTTCTGGTGCTGCTGGTGCTGCTGTTCGTCCTCGCCCTGTGGAAACGGATCGCCTTTGGCCCCGTGGTCCGGCGGTTCATCGAACAGTTCGCCATGCTGGTGCCGCGTATGCTCTGCGCGCTGGTCGCGGCCGGCTTCATCGCCCAGCTGATACCGAAACAGGCCGTGGCCAGCCTGCTGGGCGACGATGCGGGTCTGTGGGCCATCCCCGTTGCCGCCGCCGCCGGGCTGATGGTGCCCGCGGGCCCGGTCATCACCTTCGCCATTGCCGCCGTCCTCGCCAAGTCCGGCGCCTCGACCCACGCGCTCATCACCTTCGTGACATCGTGGAGCATCTTTGCCACCCACCGCATCCTGATCTACGAACTGCCGCTTCTGGGCGCGTCCTTCCTGCGGTTGCGCGTCGCCTCGGCATGGGTGGTGCCGTTCCTTGCCGGGCTTGCGGCCTACGGCGTGGGGCTGTTGTCGACCTACGGCACCGCGGTGCCGATCCAGTAGCCTGCCGCGCCCGCCGGGCCTCAGCCCGGCTCCATCTGCGCGGACGGCGTCGACATGGAAATGGCGGCCTCCTCATCGGTCATCCCCTCTTCGATGCCCTCGAACAACGGAGTCGAAAGATAGCGTTCGCCGGTGTCTGGCAGCATGACCAGCATCACCGAGCCTTCGGGCGCGGTTTCCGCGATCTTCATCGCGACCGCAAAGGTCGAGCCGCCGGAAATCCCGGTAAAGATACCTTCCTCGGCAGCCAGCCGGCGCGACCAGGCGATGCCCTCGGGGCCGGGGATCGGCACCATTTCGTCGTAATACCCGTTGTCGATGGCCTCTTGCAGGACCCAGGGGATGAAATCCGGTGTCCAGCCCTGGATCGGATGCGGCTGAAAGCTCGGGTGGCTTTCGGTCGGCTGGTGCGCGTCGTTGCGGGTGTTCACATAGCCTGACGACACGATCGCGGCGTTCGCGGGTTCGGTCAGGATGATCCGCGTGTCCGGACGGTCCTTGCGCAGCACGCGCGCCACACCCGAAACCGTGCCCCCGGTGCCGTAGCCCGTGATCCAGTAATCCAGCCGCTTGCCTTCGAAATCCGCAAGGATCTCGCGCCCGGTCGTCGCCTCGTGAATGTCGGCGTTGTCGGGGGTCTCGAACTGGCTGGCAAAGAACCATCCGTTCTCCTCGGCCAGCTCCCGCGCCTTGGTGTACATGCCGAACCCCTTCTGCGCCTTGGGTGTCAGCACGACCTTGGCGCCAAGAAAGCGCATCAGCTTGCGCCGCTCGACCGAGAAGGTCTCGACCATCGTCACCACGAGGGGATAGCCCTTGGCGGCACAGACCATCGCCAGCCCGATCCCGGTGTTGCCCGACGTCGCCTCGACGACCGTCTGGCCGGGTTTCAGCCGCCCGTCCCGTTCCGCCGCCTCGATGATGTTGAGCGCCAGCCGGTCCTTGACCGACCCGCCGGGGTTGAAGGCCTCGAACTTCACGTAGACCTCGACATGCGCCGGGGCGATTCGGCCGATACGGATGCAGGGCGTGTCCCCGACCGTGTCCAGCACGCTGTCATAAAGGCGGCCCCGCCCGCCCGTTGTCCGGATGCTCATGGTGCTCTCCCTGCTTGTGCCCGCCAAGCGTGCCACAGGGAGGCCGTCGATGATACCGCACCCGCCGCGGACGGGCTGTGCGCCCCCGCTCAGTCGGCGGGCGGCACCCAGAACTCCTCGAACCCTTCGGCCGGTTCAAGCTGGTCGAACCAGTCCAGCCCGATCGCCTTCATCACGCGGCTGTTGCAAACGATCACCCGCGCCTCGACGTCCGACGTGTTCACCCGCTTGTGCGCCACGTAGGGCGGCACGTAGATGAAATCGCCCGGCCCCCATTCGTAGGTCTTGGGCGTGGTGTCCCATGTCCATTCGAACTCGAACTTGCATTCGAACTGCACGTCGTAGTGCAGATCGTGGCCCGTACCCTCGATCACGAAGGCGATCTCCTCGGACAGGTGGCGCGACGTGCCCGTGGCCTTTCCTGCCGCGATGAACTGCATGTAGATGTCGATGCAGCATTCCTTGGTGTTCATCCGCTCGTTGACGATGTGCTTGATAAGCCCGTCGGCGGACCGCTCCATCGGCATCTGGTCGGATTTCACCACGTTCAGACGCTCGCGGTACTCGGCGCGGAACCGCTGCGACTGTTCCAGCGCCTCCTTGTAGAAGCTGACTTCGGGGGCGCCCTGCTTGGCGCGCTGACGCTCTATCGCGTCGGCAAAGGTCTGCGGATCCATGCCCATGTCCGTCCTCACACGTTGTCCGGCGGCAGATAGTCTTCGTGTCCGGGCACCGGATCCTCGGGCGGATACTCCACCATCTTCTGGAAGATCATGTGCATGAACAGGAACAGCGGCTTGGCCTTGAGCACAAGGATCAGCCCCTCGTCGTCGCTGTCGTTCAGATGCTGGTGCACGCAGGCGTTCTCGACGATCAGCGCATCTCCGGTTTCCCAGTCGATGCGGCGCCCGTCGTGGATGTCATGGCCCTTGCCCTTCAGCACGAAGAACACGGCAGAGTTCATGTGTCCGTGGGTCTGGCCGTAGCCCTTGGGCGAGAACACCTCGACATGGGCCTCGATCGACTGGGCGATGCGGTTGGCCTGCGGGTTGATGACCTTCTTGCCATAGTGCTGCGGCCCGCCCTTCCACTTCATGTCAGAGGTCCGGTAGACGCGCGGCTGGCTGTAAAGCTCTTCCTTCAGCTGCCCGTAGGTGCCTTCCAGCGCGCGGACGAAGGTGCGCTTCTTGGTCCAGCGCTCCCACACGACCTTTTCACGCTTTTCGCTGTTGTGGCCAAGGCTGGCCCCGGCCGGATCCTCCGACATGGCTGTCCTCCCTCGTGGTGACGAAACGCTAGCGTGCCGCGCGCCGCCCGGTCAATGCCCGCCTGTTCCGCATGGGGGAACCCCGTTCGACAACCGCACCCTTACCCCCGTGTCACCTCGTCGATCGGACGGCCCCTGACCGGCAGGCCCAGGTACTCGGCCGACTCGCCATAAAGAAGCGCGCTGATGTCGTCCGGTCCCAGCCGCTTCACCAGCTGATCCACCAGCCCGAACAGCGGCAGCGAAAGCCCCGCCTGTTGGCTGAGGTCCAGCACCACGTCCATGTCCTTTTCGTGCCAGGTCAGCCGCGTGGTGTCCCAGCGTTCCAGCGTGGTGTTGCGCGCGGGGCATTTCAGCAGCGTCTCGCGCATCGCCTGCGCGTCGATCCCACAGGCCTTGGCCAGTGCAAGCGTTTCGTAATTCGCCACGCAGGCGGCCCAGTGCATCATGTTGTTGCAGGCCTTGCCCAACTGGCCGGTGCCGACGGGCCCCAGATGCTCGACACTGCGGGAATAGGCCATCAGGACGGGACGCACGCGCTCGACCTCACCGGCATCGCCCCCGCAAAGAGAGACAAGGTCGCCGTCCTTCGCTCCCTGCAGGCCGTAGCACACCGGCGCATCGACGAACCCCACGCCCCGCGCCGCGCAGCGTTCGGCCAGTTCGATCATCGTCTTCGGGTGGTTCGTGGCGGCGATGACCACCGTCAGGCCTTCGGCCGGGTCGGCGGCCAGCACCGCCTCGACCACGCTGCGCGACTGGGCGTCGGTGCTGACCACGGCGATCAGCACGTCGCATCCCCGTGCCAGCGCGCCCAGGTCCGCCGCAGCGCCGACCTTGCCTGCCGTCGCCTGCGCCAGCGCCCCGGCGTCGGGGTCCCATGCCGAAACCTCGAATCCTGCCTCGGCCACGTGTCCGGCCATCGCCGCACCCATTGCGCCGACACCGGCAAAGCCAATCTTCATGTCCCGTCCCTCCCTTTCGCTGCGCGTGCATCGGTCCGGGAATCAAGCTGGCGCGCTCCCTGCGATTTCAACACCGGGCAGGGGCGGGTTCCCTCATATGGAACGGCGGTCCACATTCGATTTGCCGGACCTTCGGTGGTGTCATAGGGTTGCCGGCACAGGTCCGGCGCCGGATCGCGACCGCGCCCCGCCGACCGTCGCCCGAAAGCCAACCGGAACCGACATGACGAAACTTCCCCTGACGATCGCCACCACGGACTACGACCATTTCCGCGACATCCGCAGCGGCGTGGTCGCGCCCGAGGGGATCGACCTCAACTGGCTGCTGCTCGGCCATCACGAATGCTTCGCCCGGATGACCGCGCACCGCGAGTTCGACCTGTCCGAAATGTCCTTCGCCAAGTTCGCCACCCAGGTCACCCGGCCCGACAGCGACCTGATCGGCCTGCCGGTGATCTGCTCTCGGCTGTTCCGGTTCTCGTCCTTCTACGTGAACCGCAAGTCCGGCATCGAACGCATCGAGGACCTGTACGGCAAGACCGTGGGCAGCCCCGAGTGGGCGCATTCCGCCGCCGTCTGGATGCGCGGCTGGATGCAGAACGATCTGGGCATGGACATGACCCGCATCCGCTGGGTGCAGGCGGGCGCCAACGCCCCGGGGCGCGAGGAAAAGGTGGAACTGAACCTGCCCGACGGGATCGAGATCACCCGCGTCAAGGACAAGTCCCTGTCCGAGATGCTGGCAAGCGGAGAGCTCGACTGCGCCATCATCGCCCGCCCGCCCACCTGTTTCCTCGAAGGCCACCCGGACATCGTCCGCCTGTTCCCCGATTTCCTGGAGCGCGAGGAAGCGCAATACGCCGAAACAGGCGTCTGGCCGATCATGCATATCGTGGCGATGAAGAAATCCGTACATGACGCGCATCCCTGGGCCGCGCGCAACCTCTATGCCGCCTTCGACGAATCGCGCCGCCGCAGCGTCGAGCGCATCCTCGACCCCGCGGTGTCGCGCTATCCGGTGGCCTGGCTGCCGACCTATGCCCGCAAGATGCAGGGCATCTTCGGCAAAGAGCTTTTCCCCTTCGGGGTAGAGGCGAACCGCAAGACGTGGGAGATGATGGGCCTCTACACTTGGCAGCAGGGCATCGCCCACCGCCGCTTCGGGCCCGAAGACATCTTTCCCGCCTCGATCGAGACGAAGGTAATCATATGACGTGCCGAAATTCCCGCGCCGACGTTATGCCGACGTTGTGCCGACGTGATGCCGACGTCCCGAAATCCGCCGTTTCGGGGTCCCGCCCATGACCGCCCCGACCTCTGGCGGGCCCGTCGATCCGGCCCTGATCGCAGACCTCGCCGCCGCCGCGCGCATCCTCGCGGCGCGTGGCGTGGTGGATGCGTTCGGCCATGTGTCCATGCGCCATCCCACCGCGCCCGAGCGCTACCTGATGTCCCGCGCGCTGGCCCCGGCCCGCGTCACGCCCGCCGATATCGTCGAGTACGACCTGAACAGCGATGCCTGTAACCCCAACGCACCAAAGGGTTTTCTGGAACGCTTCATTCATGGAGAGATCTATCGCGCCCGCCCCGATATCGGCGCCGTGGTGCACTCGCACTCGCCCTCGGTGATCCCCTTCGGCCTGACATCGCGGCGCCCCATCCAGGCGATGTTCCACAACGCCGCCTTCCTTGCAAAGGGCGTGCCGGTCTTCGACATCTCCGAACGCTTCGGGGCCACCGACATGCTGGTCTGCGACTGCACCAAGGGCGTCGCCCTCGCCGAAACCCTGGCCGACAAGGACATCGCCCTGATGCGCGCCCACGGCTCCGTCGCCTGCGGCCCGACGCTGGAAAGTGCAGTGTTCAGAGCAGTTTACACAGAGGTCAACGCCCGCATCCAGCACTGGAGCCACGCGCTTGCCGGGGAGGATTCGCTCGCCGCGCTGTCGCCCGAAGAAGGTGCTCTGGCCGATGTCCCGAACCAGACCGCCGGCCTGCGCGCCTGGGATCTCTGGCGCGAAGAGATCCGGGCCGAAGCCGGCTGGTAAGGAGGCCCACGGATGACGGACAACGAAGAAAAGACGCAAAAAGAGCAGCTTGCCCTCTGCCTGCGGATGCTGGAACACAACGGCATCATCGACTTCAACGGCCACGCCTCGATCCGGCACGGCGATGGCATGCTGATAAACGTCGGCTCTGCCACCCGCAGCCGGCTGACCGCCGATGACATCTGCCTCGTGGACCTGGACGGCAACCTGCTGGAAGGCAACGGAAAACCGCCGCTGGAGTTCCACCTGCACGCCGGCATCTACCGCGCGCGCCCCGATGTCGGCGCGATCTGCCATGCCCATCCAAAGTGGTCGACCTACCTGACAATGACGGGCCACGACTACTTGCCCGTCTTCGCGCAGGGCACGCTGGTCTATCCCATGCCGGTGCTCGACACCCCCGACAGCATCAACACCCCCGAGATGGCGGAACGCCTGGCCGCCGTTCTGGGCGACGGGCCCGCCGCGCTGATGAAATCCCACGGCGCCGTGGCCGTCGGCGGCACGATCACCGAGGCTTTCGTGCTGCTGGCCTACCTGGAGGAAAACGCCGAGCGCCAGTTCCGCGCGCTTCAGATCGGCACGCCCTATTGCTTCACGCCCGAGCAGATCGCCGCGGCCCAGGCCAAGCTGCGCAATCCCGGCCTGTTTCAACGCACCTGGGACCATTTCCGGGCCAAGCTGGAAGGATAGCCGAGGATGGCGCAGGACCATTTCCACCTTGCCGGGGTCATGGGCTGGCCCGTTATGCATTCCCGCTCTCCGCTGATGCACAATTACTGGATGCGGCAGCAGGGCTTGCAGGGCACCTACGTGCCGTTGGCGATCCGCCCCGGCACGGTCGAGGCGGCGCTGCGCGGCCTGCACCCCCTGCGGTTTTCGGGTGTCAACGTCACGATCCCGCACAAGCTGGACGCGATGCGCGCGGTCGATGAGCTTGACCCCGTGGCCGAGCGTATCGGCGCGGTGTCCTGCATCCATGTGCGCGACGACGGCATGCTGTTCGGCACCAACAACGACTGGCGCGGGTTCCTTGGCAACCTGCGCGAAACCGTGCCTGACTGGGTGCCCGGGGCGGGCCCTGCCACGGTGATCGGCGCGGGCGGCGGGGCGCGCGCGGTGTGCTACGGGCTGCTGGAGGCCGGGGTGCCAGAGGTTCGGCTGGTCAACCGCACGGCGGATCACGCCGACCGCGTGATCGAGGCCATCGGCGGCCCGATCCGGCGCATTGCATGGCAGGACCGCGCCGCCGCGCTGGACGGCGCTGCGCTGGCGGTCAACACCACGAGCCTTGGCATGAAGGGGCAGCCGCCCCTGGACCTGCCGCTCGATGCGCTTGGGCCCGACGCCGTGGTGGCGGACATCGTCTACGTGCCCGAGGAAACGCCGCTTTTGACCGCGGCGCGGGCACGCGGCAACCGCACCGTCGGGGGCCTTGGGATGTTGCTTCACCAGGGGCCGCCCGCGTGGAAGCTGTGGTTCGGCCTGACGCCAGAGGTCACGCCAGAGTTGCGCGACCTGATGTCGGCCAGCCTGGCCGAAGGCTAGGCGGGTTTCGTGCTGGCGGTCACGTAGTTCACCGACAGGTCCCGGTCCGAGATCGACCAGGACCAGCCCAGCGGATTGAAGACGAAACCCTTGCGGTCCACCGGCGTCAGGCCCGCGCGCGCGATCAGGTCGAACAGCTCGTCCGGGGTGATGAACTTGGCCCATTCATGGGTGCCCTTGGGCAGCCAGCGCATGACGTATTCCGCCCCCACGATCGCCATCGCAAAGCTCTTGGCGTTGCGGTTGATCGTCGAGCAGGTCATCAGCCCGCCCGGCTTCAGCAATTCCCGGCAGGCGGTCAGATAGGCAAGCGGGTCGGCCACATGCTCGACCACTTCCATGTTCAGCACGACGTCGAACTGCTCTCCGGCGGCGGCAAGCGCCTCGGCGGTCGTGTGGCGATAGTCGATGGTCAGGCCGGATTGTTCGGCATGGACCTGTGCCACGGGAATGTTGCGTTCGGCCGCATCGGCGCCCACCACCTCGGCGCCCAGCCGCGCCATGGGTTCCGACAGCAGCCCGCCGCCGCAGCCGATGTCGAGAATGCGCAGCCCCGCAAAGGGCGCCTGACCGGTCAGGTCCCGATCGAATTCTGCGGCGATCTGACGCGTGATATAGTCCAGCCGGCAGGGGTTGAGCATGTGCAGCGGGCGGAACTTTCCGTTCGGATCCCACCATTCTGCGGCCATAGCCTCGAACTTGGCGACTTCGGCGGCATCGACGGTGCTTTGCATTGCGAGCGGGTTTCCTGTGTCTGTGGCGCAGATTCCCCCGTGGCGGGGACGGTCGCGGCATTATATAGGGGAAACATGGACAAGGTCCCGGACCGCAAGAACGCCGCGCAGTTCCTCTACCCGCCCATTGATCCGTTTGACCAGCGGATGATGGAGGTGGGCGACGGGCATCGCGTGTACGTCGAACAGTGCGGCGCGCCCGACGGCGTGCCCGTGATCGTGTTGCACGGCGGGCCCGGCGGTGGATGCAGCCCCGCTATGCGGCGCTATTTCGACCCCCGTTTCTATAGGGTGATCCTGTTCGACCAGCGCGGCTGCGGCCGGTCGCGGCCCCATGCCAGCGTCGAGGCGAACACCACCTGGCACCTGGTCCGCGACATCGAGGCGATCCGCACGGCGCTGGGCATCAATCGCTGGATCGTTTTTGGCGGCAGCTGGGGCGCGACGCTTGCGCTGATCTACGCGCAGACCCACCCGGAGCGCGCCGCGGCACTGGTGCTGCGCGGCGTGTTCCTGATGACGCAGGCGGAATTGCGCTGGTTCTACGGCGGCGGCGCCGGGCAGTTCTGGCCCGAGGTCTGGGCCCGCTTTGCCCAGATGGTGCCCGAGGATGAACAGGACGACCTGATCGCGGCCTACAACCGCCGCCTGTTCTCCGGCGACCTGATGATGGAAACCCGCTTCGCCCGCGCCTGGGCGTCGTGGGAAAACGCGCTGGCGTCGATCGACAACACCACCGGCTCTGGCGGCGAAAGCCCGGCGGACTATGCCCGCGCCTTCGCCCGGCTGGAGAACCACTATTTCATCAACGGCGGTTTCCTGGAGCAGGACGGCGCGATCCTGGCCAACATGCACCGCATCGCGGACACGCCGGGCGTCATCGTGCAGGGCCGCTATGACATGATCTGCCCGCCTGCCTCGGCCTACCGGCTGCACCAGGCGTGGCCCGCGTCCGGCCTGTCGCTGATCTCGAAGGCGGGGCATGCGTTGTCGGAGCCGGGAATCAGCATCGAGCTGGTGCGGGTTATGGACCGGATGCGCGGCGACGCCTGGATCGAGGCGCTGGAATGACACCGCAGGCGCGCCGAAGCAGCGCGGCGCATCGCGTCAGCCGGCGGCGCCTCTTGAGCGGCAGTATCGCGGCCGGGGTGCTGGCCGCGGCGGGTGTGCCGGCGCAGGCAAGGGCGCGGCGCGGGGGGCGGTTGAGGCTTGCCGTCGGCGGGGCCTCTGCCGGCGATGGCTGGGACAGCCGCCGCCACGCCGGCCTGTTCATGACCTCTGCAGCGGTCGGCGCCGTGTTCGACACGCTGACCGAGGTCACCGCCGAGGGGCACCTGACCGGCGAACTGGCGCAGGACTGGACGGCAAGCGCCGACGCCCGCGAATGGACCTTTCGCCTGCGCGAGGGCGTGACCTTTCATGACGGCAGCGCCTTCGGGGCTGACGACGTCATCGCCTCCTACGCGCTGCACCGCGATCCGGGCTCTCCGGTGCGCTGCCTCGTCGAGGCGATCGAGGACATGCGCGCGCTTGGCCGCGACCGGCTGCGGATCACGCTGCGCCACGGGAACCCGAACTTTCCCTATCACCTGAGCGATCCGCATCTTCTGATCTACCCCGGCGGACATATCGCGCGGGCGATGGCCGAGGGGATCGGAACCGGTCTTTACCGCCTGCGCCGGGCAGAGCCGGGGCGGCGCATCCTGGCCGAACGGGTGGCACGCCACTACAAGGACGGCAGCGCGGGCTGGTTCGAGGAGGTCGAGTTTCTTGCGCTCAACCATCCCGAGGCGCGCCTGCGCGCGCTTCTGACCGACCGTGTCGATGCTGCGGCCGATCTCGATCCGCGCAGCCGCGCGCTTCTGGTGGCGAACCGGCGCGTGATGCCGATCGACGCGCCGGGCAACCAGGTGCTGGGCTTCGTCATGCGCAGCGACATCGCGCCGTTCGACGACCCGCGTGTGCGGCGGGCCATGAAGCTTGCCATCGACCGGCCGGCCCTTCTGGCAGAGGTGTTCGGCGGCGCCGGACAGGTCTGGGCCGATCATCCGCTTGGCCCCCAGAACGGACCGCTTGCCGGCGACCTGCGCGCCGCGCCCCGCGATCCGGCCCTGGCGCGCGCGCTATTGGCCGAGGCGGGGCATGACGGGCTGACGGTAGAGCTTTTCGTGTCGGACGCGGCGTTTCCCGGTGCGGTGGACCTTGCCCGGCTGATGCGCTTGCAGGTCGCCGAGGCCGGGATCACGCTTCGGATCCGCGACGTGCAGGCGGCGGATTACCGGAACGCGGTCCCCGCCGATGCGCCGCTGCGCGCCACGGTTCTTGCCGGGCGGCCTACCGAGGACATGATCCTTGCGCTGGTCACCGCGCCCGGATCGCCGCTGAACCAGACAGGCTGGACGGATGCCGCCTTCGCGTCAGCGATGAAGTCGGCGCTGGGCCCGGCCGATGCCGAGACCCGCGCGGGCGCATTGGGCCAGGCCCTGCGCCGCATGTCCGAGGATGGGGGATGGCTTTTCCCGGTCAGCGCCCCGTTCCTTGGCGCCGCCTCGACACGGCTGGCGCACGGGCCGGCGATCGGGCACCTGATGCCGCTGGACAGCGCACGCATCGCCGAACGGTGGTGGATGGCCTGACGCCACTTGCGCGACCGCGCCATCACGGCTATATGCCGATCAACAGCGGCGCCTTGGCCTCCACCCCCAAGGCTCCACCGGGAAATATCGACGGGCCGCGCGCCCGTTTTTTTTTGCCTGATCGCCAGGAAGCCATGACAGACCTCGTCGCCAAAGCCGCCATCGACAAACGCCTTGCCGAAATCGTCGGCCCGGTGATCGAACACATGGGATTCGAGCTTGTGCGCGTGCGGCTGCTGGGCGGTCGGACAAAGACCATCCAGATCATGGCAGAGCGCCCCGAAGGCGGGATCGAGGTGGACGACTGCGCCGAGATTTCCACGGCGGTCAGCGCGGTGCTCGACGTCGAGGATCCGATCGACGACGCCTATACGCTGGAGGTGTCCAGCCCCGGCATCGACCGGCCCCTGACGCGGCTCAAGGATTTCGACGCCTGGGCCGGGTATGAGGCCAAACTGGAAACGACCGAACTGATAGACGGCCGCCGCCGGTTTCGCGGGACGCTGGCAGGGGTCGAGGATGGCGAGGTGCTGGTCGAGATCGACGCGGGCACCATCGGGCTGAGATTCGACTGGCTTGCGGATGCCAAGCTGGTCCTGACGGATGAACTGATCCGCGACATGCTGCGCGCCCGCAAGGCGTCGGGGCATGGCGAGGGTGGCAGCGTGGACGAGACGGTGTTCGACGAGATCGAAACCGACAACGGCTCTGAGGAGAACTGAGGAACATGGCAATCACATCGGCCAACCAGCTTGAGCTGCTGCAAACGGCGGAAGCCGTTGCGCGCGAGAAGATGATCGACCCCGCGCTGGTCATCGAAGCGATGGAAGAAAGCCTCGCCCGGGCCGCCAAGAGCCGCTACGGCAGCGAGATGGACATCCGCGTGTCCATCGACCGCAAGACCGGCAAGGCGACGTTCACCCGTGTGCGCACGGTGGTCGCCGATGAAGAGCTGGAAAACTACCAGGCCGAGCTGACCGTCGAACAGGCGCGTCAGTACCTCGCGGACCCCAAGGTGGGCGACACGATCGTCGACGAGGTGCCGCCGGTCGAGATGGGCCGGATCGCCGCGCAATCGGCCAAGCAGGTGATCCTGCAGAAGGTCCGCGAAGCCGAGCGCGACCGCCAGTACGAGGAGTTCAAGGACCGCGCCGGCACCATCATCAACGGCCAGGTCAAGCGCGAGGAATACGGCAACGTCATCGTCGACATCGGCCAAGGCGAGGGCATCCTGCGCCGCAACGAGAAGATCGGCCGCGAGACCTATCGCCCGAACGACCGCATCCGCTGCTACATCAAGGACGTCCGCCGCGAGGCGCGCGGCCCGCAGGTCTTCCTGTCGCGCACCGCACCCGAGTTCATGGCGGAACTGTTCAAGATGGAAGTGCCCGAGATCTACGACGGCATCATCGAGATCAAGGCCGTGGCCCGCGATCCGGGCAGCCGCGCCAAGATCGCGGTCATTTCCTATGATTCGTCGATCGACCCCGTCGGCGCCTGCGTCGGCATGCGGGGCAGCCGTGTGCAGGCCGTGGTGAACGAGCTTCAGGGCGAAAAGATCGACATCATCCCGTGGAACGAGGACCAGGCGACGTTCCTTGTGAACGCGCTGCAGCCCGCCGAGGTGTCGAAGGTCGTCATCGACGAGGAAGCCGGCAAGATCGAGGTGGTGGTGCCCGACGACCAGCTGTCGCTGGCCATCGGCCGTCGCGGCCAGAACGTCCGGCTGGCCAGCCAGCTGACCGCGCTCGACATCGACATCATGACCGAGGCCGAGGAAA
>JAUIIC010000055.1 GCA_030431935.1 Alphaproteobacteria bacterium | reverse complement strand
GGACAGGTCGAGCCGGTGTTCTGCAACATCCGCGACGATGCCAGCGTGGCCCAGGCGATGATGGGTGCGGACGCGGTCGTGAACTGCGTCGGTATCCTGGCCGAAGAGGGAAGCAACCGCTTCGCCGCGGTGCAGGCCGACGGGGCCGAGCGCATCGCCCGCCTGGCTGCCGAGGCCGGCATCGCCAGCATGGTGCATGTCTCGGCCATCGGCGCCGATGCCGAAAGCGACAGCGCCTATGCCCGCACCAAGGCGGCGGGAGAGGCCGGCGTGCTGCGCCACATGCCGAAAGCGGTGATCATGCGGCCGTCTATCGTGTTCGGACCCGAGGACCAGTTCTTCAACCGTTTCGCCGCGATGGCGCGCATGGGACCTGTCCTGCCGATCGTGGGGGCCGACACGCGGTTCCAGCCCGTCTATGTGGACGACGTGGCGGCGGCCGCGGTCATGGGCGTGACCGGGCAGGCCGCGCCCGGCATCTACGAGCTTGGCGGACCGGATGTGGACACCTTCAGGGAACTGATGCAGCAGATGCTGGGTGTGATCCATCGCCGCGCGCTGATCCTGAACGTGCCGTTCTGGGTCGCGCGGGTCATGGGCGGTGCCTTCGACGTGCTGAAGGCGGTCAGCGGCGGCCTTGTCGCCGGACCCCTGACGCTGGACCAGGTGCGCAACCTGGCGCGCGACAACGTGGTATCTGATGGCGCGCTGGGCTTTGCCGATCTGGGGATCGCGCCGACCGCTCTGGAATCGGTGCTGCCCGATTACCTTTGGTGCTATCGCCCGTCGGGCCAGTATGCCGCGATCAAGGCGTCCGCCCGCAAGCTGCGCGGCTAGGCATAGGCGAACCACAGAAGCACGACGCCCAGCACCACGCGGTAGATCACGTAGGGCGTGAAGCTGACGCTGCGAAGCAGCCGCATCATGAAGGCGAGCGCCAGAAGCGCGGCGCCAAAGGCAAAGGCGGCGGCGATGGCGGCATCCCGCGCCAGTGCCCAGTCCGCCGCGCCAACCACGTCAACCGACAACACCAGGCCGGACGCGAGGATCGTCGGTATCGACATGAGCATGGCCAGTTTCGCGGCGTCGTGCCGGGCGTAGCCAAGATGCCGCGCCGCCGAGATCGTGATACCAGAGCGCGAGGTGCCTGGGATCAGCGCCAGCGCCTGCCAAAGCCCCATAACCAAAGCGTCCTTCAGCGACCAGTGCTCCGCCGTCCTGGACGTGGCCCCCTTCTGGTCGGTCCAGTAGAGGACAAGCCCGAAGATCAGCATGGTCCAGCCGATGACGGCGGTGGACCGAAGCGCCTCGTCGAAGCCGGTCAGCTTTATGATGAGCCCAAGGATCACCACCGGCACGGTCGAGATGGCCAGGCACAGGGCAAGCCAGGCGTTCTGGTCGTCGATCTGCCATTTCAGCAGCTTTGGCACCCCGGCAACGGCCCTGGCCACGTCCGAGCGGAAGTACAGCACCACGGCGAACAGCGTGCCCACGTGCACGGCCACATCCAGCGCCAAGCCCTGGTCCTGAAGCCCCGTCAGCTTGGGCAGCAGGATCAGGTGCCCAGAGGACGACACCGGCAGGAACTCGGTCAGACCCTGGATGACGGCCACGAGGAAAAGGTGAAAGAGCGCCATTGGCCAAACCGTCCGCGAATCAACAGGCGCGACCCTAGACGACGGTCAGGGTGAGGGAAAATTGTATGTTTGGAAACCATGCTGACCTAAAATTATGGATTTGTTTACGATTTCTGAGGCGCAGCAGTGAATCGCTGATTAATAGGTCAGCACATTTGCCTTTTCATTTTTCTGCAACCGGGTTAATTGGCGGCTCTGGGAAATTGGAGGTGATCTGCGATGTCCAAGCAGAAGATGCTGCAGTTCGTGACGGTCGAGCGGGCGATGCCCGAGAAGCGGCCTCCGGAGTTGCGGCGCAAGGATTTCGGCGAGATCTATGGCGAGTATGCCGCCGAGAAGGCAGAGCAGCAGGCGGGCCGGTGCAGCCAGTGCGGCGTGCCCTATTGCCAGACCCATTGCCCGCTGCACAACAACATCCCCGACTGGCTGCGGCTGACGGCGGAAGGCCGGCTTCGCGAAGCCTACGAGATCAGCCAGGCGACCAACACCTTTCCCGAGATCTGCGGCCGCATCTGTCCGCAGGACCGGCTGTGCGAAGGCAACTGCGTGATCGAGCAGTCGGGCCACGGCACCGTGACCATCGGCTCGGTGGAAAAGTACATCACCGATACCGCCTGGGAAGAAGGCTGGGTCCAGCCGATCAAGCCGGCCGAGGAACGTGCCGAATCCGTGGGGATCATCGGTGCCGGTCCCGGTGGGCTGGCTGCCGCTGACGCGCTTCGGCGCAAGGGCATCCAGGTGACCGTCTATGACCGCTACGACCGCGCCGGCGGGCTCATGACCTACGGCATCCCCGGCTTCAAGCTGGAAAAGGACGTGGTCCAGAAACGGATCGACCAGCTGGAGCAGGGCGGCGTCAGCTTCCGGCTGAATTGCAACGTGGGCACCGATATCTCGTTCGAGGAGATCCGTGCGGCCCATGATACTGTGCTGATCGCCACCGGCGTCTACAAGTCGCGTGACCTGCAGGCCCCCGGCGTGGGCGCCGGCGGCATCGTGCGCGCGATCGACTATCTGACCGCGTCGAACCGCAAGAGCTTTGGCGACGACGTGCCCGAGTTCGACAGCGGCGAACTGAACGCCGAGGGCAAGCGCGTGGTCGTCATCGGCGGCGGCGACACGGCGATGGACTGCGTGCGCACGGCGATCCGGCAGGGCGCGACCAGCGTCAAGTGCCTGTATCGCCGGGACAAGGCCAACATGCCGGGCAGCCAGCGCGAGGTTCAGAACGCCGAAGAGGAAGGCGTCGATTTCGTGTGGCTTTCGGCGCCCAAGGGGTTCACCGGCGACAGCGTGGAAGGCGTGATCGTGCAGAAGATGCGCCTTGGCGCACCCGATGCCACGGGCCGCCAGGTGCCCGAGCTGATCGAGGGATCGGACTATACCGAGGGCGCCGACCTGGTCATCAAGGCGCTGGGCTTTGAGCCCGAGGACCTGCCGAAACTCTGGGGTGTCGAGGGGCTGGACGTGACACGCTGGGGCACCATCCGCGCCGATTTCCGCACCCATGCAACCAGTCTGCCGGGCGTCTATGCCGTGGGTGACATCGTGCGGGGCGCAAGCCTTGTCGTCTGGGCGATCCGCGACGGCCGCGAGGCCGCTGACGCGATGCTGGCCGCGTTCGACGCGCCGGCCCAAGTGGCGGCCGAATAGATGTCGGCACAACGTCGGCATAACGTCGGCATCGCGTCGGCGCGGAAATCGGATCAGGATTTCACAAAGGTAAGCCGTGCTGACGCTGTTGCGGTGGCCTTTGCTGCGGCTGCGATGTTCACGGCTTTTTCACAGTCTGCCGACGCGCAGGCGTGGGAACCCGCCGCAGGTTGCACCGGGTTCCTTACGGTGCAGATGGAAGGCTGTTTCGTCGCCAACTACTGGCGCTGCGATGCCGCGCCGGCGGGCTATGTCTTTACCGCCAGCCATGACGAGAACGGCCGATTCAGCGCCAACATCCTGGATGCAGAGTTCAACTGGCTGCATACCCTGTGGAGCGACGGCTGGCGCGAGCGGCTGGTGCATCCGACCGCCGACCCGATCTCTACCAGAAACCTCATGGCGCAGGGCTGGGACGCCTATGACTTCGAGCTTCTGTCGGACGGCGACAGCCCGGACGACGGCGTCACCTTTACCCGTGTGCGCGGCATGGACGTCCTGCTGGGCGAACGGGTGCAGATCGACGGGGTCGAGCTGGAACGGACCTATTACCACAACGTCTTTTCCGGGCCGGACGGCACGGTGACGGCGATGGGCCGGGGCTACCAGTATTTCAGCCCCGGCTACGGGCTGTATTTCCTGGGCCAGGAGGAATGGGTCGAGAACGGCGAGGTCGACAGCTGGGACAACACGCCTGTCGAGTTCATCGAGCCGGGCGAGCCGGGGTTCGGCGCTGTCGTTCCAAAATATGGTTGCGCCGCCAAGCCCGACATCGTGCCGGGCAAGAGCGCCGGGCCGAAACAGTCGAAATAGGCGCTGCCACCGCTTGACGGCGGGCAGCAGGAGACGAGGGAACTTTGGCGATGCGGACCGGAGGATGCATGTGCGGGGCGGTGCGGTTTTCCGCGCGCGACGTGCCGTCGTCCTTCGGCGCCTGCCATTGCGAGATGTGCCGGCGCTGGACCGGATCGGCCCTTTTGGGGGTGACGGTGCCGCGTGCGGCGGTGGACTGGCAGGGCGCGGACCGGATCGCCGTGCTGCAAAGTTCCGACTGGGCGGAGCGGGCTTGGTGCCGCGACTGCGGATCGCCGCTTTACTATCACGTGACGATGGAGGGGCCGATGGCCGCCTCGATCGAGATGCCGCTGGGGCTGTTCGACGACGCCTCGGGCTTCGACTTCGACAACGAGATCTACATCGACCACAAGCCGGACAGCTTTGCCTATGCCGGCGACCGCACGCGGCTGACCCGCAAGGAAACGCTGGCCCGCTTCGGGATAGACGAGGGAGACCTGTGATGACCAAGTACGATGCCGAGTGGGTGGCGCGCGAGGAAGCCAAGCGCGCCTACATGGCCGAGCACGGGCTGTATCGTCCCGAGGACGAGCACGCGTCCTGCGGCGTGGGGCTGGTGGTGTCGATCAACGGCACCCGCAGCCGCAAGGTGGTGGAACACGGGATCGACGCGCTGAAGGCCGTGTGGCACCGGGGCGCGGTGGACGCCGACGGCAAGACCGGCGACGGCGCGGGCATTCACGTGCAGATCCCTGTGGCCTTCTTCCACGACCAGATCACGCGCACCGGCCACAACCCGCGCCCCGGCGAGATGCTGGCGGTGGGGCAGGTGTTCCTGCCGCGCACCGATTTCGGCGCGCAGGAGACCTGCCGCACCATCATCGAGACCGAAGTACTTCGGATGGGGTATTACATCTACGGCTGGCGGCATGTTCCGGTGAACGTCGACGTGCTGGGCGAAAAGGCCAACGCCACCCGCCCCGAGATCGAGCAGATCCTGATCTCGAACTCCAAGGGCGTGGACGAGGACACGTTCGAGCGCGAGCTTTACGTGATCCGGCGGCGGATCGAGAAGGCGGCGCTGGCTGCGCAGGTGCCGACGCTGTATCTGGCGTCGCTGTCCTGCCGGTCGATCATCTACAAGGGCATGATGCTGGCCGAGCAGGTGGCCGAGTTCTATCCCGACCTGCAGGACGAGCGGTTCGAAAGCGCTTTCGCGATCTACCACCAGCGCTATTCCACGAACACCTTCCCGCAGTGGTGGCTGGCCCAGCCGTTCCGCATGCTGGCCCATAACGGCGAGATCAACACGCTGAAGGGCAACGTCAACTGGATGAAGAGCCACGAGATCCGGATGGCGTCGGGCGCGTTCGGGGACATGGCAGAGGACATCAAGCCGATCATCGCGCAGGGGTCTTCGGATTCGGCGGCGCTTGACGCGGTGTTCGAGGTGCTGGTGCGCGCCGGGCGCAACGCGCCGATGGCCAAGACGATGCTGGTCCCGGAAAGCTGGTCGAAGCAGGCGCGCGAGCTGCCCGAGGCCTGGCGCGACATGTATTCCTACTGCAATGCGGTGATGGAGCCGTGGGACGGCCCCGCCGCGCTGGCGATGACCGATGGCCGCTGGGTTTGCGCGGGGCTCGACCGCAACGGGCTGCGCCCGATGCGATATGTCGTGACTGGCGACGGGCTGGTGATCGCCGGGTCCGAGGCGGGCATGGTGCCCACCGACGAATCGACGGCGGTGGAGAAGGGCGCGCTGGGGCCCGGGCAACTGCTGGCCGTGGACATGGCAGAGGGCAAGCTGTTCCACGACACCGACATCAAGAACAAGCTGGCCGCCGCGCAGCCCTTCGGCGACTGGGTGGGCAAGATCAACGAGCTGGACGACGAGCTGGACCAGATCGTCGAGACCCCGCTGTTCACCGGGGCCGAGCTGCGTAAGCGGCAGATCGCGGCGGGCTACAGCCTCGAGGAACTGGAACAGGTGCTGGCGCCGATGGCCGAGGACGCCAAGGAAGTCGTCGCCTCGATGGGCGATGACACGCCGTCCGCGGTGCTGTCGGAAAAGTACCGGCCGCTCAGCCATTTCTTCCGCCAGAACTTCAGCCAGGTGACGAACCCGCCCATCGACAGCCTGCGCGAGCATCGGGTGATGAGCCTGAAGACGCGGTTCGGCAACCTCAAGAACGTGCTGGACGAGGACAGCAGCCAGACCGAGATCATCGTGCTGGAAAGCCCGTTCGTGGCGAATGCCCAGTTCGACCGGCTGATGCAGGCCTTCGACGACTCGATGGTCGAGATCGACTGCACGTTCGCGCTGGACGGCGGGGCGCGGGCCCTGTCCGAAGGCCTGGCGCGCATCCGGGCCGAAGCCGAGGATGCCGTGCGCTCGGGTGCCGGCCACCTGGTGCTGACCGATCAGCACCAGAGCGCGGACCGGGTGCCGATGCCGATGATCCTGGCCACCAGCGCGGTGCATTCCTGGCTGACGCGCAAGGGGCTCCGGACCTTCTGTTCGGTCGCGGTACGGTCGGCGGAATGCATCGACCCGCATTATTTCGCCGTGCTGATCGGCTGCGGCGCGACGGTGGTCAACGCCTACCTGGCCGAGGACAGCCTGGCCGACCGGATCGAGCGCGGCCTGCTGGACGGCCCGCTGACCGAGGCCGTGGCACGCTATCGCACCGCCATCGACCAGGGCCTTCTGAAGATCATGTCCAAGATGGGCATTTCGGTGGTGTCGTCCTATCGCGGCGGCCTGAACTTCGAGGCCGTGGGCCTGAGCCGGGCGATGGTGGCGGAATATTTCCCCGGCATGCCCAGCCGGATTTCCGGAATCGGGGTCAGCGGCATCCAGAAGAAGCTTGTCGAGGTCCACGCGCGCGGCTGGCGCGGCGGCGCCGACGTGCTGCCCATCGGCGGCTTCTACAAGGCGCGCCGGTCGGGCGAGACGCACGCCTGGGACGCACAGGGCATGCACCTGTTGCAGGCCGCCTGCGACCGGGCGAGCTATGAGATGTGGAAGCAGTTCTCCGCCAAGATGCGGGCGATGCCGCCCATCCACCTGCGCGACCTGTTGGACTTCAAGCCCCTGGGCAAGCCGGTGCCGCTGGACGAGGTGGAATCGATCACCTCGATCCGCAAGCGGTTCGTCACGCCGGGGATGAGCCTTGGCGCGCTGTCGCCCGAGGCGCACAAGACGCTGAACGTCGCGATGAACCGGATCGGCGCCAAGTCGGACTCCGGCGAGGGCGGCGAGGACCCGGCGCATTTCACGCCCGAATCCAACGGCGACAACCCCAGCGCCAAGATCAAGCAGGTGGCGTCGGGCCGGTTCGGCGTGACGGCGGAATACCTCAACCATTGCGAGGAACTGGAGATCAAGGTCGCCCAGGGCGCCAAGCCCGGCGAGGGCGGCCAGCTGCCCGGCATGAAGGTGACGAAGCTGATCGCGCGGCTGCGGCATTCGACGCCGGGTGTCACGCTGATCTCGCCGCCGCCGCACCACGACATCTATTCGATCGAGGACCTGGCGCAGCTGATCTACGACCTCAAGCAGATCAACCCGCGCGCCAAGGTGACGGTCAAGCTTGTGGCGGCCAGCGGCGTCGGCACGATCGCGGCGGGCGTGGCCAAGGCCAAAGCCGACGTGATCCTGATCTCGGGCCATAACGGCGGCACCGGGGCCAGCCCCGCGACCAGCATCAAGTATGCCGGCCTGCCGTGGGAAATGGGCCTGACAGAGGCGCACCAGGTCCTTGCGATGAACAACCTGCGGGGCCGCATCACGCTTCGGACCGACGGGGGCCTGCGCACCGGGCGCGATATCGTGATGGCGGCGATGATGGGGGCCGAGGAATACGGCATCGGCACGGCCGCGCTGATCGCGATGGGCTGCATCATGGTGCGCCAGTGCCAGTCGAACACCTGCCCGGTCGGCGTCTGCACCCAGGACGAGCGGCTGCGCGAGAAGTTCACCGGCAACGCGGACAAGGTGGTGAACCTCATCACCTTCTACGCGCAGGAGGTGCGCGAGGTGCTGGCCAGCATCGGGGCGCGGTCCCTGGCCGACGTGATCGGGCGCGCCGACCTTCTCAGCCAGGTCAGCCGTGGTTCGGCGCATCTGGACGACCTTGACCTGAACCCGCTGCTCATCACGGTCGATGGGGCGGACAAGATCGTCTACGACCGGGACAAGCCGCGCAACGCGGTGCCGGACACGCTGGACGCCGAGATCGTCAAGGATGCCGCGCGCTTCCTTGAAGACGGCGAGAAGATGCAGCTGTCCTATGCAGTGCGCAACACCGACCGGACCATCGGCACGCGGGTCTCCAGCCACATCGTCAAGCGGTTCGGGATGCGCAACAGCCTGCAGCCCGACCACCTGACGGTGAAGCTGTCGGGCAGCGCGGGCCAGTCGCTGGGCGCCTTCGCCGCGCCGGGCCTGAAGCTGGAGGTGTCGGGCGACGCCAACGACTACGTGGGCAAGGGCCTGTCGGGGGGCACCATCGTGGTGCGCCCGCCGATGGCCAGCCCGCTGGTCGCCGCCGAGAACACCATCATCGGCAACACGGTGCTTTATGGCGCGACCGACGGTTACCTGTTTGCCGCGGGCCGGGCCGGAGAGCGGTTCGCCGTGCGCAACTCTGGCGCCAAGGTGGTGATCGAGGGCTGCGGGTCGAACGGTTGCGAATACATGACCGGCGGTGTCGCTGTGATCCTTGGGTCGATCGGCGCGAACTTTGGCGCGGGGATGACCGGCGGCATGGCCTACCTCTATGACCCCGAGGGTGCATCGGCGGACATGATGAACATGGAAACGCTGGTGACCTGCCCGGTGACCGTGCCGCATTGGGAGGCGCAGCTGCGTGGTCTGATCGAGCGGCACGCTGCCGAGACCCGCAGCCGCCGCGCCGCCGAGATCCTGCAGAACTGGGACGTGGCGCTGGGCGGGTTCGTGCAGGTCTGCCCCAGGGAGATGCTCAACAAGCTGGAGCATCCGCTTGCCCTGCAGGAGGCCGAAGCGCGCGCCTGATCCAGGGCTGACATGGTTGCATCGGTTCGGGGCCGTCCTGTCGGGGCGGCCCCGATTTCGTTTGCCCGGGGTCTTGTGTGGTCCAATGATGAATACCATTCGGGTATGGAGGACCGACATGAGGGTGGGAACGATGGTGCGTGGGGCGGCGATTGCCGTCTGTGTGGCGATGACGGCGGGTGCGGCCAGTGCGGAATGGGGTGCGGTGGGGATCGACACCACCGGCGATGGTTATGGCTGGTCGGCGGGGTATACCTACGAATCGGATGCCTACAATCGCGTCTGGAACGAGTGCGGCGGGTACTGCGACCAGATCTTCACGTTCTACAACGAATGTGCGGCGATTTCGCAGGCCAGCAACGGGGCGTGGGGTTGGTCTACCGGCGGAAACCGGGGAAGTGCCGAATCCGGGGCGCTCAGCTGGTGCCGGCAGTATGGCGGGCGCGACTGCTATATCCGGGTCTGGGCCTGCTCGGGCTGATCCGGCACGCTTGACCGCGCGCCGGACCGCGGGCATGGGGGACCCGTGGCGAAAAAGGCGAAACGATCCCCCAAGGGCGCGTCCGGGAAACGGGCGGGCCGCCGGTCGTGGCGGCGGTGGCTGCGGCGCGGGATCCTGATCCTGTGCGCCGTCGTCCTGCTGATCGTCGGCGCGCCCGCGTTCCTGAACCCGCCGACGACGCCCTACATGGCCGCCGAGGCGCGGCGGCTGGGCGGGGTGGACCATGCCTGGGCGCCGCTGGAGGACATCGCGCCGGTGATGGCGCGATCGGTCGTGGCGGCGGAGGATGCCAATTTCTGCCTGCACTGGGGCTTCGACATGGCGGCGATTCGCGCCGCGCTGGAGGATGGCGCGGCACGCGGCGCTTCGACCATCAGCCAGCAGGTCGTGAAGAACGTGTTCCTTTGGCAGGGGCGCAGCTGGCCGCGCAAGGCGCTGGAGGCGCTGTTGACGCCGCTGGTCGAGCTTCTGTGGTCGAAGGAGCGGATCGTCGAGGTCTACCTGAACGTGGCCGAGTTCGACGAGGGCGTGTTCGGGGTGCGCGCCGCCGCGCTGCACTATTTCGGCGTGGCCGCCGCGGACCTGTCGTCCACCCAGGCCGCGCGGCTGGCCGCGATCCTGCCCGATCCCAAGGGGCGGTCGGCCAGCCGGCCCTCGGACTTCGTGCGGCGGCGGACGGCGGCGATCATGGACGGCGCGGCGACCATCGACGCGGACGGGCGCGCGGCGTGCTTTCAGCGGGACGGCTGAAACCTTCGGTGCCGCCCGGCGCATCAACCCGGTTGAACTGCCCGGCGCGGCACGGCATTGAGGCGGGGCACATCCCATCGAGCCACATTTCGCGATGACACGCCTGTTCCACGTCCCCCTGTCCCCGTTCTGCCGCAAGGTGCGCCTTGCGCTGGCCGAAAAGCGCATAGAGGTCGAGCTGGTCGAAGAACGCTACTGGGAGGCCTCGCCGGAGTTCCTGCGCCGCAACCCGGCGGGCAAGGTGCCGGTGCTGAAGATGAACGGGCGCACCCTTTCGGAGAGCGCGGCGATCTGCGAGCTGATCGAAGAGCTGCATCCCGATCCGCCCTTGATGCCGAAAGGGCCCGAGGCGCGCTATGAGGTGCGCCGCCTGGTGACCTGGTTCGACGACAAGTTTCACCACGAGGTGACGTCGAAGCTGCTGTACGAGCGGGTGAACAAGAAGGTCATGGGGCAGGGCTATCCCGACAGCCGCAACGTCAAGACCGGCGCGCAGAAGATCAAGTATCACCTCGATTACATGGGCTGGCTGCTGGAACAACGGCGCTGGCTGGCGGGCGACGCGCTGACGCTGGCCGATTTCGCGGCAGCCGCGCACCTGTCCACGCTGGACTACATCAGCGACGTGGACTGGAACCGCAACGCCAACGTCAAGGACTGGTACGCCAAGATAAAGTCGCGGCCCGCCTTCCGTTCGATCCTGGCCGACCAGATCCCTGGCTTTCCGCCGCCGCCGCATTATGCCGACCTGGATTTCTGATCCCGGCCGTTGCAGGGGGGCTGTCTGCCCCCCACCCGCGCCGGAGGCGCGGCCCCCCCCGAGAGTATTTCCGAACAGAAGAAGCCCGGGGCGATGGCGCCGGACCTGACGGCGCGGCTGAAGGCCGAGGCGCGGCGGCTGGGGTTTTCCGGCGTCGGCGTGACGGTGCCGGGCGCGATCCCCGAGGCGGCCGGACGGCTGGAGGCCTTTGTCGCCGCGGGGCGGCACGGGCAGATGACCTGGATGGAAGAGCGGCGGCACTGGCGCGGGAACCCCGCCGCACTTTGGCCCGCGGCGCGGTCGGTGGTGATGCTGGCCGAGGCCTACACCCCTGCGCATGACCCGCTGGAGGTGCTGGAGCGGCGCGACCGGGCGGCGATTTCGGTCTATGCGCAGAACCGCGACTATCACGATGTGGTGAAGAAGCGGCTGAAGGCGCTGGGCCGCTGGTTGCTGGAGCAGGCGCCGGGAGAAGAGATCAAGGTGTTCGTGGACACCGCCCCGGTGATGGAAAAGCCGCTGGCGCAGGCGGCGGGGCTGGGCTGGCAGGGCAAGCACACCAACCTCCTGGGCCGGGGCCTGGGGAACTGGGTGTTCCTGGGGGCGCTGTTTTCCACGGTGAGGCTGGCGCCGGATGCGCCGGAGACCGGGCATTGCGGCAGTTGCACCGCCTGCCTTGAGATCTGCCCGACCGATGCGTTTCCGGCGCCCTATCAGCTGGATGCGCGGCGCTGTGTGTCCTATCTGACGATCGAGCATCGCGGGCCCGTCGACGAGGAGTTGCGCCCCGGGCTGGGCAACCGGATCTATGGCTGCGACGACTGTCTTGCGGTCTGCCCGTGGAACAAGTTCGCGGTGGCCGCGTCCGAGCAGAAATACGCCGCGCGCGACGATCTGCTGGCGCCGCCGCTGGCCGAGTTGGCGGCGCTGGACGACGCGGGGTTCCGGGCGCGGTTCTCGGGCTCTCCGATCAAGCGGATCGGGCGGGACCGCTTCGTGCGCAACGTGGCCTATGCGATCGGCAATTCGGGCGATCCGGCGTTGATGGACGCGGTGCGGGCGTTGGTGGATGACCCGGATCCGGCGGTGGCGGATGCCGCGCGCTGGGCCTGCGCGAGGCTGGCGAAGGCGGGATCGCGCCCCATCTAAGGGAGAACACCCCGGATGGAGGACGACCGATGCGATACGCGATGATCCTTGGGCTGGTGCTGGGCGTGGCCGGGCCGGCACTGGCGCAGGCCCCGGTGGACCAGGGCCGCCCGAACGCCGGTTTCGCCCCGGCCTTCGACGGGCAGACGCGGGCGCCGGCGATGCTGTCGGGCGTGGCGCTGGAGGTCGAGGTGCTGTCGGGGCCGTTGCAGAACCCCTGGGGCATCGCGGCGCTGCCGGGCGGCGGCTACCTGGTCACGGAACGGCCCGGGCGGCTGCGGGTGATGGCCGAGGATGGCGCGCTGTCGGCGCCCTTGCGCGGGCTGCCAGAGGTGGTGGCGTCGCGGCAGGGCGGGCTGCTGGATGTGGCGGTGGGGCCGGAGTTCGCGACCGACCGGCGGATCTACTGGACCTATGCCAAGCCCGTGGGCGAGGGGATGAGCGCGACCGCGGCGGCGCGGGGCGTGCTGTCGGCGGACCTGACCGAGGTATCGCAGGTCGAGGATATCTTCGTGCAGGTGCCGGCCAGCGCCAGCCCGATGCATTACGGCAGCCGGATCGTGTTCGACGGGGCGGGGCATGCGTTCGTGACCACCGGAGAGCGGTCGGGCCGGGCCGAGCGCGTGCTGGCGCAGGATCCGGCCAGCACCTATGGCAAGGTGGTGCGGGTGCGGCTGGACGGCGGCGTTCCGGCGGACAACCCGCTGGCCGGGCAGGCGGGCGCGCGCGGCGAGATCTGGACGCTGGGGCATCGCAACCCGCAGGGCGCGGCGATGCGGCCGGGGACGGGCGAGCTTTGGACCATCGAGCATGGGCCGGCGGGGGGCGATGAGCTGAACCTGTCGGTGCGGGGCGCGAACTACGGCTGGCCGGTCGTGTCCTATGGCGTGAACTATGGCGGCTCTGCCGTGGGCAGCGGCGCGGCGCGCGCGCCGGGCGTCGAGGAGCCGAGGTATTACTGGGACCCGGTGATCGCGCCGGGCGGCATGGTGTTCTACGACGGCGCGATGTTCGCCGACTGGACGGGCAACCTGCTGATCGGGTCGCTGAACCCCGGCGGGCTGGTGCGGCTGCGGCTGGAGGGCACGCGCGTCGTGGGCGAGGAGCGGTTCCTGGAAGGAGAGCGGCGTATCCGCGACGTGGAGGTGGCGCGGGACGGGGCGCTGTTGCTTCTGTGGGACGATCCGCGCGGCGGCGTCCTGCGCGTGACGCCGCGGGGGTAGAGCCTAGCCCAGCGTTTCCACCGTCAGGTTGCCGTTGGTGTAGACGCAGATGTCGGCGGCGATGGCCATGGCGCGGCGCGCGATGGTCTCGGCGTCGAGATCGCTGTCGATCAGGGCGCGGGCGGCGGCCAGCGCATAGTTTCCGCCCGACCCGATGGCGGCCACGTCATGTTCGGGCTCAAGGACGTCGCCGGCGCCGGTGATGACGTAAAGCGCCGCGCCGTCCGAGACGATCAGCATCGCTTCGAGCTTTTGCAGGTACTTGTCGGTGCGCCAGTCCTTGGCGAGTTCCACGGCGGCGCGCTGAAGCTGGCCCGGGGCGGCCTCGAGCTTGGCTTCGAGCCGTTCGAGAAGCGTGAAGGCGTCGGCGGTGGACCCGGCGAAGCCCGCCAGCACCTGGAAGCCGCCGGGCGAGAGGCGGCGGACCTTGCGGGCCGAGCCCTTGATGACGGTCTGGCCAAGGCTGACCTGGCCGTCGCCGGCGATCACCACCTTGCCGTTCTTCTTGACACCGAGGATCGTGGTGCCGTGCCAGCCGGGGAAGGATGTGTCGTGCATCGGGGGCTCCTTTCGTCACGGGTATATGGACGGCGGGCGGGCGCGGCACAAGGCGGGCGCTTGTCCCCGGGGGGCCGGAGGCTTAGGTGCGGGGGGTGAGCGGTACCCGCAGCATCGACATCTACCTTGACGACGCGTTGCGCCGGTCGGTGGAGCGCGGGCAGCACAACTACATCGCGCAGGTCCGGGCCGCGTTCGAGAGCGCCGGAGTCCGGGTGGCGCTGCGCGAGGATTCGGTGGCAGAGCGGCTCGCCTCTGTCGCGCGGCCGGGATACGCGCTCTTTCACATGCAGGAGCCGCCGCATCCCCGGGCGCTTACCACGCGGCGGGCCTATGTCTATCCGTTCTGGCGGATCGAGCGCACCAACCGGCGCTGGCAGACCGAGGTGGCGATGGCGGCCTTCGATCCCGCCGCGATCGACCCCGACGAGGCCGCGCGCTTTGCCGGGTTCTGGCGGCGGCGGCTGTTCGGCGCGGCGGTGCCAGCGGCCGAGCCGGGCGGCTATGTCTATGTGCCGTTGCAGGGGCGGCTGCTGGAGCGGCGCAGTTTCCAGACCGTGGCGCCCATCGACATGCTGCGCGAGGTGCTGACAGAGGTGCCCGGGCGCATTCGCGTGACGCTGCATCCCAAGGAGGTCTACGCACCGGCGGAATTGCAGGCGCTGGACCGGCTGGCGCGGACGCATCCGCGGCTGGAGCTGTCGGCAGAGCCGCCCGAGGTGCTGTTGCCGGGCTGCGATATGGTCATCACCCAGAACTCGGCGGTCGCCTTTCAGGGCTATTTCCACGAGAAACCGGCGGTTCTGTTCGCGCGGATCGACTTTCACCACATCGCGGCGCGGGTGGATGTGCTGGGCTCGGCCGAGGCGATCCGGCAGGCGCGAGAGGCCCGGCCCGATTTCGCGCGCTATCTTTACTGGTTCCTGCAGGAGATGGCGATCAACGCCGGAAAACAGGACGCGCCGGCGCAGATCCTGAAGACCGTGCGCCGGCGCGGCTGGGATATCTGAAGGCGCGCGGGGCCGCGCGCCGCCGGATCGGATCGGATCAGATCGATTCCTTGATCCAGTTGTCCAGCGCGGCCTTGGGCGCGGCGCCGATCTTGTTCGACACGACCTGGCCGTCCTTGAACAGGAACAGCGCCGGGATGCCGCGCACGCCCAGTTCGGCGGGCGAGTTCGGGTTGTCGTCGACGTTGACCTTGGCGATCTTCACCTTGCCGGCATACTGCTCGGACAGTTCTTCGAGCGCGGGGCCGATCTGCTTGCAGGGGCCGCACCATTCGGCCCAGAAATCGACCACGACGGGAATGTCGGAGTTGCGTACTTCGGCGTCGAAGGTGTCGTCGGTGACCGCTACGGTGCTCATGGCCTGCTCCTTGGCATTCGGGTTTGGGGGCGGAAGTTATGGACGGGGTCCCGCCGCGTCAAGATGTGCCGGTCCGGGCCAGTGCGGACCTCACCATATCGTGCGGCAGGGGCATGAGCCGGGGCAGTGCCGTCCAGAGGATCGCGACCTCGACGCGGCGGCCGGGATAGATCTGCGCCAGCGCGGCGGCATAGGCCCCCATCTGGCGCATCAGGCCCTCGGGGACCTGCGCCGGGGTGTCGGGCACGATGCGGTTGGTCTTGTAGTCCACGGCCAGAACGCGCGCGCCGTCGATCAGCAGGCGATCCACCGCGCCGTGGATGCGCGCGCCGATCTCGGGCAGGTGGGCGGTGATCGCCACCTCGGCCAGCGCATCGGCGGTGAAAAGCGGGGCAAGGTCCGGCGCCTCGAGCACGCGGGCGGCATCGGCGCAAAGCGCGTCGGCCTCTGCCAGGGTGACGGCGTCCTCGCCCACGGTCAGGAGATCGCGGGCCAGATCGGTCCAGCCGTCGCGGGGGACAAGCGGCAGGTGTTCCAGAAGCAGGTGGATCTGGCGGCCCCGGCGCAGCGGGTCGTCATCGCCGGTGGGCGCGATTTCGCCGGGCAGGGCCTTTGGGCCGCCAAGGTCCGAGGGCGCGCGCGGCCCGGCGGGACGCGGGGCGGGCGCGGCGCGCGCGCTGGCCCATGCGGGCAGCGCGACGGCGGGCGGCGGCGCGTCGCTGGCGGTGCCCGGGACACCGGCGCGCCAGCCGAGCGGTGCGAAGTGCAGGCCTGGGCCGGTGGGCTGGTCGGCGGTGACCGCGCCCGCGTGGGTCAGGCCATCCTCGATCAGGCGATACCAGCTTTGGCCCGCGTCGCCCACGTCGCCCGCCGCGCAGACGATCAGCCAGGATTCCGCGCGGGTCATCGCGACGTAGAGAAGGCGCAGGCGTTCCTCTTCCTGGCGTTGGCGGGCGGCGGCGGCGGCCTCTTTCATCGCGGCGGGCTGGTCGGCGGCGGGGCTGCGCCAGACGGCCTGTCCCCCCGCAAGGTGCAGGATGTCGGCGTCGCGGGGCGCGTTGCGTTTCGCGGTGTCGGGCAGGATCACCACGGGCGATTCCAGCCCCTTGGCGCCATGCACCGTCATTACCCGGATCTGGTCGCCCGCGCTGTCGAGCTGGCGCTTGACCTCGACATCGTCGGTCTGCAGCCAGGTCAGAAAGCCGGTCAGGCTGGGCACGTCGGTGCGCTCGTAGGCCAGCGCCTGCGACAGGAGCGCGTCGATGCCGTCCTCTGCCTCCGGTCCCAGGCGCGCAAGCAGGCGGCGGCGCCCGTCGTGGCGGATCAGGACACGTTCGATCAGGTCGTAGGGGCGCAGGAAGTCGGCTGCATTGCGCAGCGCCTCCAGCGTGGACAGCGTTTCGGGGAACTCTGCCTTGCGCGATTGCAGGGCGCGCCAGAGGTAGGGTTCCGCGCGCCCGGCGGCGAGGTCGTGAAGCGCGCCTTCGTCCCAGCCGAAAAGCGGCGAGCGGAGCGCGGCGGCGAGCGACAGGTCATCCTCTGGCGTGGCGAGGAAGGACAGGAGCGCGCCGATGTCGCGCACCGCAAGCTCTCCGCCCAGCTTGAGCCGGTCGGCGCCGGCGACGGGAAGGTTGCGCGCCTTGCAGGCGCGGATGATCTCGTGAAACAGGGCGGACCGGCGCTGCACCAGGATCATGACGTCGCCCGCGCGCAGCGGGCGCCAGCCGCCGGGCGCGTCGCGGTCGGGGACGGCGGCGCTGCCGATCATGTCCGCGATGGCCTCGGCGATTGCGCGGGCGAGCCGTGTGCTGTGGTGCGTGTCGCCGGGCCGGTCGGCGGTGTCGAACCAGTCCAGGTCCTCCGGATTGCCCGAGGGTTCCACCACGGGCCAGAGATCGACGCGCCCTGCCTTGGTGTCGAAGACGGCGCGGTGGCGCATGTCGGGCTGGGGGCCCTGCGGATCGCGCCATGCGGCGAAGGTGTGATCCACGAGCCGCAGGATCGCGTCCGAGGAGCGGAAGGAGAACTCCAGCGCGCGGTTGGCCAGCCCCGGTCCGGGCGGTGCGAGGCGGTCGGCGAAATGCCGGCGCATGCGGTCGAATTCCGCCGGGTCGGCGCCCTGGAAGGAGTAGATCGACTGTTTCTGGTCGCCCACCACGAAGATCGTGCGCAAGCGGTCGTCCTGCGCGCCGATGCCCGATGCCATTTCCTGCGCCAGCGCGGCGATCACCTGCCACTGGGTCGGGCTGGTGTCCTGCGCCTCGTCCACCAGGATGTGGTCGAGCCCGCCGTCGAGCCGGTAGAGCACCCAGGCCGCCACCCGGGGATCGGTCAGAAGATCGCGGGTCTTCAGGATCAGGTCGTCGAAATCCAGCCAGCCGCGCGCGGCCTTGCGGGAGTCATAGGCGGGCAGGAAGGCGGCGGCAAAGCGGTGCAGGGCATGGCTGCGGCGGGCGGCGTTGAAGGCGCGATAGCGGGGGAAAGCGTCTTCGACCCGCGACATCAGGTCATTCAGCGCGTCGAGGTGTGGGCCAAGCCGCGCCTGGGTTCCCTTGGTCGGGAAGCTGCCGATCTTTGCGCCGCGCGGCACCTTTGCGCCATCGCCGAACAGAAGGAGATCGGACAGGGCAAGGAACGCGCCCGGCGACGGCACAGTCGGGACAATCGCGGCCAGCCTTTCTCCGGCGCGGGTGTCAGTGACCTTGTCGCTGGACATCAGAATCGGGACCAGCGCGCGAAGGAGCGCAGGTTCACCGCCGTCAAACACGCTGGCAAGGATTGCATCCTCGGTGGTGCCCGGGGCCAGCCCGAACCAGCCAAGGCAGTCGTCCCGCGTGACGGGCGCGGCGAAGGACTCCTTGTCGTCGATCAGGGCGCGGGTCAGCTGGCCAAGGTCGTCGCCGGTGTACTCGGCGGCCAGCGCGTCGAGCGCGGGGGCGTCGGGGCCCTCGGCGATCCGTTCCACGACCTCGGCACGCAGAAGTTCCGCCGCGCGATCGTCCATTTCGGTGAACTGCGGCGTGACCCCGGCCTCCAGCGGAAAGCGGCGCAGAAGTGACGCGCAGAAGGAGTGGATCGTCTGGATGCGCAGGCCGCCGGGCGTTTCGATGGCGCGGGCGAAGAGGCGGCGGGCCTGCGCCAGCCGCGCCGCGTCGATCGGGCCGGTCTCGCCCAGCTCCGACAGGGCCTTGCGCAGGTCGGCATCCTCTTTCAGCGCCCATTTGCCCAGAAGGGTGAAAAGGCGGTTCTGCATCTCTGACGCGGCGGCCTTGGTGTAGGTCAGGCAGAGGATGTGCTGGGGGTCGACGCCGTTCAGCAGAAGCCGGGCCACGCGGTCGGTCAGAACGCGGGTCTTGCCCGATCCGGCATTGGCCGACAGCCAGGTTGACGCGTCCGGGTCGGCGGCAAGGCGCTGGGCGATGCTGGCGTCGTCGATGCTCATTCGCCCACCTCCACCGGCCAGGGCGGATCGGCGTCGTCCCATTCGCCGTGCCGCGCAAGGTGGTCGTAGTCGCCCGGCCCGCGTTGCGGGTCCACCGCGCGGCGCGAGGGATAGCCCTGGGCGCGCTGGCGGTAGGCCGACAGGAGGGTGCGGAACTCGTCCCTTACCTGTGCAAGCTCGTCCGGCTCCAGGTTCACGGGGGTGTCCGACAGCTTGGCCCCCAGCGCGATATGGGCGACGGCGGCGACCCGCGCGGCGGGCACGCCCTCTATCGCGCCGGCCTCTGCCATCAGCGCGGCAAGGTGCAGCTGCTTGTCGTAGTGGCGCAGCTGCTTGACCGAGGGCGCGCTGCCGGTCTTGTAGTCGTAGATCGTCAGCGTGCCGTCCTCGGCGCGGTCCACCCGGTCGATCTTGCCCGTCAGGGTGAAGTCGAGGTCGGGCACGTCCAGCCGTCCGGTGTGTTCCAGCGCAAGGGGGGCGGCGGTTTGCCTGCGCCCGGTCTCTTGCGCCAGGAACCAGTCGGCGAAACGGGCGATCTTGGCGCGCCAGAGGCGGCGGGCGGCGGGCCAGGGCGCCTGCTCGGCCAGCACCTGGTCCGAGATGGACAGAAGCGCGGCGCGCGCGGCGGGAAGGTCCGCCAGCGGCACCTCATCGACGAAGCGTTCGAGGATCCTGTGGATGACGGTGCCGCGCAGGGGGGCGTCGGGCGACTGGCGCAGGGGATCGAGCGGTTTCAGGCCCAGCACGTGGCGGGCGTAGATCGCGAAGGGATCGCGGATCAGGGTCTGCACCTGCGTGATGGACAGCGATTTGGGCCGGGCATCGACGGGCGGGCGCGGGGCCGGACGCGCGACGGGCGGCACGGCGGCATCGGCCCGGTCGAGCGCGGCGGCCATCGCCAGCCAGTCGTTGCCGCGCGCGCGCATGGCGGCAAGCGCCGTCTTGCCGTCTTCGGATATGCCGCCCAACAGGTTTACCAGCCGGTTCAGCCAGCGCGAGGGCACGGTCTGCGCCTCGGCATCGCGGATGGCGCGGCTGAGCACCACGCGGGGTGCGCCGATGGCCTGCTGGAAGTCATGCGCCGACAGCCCGATGCGCCGTTCCGGCAGGAGAAGTCCCGCCTGCAGCCGCATCTGCCGGTTCAGCCAGGGATCGGGGGCGGGGGACTCGGGCCAGACGCCTTCGTTCAGGCCGGCGGCGACGATCAGCTCGGCACCCTGCACGCGGGCCTCCAGCGTGCCCCAGATCATCAGGCCGGGGTGGGCGGTGACGCTGTCGCGCACCTCTGCCCGTTGCAGGATGGCGTCGAAAAGCGCGGCGTATTCCACGGGGGGCATGTCGCCGCCATGCCCGGCCTCGCGGCGCAGGGCGTCGGTTTCGGCCCGCGCCTTTTCGCCCGCGCGTTCCAGCCAGAGCGCCCCGCTGCCGGTGGCGTCGGGCCCGGCGGCAAGGCGTTCGGCCAGGTCGAGGTGATGCGCGACATGGTCGGCCAGCGGGCGGGTGCCGACGGTTTCGGCCCCGGTCAGCGTTTCCGCCACCCAGCGCGCCCAGGCCTGCCGGTCGGCGTCGCCCTTGGCGGCCCATGCGGCCAGCGCGGCGACGTCCGGATAGGGTGGGCCGAAGCGGCGCAGGCGCAGCTCCAGTTCGCGGGTATGGCGCAGGTGCGGGCCCCGGTCGGCGCCGCCGCTGGCGGCCAGCGGGTGCTTGAGAAGCGTCAGCAGCGCCTCGGCCGTCAGAGGCGTGCCGAACAGCGCGGCCACGTGGCGCAGGAAGCGGCCCGGCGCGGACAGCGCCAGCGGACGCCC
>JAUIIC010000054.1 GCA_030431935.1 Alphaproteobacteria bacterium | reverse complement strand
AATGGCCGCATGGCCGAGGTGGTGTTCGTCGCCGCCGGCGAGAATTCCACCAACACCATCGGGCTCGAGTCGCTGACCGCCGAGGGGGTCCGGACCGCCGCCTCGCGCGTCGAGGCCGCCGGGTGCCGCATCGTGTCCGAGACCCCGAGCATGGAGTGCATGGATGCCGGCGTGACCTTTGCCACGCCCGAGGGCCTTCTGTTCGAGATTCACACGCCGATCCGCAATGACATCCATCGCCCTCGGGCGGCCACCCCGGGAGTCGGTCCACGCCGGCTGGACCACATGAACCTGCTCAGCCCCGATCCCCAGGCGACGGTCGCGCAGCTGCTGGCGATCGGTGATGTGCGCCTGTCCGAGAAGATGGTGAACGACGCCCTGACCTGGCTTTACGGCGGCAACCGCCAGCACCACATCCTCGGGATCGTCAAAAGCCACGCCGCCGGCCTGCACCACTATTCCTTCGAGTTCCCGGACTTCTCGATGTACTGCCGCCTCGGCGACCTGCTGGACCTGCACGAGCGGCAGCTGATCTGGGGGCCGGGCCGCCATCGTCCCGGCGACAACACCTTCGCCTATTACCTCGACTCGAGCGGGGCGATGGTCGAATGTGCGGGTCCGATGTCGACGATCGCGGACGACGCCCATTTCGAGCCGAACATCATCACCAATCTCGAACGCCCCGGCAACGTGCGCGTCATGAACGTCTGGGGCGAGCCTGCGCCGTTGCCCTGGCGGGAACATTTCTTCCCGTTCATGGACCTCGGCTGACCAGGGGCCCGCATTTCCCGACAGGAGAACCGGCATGCAGGAAAAGGTGACATTCGAATCCGACGGGCTGAAACTGTCGGGCGTGATCCATGTGCCCGACGGCTACACGGGCGAACCGCTGCCCGCCTTCATCGTCCTGCACGGCTTCGTGGGCTCGAAGGACGAAAGCCACGCAGAGCTTCAGGCCCAGATGATGGAGGATTTCGGCTACGTGGCGCTCCGCTTCGATTTCCGCTGCTGCGGCGAAAGCGAGGGCGAACGCGGCCAGGTGCGCTGCATGGATCAGGTGGCCGATGCCAAGAACGCCCTGACCTTCCTCGCCAAGCGGCCCGAGGTCGATCCCAGGCGGATCGGCCTGACCGGCCATTCCTTCGGGGCCGCCGTTTCGGTCTATACCGCCGGGATCGACGAGCGGGTGGCCTGCTGCCTGTCGTCCTGTGGCTGGGGCGATGGCGAGCGCAAGTTCCGTGGTCAGCACCCCACCGAGGAAAGCTGGAACCGTTTCGTGACGATCCTGGAGGATGGCCGCCGCCACAAGCAGGAGACCGGCGAAAGCGCCTGGATGTCCCGTTTCGACGCGGTGCCGATCCCCGAGAAGCTGCGCAAGAACCTGTCGCCCAAGGCGATCATGGAAATCCCGACCGAAACCGCGTGGTCGATGCGCCAGTTCCGGGCGGATGACGTGGTGGCGAACATCGCGCCCCGGCCTCTTCTGCTGTTCCACACCTCCAACGACATCATCACGCCGACGATCGAGTCCGTGCGCCTGTGGGAAAAGGCGGGGCATCCGAAAGAGCTGATGCTGGTGGACACCACCGCACATTTCCCGTTGGCTCCGGACGACGCGCCGCGGACGCGCGCCATGATGAAGGGTTGGCTCGACAAGTTCTTTCCCTCTCCGCTGAGTGCCTGAGCGAAAGGGAACCGCACATGCCCCATGTCCAGGCGGAGGCCTTGCGCGCGTTCTCCGAAGCGCTTCTGACGGCGGGCGGCTTTGCGCCCGGGGATGCACGGCAGACCGCCGAGCTTCTGGTCTGGGCCAACCTGCGTGGCATCGACAGCCACGGGGTTCTGCGCATCCCCCGCTATGTCGAGATGATCGAGCTGGGCATGATGACCTCGGGCGGCACCGTCGCCCAGGTCGGGGGCAGGGGGGCGGTCGCCGTTCTGGACGGGGGCAAGTGCCCGGGCGCGGTCGGGATGAACGCCGCGGTCGACAAGGCGGCGGCGCTGGCGCGGGACCACGGGATCGGCTGGTGCGCGGCGCGGGCGATCTCTCATGCCGGGGCCGTCGGGTTCTTCACCGCCCGGCTGGCCGAGCGCGGATTGATCGGGCTCGCGATGACCGCGTCCAAGCCGCTGATGAGCTATCACGGCGCCCTTGGCGAGGCCCTGTCGACCAACCCGCTTTCGATCGCCGCGCCGATGGGCGACGGGCAGGATCCGGTGATCCTCGACATGTCCACGGCGGCGGTGGCGCTGGGCAAGATCATGGCGGCCCGGGACGCCGGGCGCGCCATTCCCGAAGGCTGGGCCGTGGACGCCGAGGGCCGCGCGACGACCGATCCGGACCGCGTGGCCGCGCTCTTGCCGATGGCCGGGGCCAAGGGGTCGGGCCTGTCGATGATGATCGAGATCCTGACCAGCGTGCTGGCCGGAAACGCGGTGATCGGTCCGTTCCTCGCGGCGGGGCGCAACAACGGTTTCAACGGCATGGTCCTGGCCATCGACCCGGCGGCCTTCGGCGATCCGGCGGATTTCGCGGCCGAGGTGCGGGCGCTGGCCGACGCGATCCACGCGCTTCCTCCCGCCGCGGGGGTCGATGGGGTTCTGCTGCCCGGAGAGCGGGGTGCCGCGACCGCCCGCCTGCGCGCCGAAACGGGCATTCCGCTGGCCGCCGGAACGGCGAGGCGGCTGGTCGCGCTTGCCGGGAAACTGGGTGTCGCGGTTCCCGAGGCCCTCGCCGCGGCAGAGTGACCGAAGCGGCGGTGGTGGCCTTGCGAACGACGGTATCCCTGTTCAGCCCGCGGCGCGTTCGCTCTCGGCAGGAAGGAGGATCTTCATGGCCCGGTCAGACGTGTCGCGGATGTGATCCTCGATCAGTTGCGCCGCAAGGTCGCCGTCGCGGGCCAGCGTGGCTTCCATCATCTTGCGGTGTTCCTCGAACTTCTGGCGTCCGGCCGTGCCCGAGGAATTCTTGGTGACGAAGCGATAGCGGTCGAGCTGGTCGAACATCATGCTGCGCAGCCGAAGCAGCCAATGGCCGGGGCAGGCCGCCACGAGCGACTCGTGGAACTCCCTGTGCCGCTGCACCCATTCGGCATGGCGCTGCATCCGCCCTTCCCAGGGCAGCCCCTCGATCAGGCTGAGCCGGTGATGCACGGCGACGATATTCGCTTCCCAGTCCTCGTCCCCGTGCTTGATCGCCTCGCGCACGGCCTGCCTCTCGAAGCTGATGAAAAGGTCGGTGATCTCGACGAGTTCCTCTGCCGAGACCGGCGCCACCTTGAAGCCCTTGCCGGCCTCCAGGGTCACGAACCCCTCCGAGGCCAGTTGCGACAGGGCCTCGCGCAGGGTGCCGATGCCCACGTCGTAGCGCCGGGTCAGTTCGGCGAACTTGAGCCGCGCCTCGGGCGCGAACTCGCTGCTGACGATGTCGGAACGCAGCCGTGTCTGAACATCCCGGCCCGCGGCGGCATGGGTCTTCTGAGCGGTGCGCCTTGCCGCGTCACCAGATTTCGACACCCCGTCCATCCCCAGCACTCCTGTTCCAACGCCACACCTGCCGCACGCCCTGGAGGTGGCTTGCAAGCGGCCTTGCACACTTACTTCTACCATACATGGATTTTCGAACAATAGGCCGAAATCCTGAACCACCGCAAAGGTCTTCCAATATACAGACATTTTCGAAAATATTTGAATGTGCGGAATGAATATGCTAGCCGGATTCGGGTGCGGAGCAGGAGCCAGGACGATGAACGCATCCCTCAGACTCGGCGTGCTCGAAGGATCGCTGCGGCGCGCGTCACTCTCCCGGGCTGCGGCGCGGGCGGTGTCCGGCCTGGCGCCCGAGGGGATGTCCGTGACGCTGTTGCCGAACCCGGGAACATTGCCTCTTTTCGATCAGGACATCCTCGACGAAGGCATGCCCGACAGCGCCGCCGCGCTGATCGACGCGATCCGCGCCTGTGACGCCGTCCTGATCGTGACGCCGGAATACAACTGGTCCGTCCCCGGCGGGCTGAAGAACGCCATCGACTGGACCTCGCGCGTGCAGCCGATGCCGCTGGCCGGCAAGCCGGTCGCGGTCTGGAGCGTTTCGCCGGGCCTTCTGGGAGGGGCTCGGGTGCATGAGGGCCTGCGCCACGTCCTGCATTCCCAGGACAGCCGCATCATGGCCAAGCCCGAGGTGCAGATCGCCGGCGCCAAGTCGAAGATCGACGTCGAGGCGGGTCGGATCACGGCCGAGGACACCGCGGAATTCCTGCGCGCCCATCTGCGGACCTTCGAGGCGTTCTGCCGTTCGATGACACCGGCGGGCTGAGCGCGGGAACGGCCACGGGCGGACGCCTGAAGGAGGGGAGGACATGATGCAGGAGACCGGGCAGATGCGGGCGGGTCTGTTCGATCGCGTGGTCGGCGGCATCGTGCTTGTGCTCTTCGGTATCGCCATGCTCGCCATAGGCTGGGACTATCCGATGGGGCGGGTGAACCAGATGGGGCCCGGCTTTGTCCCGCTGTCCATCGGGGTCATCATCTGCCTTCTGTCCGTCGCGATCTTCTGGATCGACCTGCGCGACGAAACGATCTCTTCCGCCCCGGCGCTGGACTGGCGCGGACTGATCTTCGTGTCGGCCGCCATTCTCGTCTTTGCGGGGCTGGTCGAGTTCGCGGGTCTCCTGCCGTCGATGTTCCTTGCCGTGGTCGTGTCCAAGCTCGCCGACCGGACGAACCGGCCACTCGGCATCCTCGTCTATGCCGGGCTGGCCACGCTGGCCGGGTGGCTGCTGTTCCTCGTCGTCCTCGAACTGCCGATCCCGGCCTTCTGGAGGTGAGCGGTGCTTGAGCAGTTCCTCCTCGGCCTTGGCGTCGTCATGCAGCCCGAGGTTCTGGTCTACGCCTTCGCCGGCGTGTTCATCGGGCAGGTGATCGGGGTTCTGCCGGGGATCGGGGCGATCACCGCGATCTCGCTCCTGCTGCCGGTGACCTTCCACCTCGACGCGACCACGTCGATCATCATGCTGGCCGGCATCTACTATGGCTCGCAATATGGCGGGTCCATCGCGTCGATCCTGCTCAACCTGCCGGGAACGCCATCTTCCGTCGTGACCTGCCTCGAAGGCTATCCGCTGGCCCGGTCCGGGCGGGCGGGCATGGCGCTTTTCACCGCCGCGCTGTCGTCCTTTCTCGGCGGCATGATCGGGGTGGCGATCGTAGTTCTCGCGGCGATCCCGATGACCACGATCGCGCTCAAGTTCGGCGCCCCGGAATACACCATGCTCGTCGTTCTGGGCCTGATGGCCGCGTCCATGGTGGGCACCGGGTCGCATCTGCGCGCCCTGGCGATGGTCCTTGTGGGTGTCGCCCTGGGACTCGTGGGGGCCGACGCCACGACCGGCTACTACCGCTATGTGGCCATGCCGGAACTGGCGGACGGAATCAGCCTCGTTTCGCTTGCGATGGGGCTTTTCGGCGTAAGCGAGGTGATCCGGAACGCCGCCGCGCGCGCGCAGTCCAAGGTGCAGCCGCAGATCCGGATGCGCGACATCTTCCCCAGCCGGAGCGAGGCGCGCACGCTGCCCGGGCCGATCCTGCGCGGCGCCGGCATCGGCAGCTTCTTCGGCGCCCTTCCCGGCACCGGCGCGGCGATCGCCTCGTTCATGGCCTACGCGGTCGAGAAACGCTTTTCCCGCGTCCCCAAGCGGTTCGGCACGGGGCACCTTCCCGGCCTTGCGGCGCCCGAGTCCTCCAACAACGCGGCGGCGCAGACCGGGTTCATCCCGACCCTGACCCTTGGCGTGCCGGGCGACGCGGTGATGGCGCTGATGATCGGTGCGCTCATCCTGAACGGCATCATCCCGGGCCCCAGGCTCATGGTCGACCAGCCGACGCTGTTCTGGGGGGTCATCGCCAGCTTCTTCGTCGGCAACATCATCCTCCTGCTCATCAACATCCCGCTGATCCGCCTGTGGGTTCTGATGCTGCGGGTGCCCTATCAGAAGCTTTACCCGGTCATCGTCATCATGATCTGCGTCGGCGTGTATTCGCACCGGACGAGCGTCATCGACGTCGTCCTGACGCTGGTCTTCGGCATCCTCGGCTACCTGATGAAGAACTACCGGTTCGAGCCTGCGCCGGTGCTTCTGGGCTTCGTCCTCGGCCCGCTGCTCGAGGACAACTTCCGCCGCGCCATGCTGATCTATCGCGGCGACTTCACCATCTTCGTGACCCGACCGATCTGCACGGTGCTGTTCACCTGCACGGTCCTGCTGATCGCGTTCTCCATCTACTCGTCCATCAGCCAGCGCCGGCGCATGGCCGCCGCCGCGACGGATGGGCCAGCCTCGACACCTTAACACCAAGGCCCGGACCGGGGGTCCGGCAGAACCATCCAGGGAGGAAGACCATGAAACGCAACCTATTGACCGCCTTGCCGCTTGTGCTTGCGCTGGCGCTGCCGGCCGCGGCGCAGGACAGCTATCCCGACCGGTCGGTGCGCATCGTGCACGGCTTCGGCGCGGGCGGCAACGCCGACACCGTGTCGCGCATCCTGGCCGAGGCGATGACCGAGGGCCTCGGCCAGCCTGTCGTCGTCGAATCGCGCCCGGGCGCGGGCGGCACCGTGGCCTCGGGCTACGTCGCCAACGCGGATGCCGACGGCTACACGCTTCAGCTGATGGTGGGCGGGCACACCGTGGCCGCGGGCCTCTACAACTCGCTGCCCTACGATTCGCTCAACGACTTCACCTTCCTGTCGATCATCGGGCAATTCCCGTTCTTCATCGCCGCGCGCGCCGGCGAGTACGACTCGCTGGAGGCCGTGATCGCCGCCGCCACCGCCGATCCCGGTTCGATCCGCATCGGGCACTCGGGCGTCGGCTCGACCCAGCACCTGACGGGTGAGCTGCTCGACCTTATGACCGACGCCGATTTCCTTCACGTGCCCTATGCCGGCGGCGCGGCCGCGGCCACCGCCGTCATGGGCGGCGAGGTCGACATCCTGATCGACACCGGCACCGCCATCTTCGGCCAGGCCGCCGCGGGGGTCTTCGACGTTCTCGCCGTCACCGCGGCCGAGCGCTGGCCCGACAACCCCGATGTGCCGACCGTGTCGGAAACCGTCGCTCCGGGCTTCAACGTCGTGTCCTGGACCGGGCTCGGCGCGCCTGACGGCCTGCCGGACAACGTGGTCGAGGTCCTCACGGCCGAGATCGCCCGCGTGATGGCGCTGGACGACGTGCGCGGGCGGATCGCCGCCCTGGGTGCCAGCCCGGTCGGATCCTCCAGCGCCGAGTTCCAGGAGCTTGTGGAGACCCAGATCAAGACCTGGACCGAGGTCATCGAGACGGCGGGCGTCGAGCGCCGCTGATCCTGCCCAGCTCACCCGCCGGCCAGAGGTCGGCCGGCGGGTGTTCCCGAAACACCGGAGCGCCGACCATGCCAGAGCAGACCCCCGAGACCCTGTACGCCTCGATGCTGCGCCGGTCGTTGTGGGTCGTCACCACCCGCCCGGCGCGCGGCCCCGGCATGCAGGACGTTCTGCCGGCCCATCTCGACTACCAGGTCACACTGGAACGCGAGGGAATGCTGTTCGGCGCCGGACCGATCTTCGAGGACGGCGGCACGGTGCCCAACGGTGGCATGATCGTCCTGCGCGCCGAGGATGAGGCAGAGGCCCGCCGCCTTGCCGATGCCGATCCGTTCCACGCCGCCGGGCTGCGGCAATATACCCTGCACCGCTGGCTTCTGAACGAAGGCGCCATGACGGTCACGGTGCGCTATTCCGACCAGAGCGCCGTCATCGGCTAGCCCGGCCCTCTCCGCCTGGCATGCCCCGCCCCCGGGGGCCGCACGCGCCCCCGCTGGCACCCCGCGGCGCACCGCGCGGCGTTGCACGCGATGCGGCTTGCCTGCAGGGCCCTGCCGCGCAAGGCTGCAAGCAGACCGGACACGGATTCCACGCCCGGGGAAGATGGGGGGAACACGATGAGAAACCTGCTTCTGTCGATCGGTTTGGGCGCCCTTTGCGCGACGCCCGCCCTGTCCAGCGGCGGCATCTACTGCGATGGCGTGTCCGACCCATCCGTCAGCGTGCATCTGACAGTCGGACGGGTGCCCGGGTTTCCCGTCGTCGGGGCGACGATCACCGCCGGGGACAAGGCCTGGGGACTGCCGGCCCTGGAGGGCCGGGAACCGGTGGAGTTCGCACAGGGCGCGATCGCCGGGGACTTCGTGATCGCCGATTTCACCGATGCAGGCTTCGAGGCCATCGTCGCCTCGCTCCGGCTGGCGCAGGCCGACACCGGCGCGGGCGCCGTGGCCGCAGGTATTCTCTCGATCCCGGGCGTGGGGGCCTGGCCCGTCGTGTGCGAGATCGACTGAACCCGCGCACCCCGCGCCGCCGGTTTGCCCCGTCGCGATAGCGCTTGAGTGACCGGCCGTCTGCCCGCATGGTTGCCCGCATGCGATACCGTTTCGCCGATTGCGAACTCGATGCCGAGGCTCACGACCTGCGGCACCTCGGCAGGTCCGTGCATGTCGAGCCGCAGGTCTTCGACCTGCTGCTGATAGTCGCCGAGGCGGGGGGCGACCTGGTAAGCTATGACGCCCTGATGGCGCGGATCTGGGATGGCCGCATCGTGTCCGACGCGACGGTCGCCACAAGGATCAGCGCGGCGCGGGCCGCCATCGGTGATGACGGACGGCGACAGGCGGTCATTCGGACGGTGCCAAGGCGCGGCGTCCAGATGTGCGTTCCCGTCGTCCGCGCGCCGCGCGCCGCCGAGGATGCGGCGCCCGCCCCGCCCACGGCGCCCGGCCTGGCGCGGCAGGAAATCCGCTATGCCCGCTCTGCCGATGGCGTGAACATCGCCTACGCGGCCACCGGAACGGGCCCGCCGCTGCTGCGTGTCGGCCACTGGCTCACCCACCTGGACCTCGATTGGCAAAGCCCGATCTGGCGCCCCCTGCTGGACCGGCTTGGCCGGCATCACACCGTCTACCGCTACGATCAGCGCGGCACCGGCATGTCCGACCGCGACTTTCCCGGACACGGCATCGACGAGTTCGTGGCGGACCTGAAGGCGGTTGCGGACCGTGCCGGCGCGGGGCCAATGCCGATCTTCACGGCATCGCAGGGCGTTTCGGTCGCCCTGAAATTCGCGGCGGACCATCCCGACAGGGTCAGCCGCCTGGTGCTTTACGCCGGATATGCCCAGGGCCGCTACCGCCGCGGAACAGAGACCGCGCGGCAGGAGGCCAAGGCGCACCTGGAACTCGTGCGCACCGGCTGGGGGCAACCCGACACCCCGTTCCTGAAGCTCTTCACCCAGATCTACCTGGCGAACGGCACCCGCGATCAGGTCCAGCATCTCATCCAGATGCAGCTTGCCTCGGCGACCCCGGACGGGGCCGCTCGGCTGCGCGACGTGATCGACCATTTCGATGTCTCGGACGTGCTGGAGCGCGTGCAGGCGCCCGTCCTCTTGCTGCACGGGCGCGGCGATGCGGTTCATCCGTTCGAACAAAGCCAGATGATGGCCCGGCGCCTGCCCAATGCGGTCCTAGTCCCCCTCGATACCGACGACCATGTGCCGCTGCCCCACACCCCGGCCTGGGAAACCCTGATGGCCGAGACCGAGCGGTTCCTCGACGGCCAGGTGTGACGCCCAGGCAGGTTGAACCCGCATCAGGTGCCCGTCTCACCGCCTGCAATCGAGCACGGGGCGTCGCACGTATCGGTGCAGGTCGGCCGGTGCGGTCCCCGGACCGGTCAATGCACCGGGTCCGATGGGCCGATGTCGAAGGGCCCGTTGGCGGCCAGCCTGCGCGCGACGGTGCGCATGACCGACATGCCGAAACTCGGGTCCTCGAATTGCAGCCGCATGAAGCGCTTGCGGTCGATCTCGTAGACCTCGGCCTCGTCCACGGTCCGCGCGCTGGCCGTGCGCGTCGCGGCATCGGTGAAAAAGGCGATCTCGCCGAAGATATCGCCGGGCAGGATCTCGGCACCGACCTCCTCGATCAGAACCCGCCCGCTTGCGACGAAGAACAGGCTGTCGACCGGGTCGCCGCGCTCGAAGATCCGGGTGCCTGCGGGGATCGTCCTTTTCTGCCCGTAGGTCCGGATCACCGAGAAATCGTTCTTGTTCTCGTTGGCGGCGCGCTGAAGCCGGCCGCGCAGCGTGAGGATCTGCCAGAACCGGAAACAGTTGATCGGCAGCAGGATAAGCTCCATCAGCAGCAGGGGCCAAAGCTGCAGGATGAAGGCGTAGATCACGAAGCAGACCGATGACCCGATCGCGAGAATACGCAGCGGGATCATGGAGTTCATCGAATAGGTCGCGATCGTCAAGAGCGATGCAAGCCATCCGATCGCCTCTATCCAGTGCAGTCCGTCAAGGGTCATGGTTCTTCCCGATCCCGTTCGTGAGGCGCGATCATGGTCGTTCCGCCAGCGGGCAACAACCCCGCCTATCGGGCTGTTTTCGGTGGCGTTTCCGTCCCACCGCTTGCGCCGGCGGCGCATCGGCGGCGACGGAAAACGGGTGCTGCCGCGTTCACATCAGAGACCCACGCAAGACTGGAGCCTCCGATGACCCCGAACCCGCTTTCAGCAATCGGCGCAATCGCCCTCGTGCTGTCCTGCACCGCCGCCGCCGCCGCACAGGACAACCTCGACCCACGAGACGTGATGGATCTTCTCGGCGCCCGGGGAGAAGCCGCGTTCACGCCCTCCCAGGTCGAGGGCTTCGGCGCGGTGTTTTCCCGGATGGACCGGAACCGCGACGGCCGCCTGTCGGCGGAGGAATACGTTGGCGGGTCACGCCATTTCGCGGGAAACGCGGCCGGGGCCACCGGGTTCATCCGCGCCAGCGATGCGGATGGAGACGGGCACCTGTCCCTGGAGGAATACGTGCAGAACCGCATCATCACCGACGAGGCAAAGGCGATCTTCACCGTGATCGATTCCACGACCGATTGGGCCTCGGTCCCCGCCTTTCGCTGGGAGATGGCCGAAGGCGCCTTCGTCGGCAGCGCTCTCTTTCCGGACACCGGGGTGGCGGGCGCGATCTTCGATGCGATGGACCGGGACGGCAACGCCGTCCTGACGCTGCCGGAATACCTTGTCGTCTACGGCCAATGGGCACGGGCGGCGGGCCTGCCCTGAGCCCAGCCCCGGGGCGGCTAACGCTCGCTGCCGGCGGGACGCACCGTCATCCCGGCCGCGCCGCGACGGCCCGGGTTCAGGGCCACGGCCTCGTCCAGTTCCCGCAGCAGCTTTCCCACGCCCAGCCCGCGCATCCGCTTGCGCAGCGCCGTCAGGTCGGCGCGCATTTCGGCGTCCGACAGCCCGGCGCAGCGCCCGGCCTCCAGCGCCGCCGCGTCCACCTCTGCGGTGCACAGGAAAGCCACGCTGTCGCGCGGGGCGCGGGCCAGCGGGCGGAAATGGTCGGGCATCCGCGCCATCTGCACCGCCACCCAGGGCTGTTTCCAGTGCAGGAAATCCTGCTGCACGATCACCGACCGACCGGGGATGAGATGCGGAAAGAAGATCGCGGCCATCTGGTCCATCGTCTCGGCGGTCTTCGAGGCATCCAGCGCCAGGATCTCGATCGGGCCGCCCGTCCACTCGTGCGTCTCGATGCGCCCGGGATGCAGTGCCACCATGTCGCCCCAGGGCTCCAGCAATTCCCGCGCGATGGGCAGCATGTCCTCGCCCTCGAAGCTGTCGACCCCGTGGGCGTAGAGATACCTTTCCTTCAACTCCTCGCTGATCTGGAAGGCATCGTAGGCGTGGATCAGGCCGTCCCGCCCCGCCTGCCGGACGCCCTCTGCCAGCAACGCGGTCGATCCGCCCACGAAGCACCCCAGATCGACGATCGCGCCCGCGCCTTGCGCCCAGTCGCGCGCGAGCCAAAGGTAAAGCCGCCGCTCGGCGGGCTGCAGCATCGTGGGCACGGCGAGCGGCGCCTCCAGCGTCGCGTCGTCCAGCGTCATCCAGGGGGCGTGCTCGAAGACGGAAGCATCGGAAGCGGACATGCCGGGACGCTAGCATCCCGACCGTCCGGGTCAATTGCCCACTTGATTCCCCGTGCGCGCTGGCATAACCCCGGCATTGGCCGCAGGGGTGTAGCTCAGTTGGTAGAGCATCGGTCTCCAAAACCGAGGGTCGGGGGTTCGAGTCCCTCCGCCCCTGCCAGGCCCGTCACCTGAAATCGACATGATCGGCATGGCGTCGCGACAACCTCGCGCGCGCGGTCCGCACCCCGTGTGCGCGTGACGAATCACGCTGCTTGTCCGGTCGACGGGATACATCTTCAAGCTGAAAAGATTCTTGGGAAAATTCCCGATAAGGGTGTTATGAAGGGCGAGTCATACAACCCTGGATATAACGGAGGCGCCCAATGGAACCCTTTATCGGAGAGGTCATCCTCTTTGCCGGAAACTTCGAGCCGCGCGGGTGGATGTACTGCGACGGCCAACTCCTGCCGATCGCCCAGTTCAGCGCGCTCTACAGCATCCTGGGCACCGCCTACGGCGGCGACGGGCAGACCACCTTCGCCTTGCCCGACCTGCGCGGACGCGTGCCGCTGGGGCCGCGTCACGGCCCGGGATTGTCCCCGCATCTGCTGGGGGCGTCAGGCGGACAGGAGACGGTCACGCTGACGGCCAACCAGATGCCGTCGCATCACCACACCCAGTTTGCCGCCCTCACCCTGGCGACAAGCCCCGATCCCACCGGCAACATGCTGGCGGTCGAGACGGACCCGGCCTACGCTCCCTCCGGCCCGGCCGCCGCGATGGGCGTTCAGGCGATCGGCAGCGCCGGCGGCAGCCAGTCGCACCAGAACATGCAGCCGTATCTGGCGTTGAACTACATCATCGCCATCGAGGGCATCTACCCCTCGCGCTCGTAGCGGCCCACCGCCCCCGCTTCTGGCGGGGGCCCCACGCGCGGCACAAAACCCCGTTGCCCCTGCCGCCACCGCTGCTAGCGTTGGGGCGGGGCAGGGAACCGGGGTCATGAGCACGACGCTATCCACCAAGGGCGACCGCGACATCGGCGTGGTCATGATGCTCGAGCCGGGACGCTACGAATGGTCGGGCGTGCTGCTGATCTCCACCTTGCTGGCCTTCGCGCAGGATGACATCGGGATCTGGGCCTATTGCCGGCGCGGCCTGATCGACCAGCTGCACCCTTCGACGCTGGACTTTCTCGACCGGCACGGCGTCCGGCTGGAGCCCATCGACCCCGCCTTCCAGGTGACCTATCCGCAAGGCAACAAGCTTTATGCCTGCGCCGCGCCGCGCGCGGCCCGCGCCACCATCCTGATGGACACGGACATGGCGATGATCCGCCCGGCGCGCCTGGCAGAGGCGATCCACCCGGGCTGCGTCTCGGGCCGCAACACCAGCGGCTGGATGTGGGGCAAGACGGTCGAGGAATGGCGCGCCGCCTATGCCTCGGTCGGGCTCGAGCCGCCGCGCCTGAGGATGTTCCGCCCCGACGGGTCCTACGTTCCGGTCAGCCTCGCCGCCGCCTTCGTCACCTACGACACCCCCGATTTCGGCGCGATCTGGCGCGATACCGCGCTCGAGATCGAGGACCGCCGCCTGGCGCGCGGCATCTATCCCACGCTCGACCAGATCTCGCTTCCCGTGGCGGCGGTGCGCGCCGGGCTGCGGCCGACGCTGATCGACTCGATCTGGAACAAGGGCGGGGTGATCGGGCGCGGGCGGATGCACAGCGTCGTGGTGCATCACTACCAGAAGCCCGAGCGCCTCCTGGGCTCGGATTACAAATGGGCCACCGACGCCGTGCTGGGCGAATTCGCCGGGCATGACAGCGTCGAGGCGCTGATCGCCTTCTACGAGGCCAACGGCGCCCGCCCGCCCGAGGTCGACGGAAACGAGGGGTACTGGGACACGGTCATCCGCCCGCAACGGCAGGCCGACGCCCCCCATGACGGCAGCGCGCGGCCCCATCCCGCCAAGGACGGTTGAAACCGGCGCCGTGACGGCGTATCTGCCGCCAGACAGACAGGATCAGGGGATCGACATGGCAAAGGCAAATCCGCTCCAGTTCGTGCAGCAGGTGCGGGCGGAAGTGTCCAAGGTGGTCTGGCCCACCCGGCGCGAGGTCGCCCTGACCACGGTCATGGTCTTCGCCATGGCCACGCTCGCCGCGATCTTCTTCTTCTTCGTCGACTGGATCATCCGGACCGGCCTGCAGCTGCTGCTGCAATCCTTCTAGGGCGTATCGCACTCAACCGGAGTCAAGACCTCGCCAGGACAGACGAGGCAGCGTTTGCGAAGGCAAGCGCGTTCGTCTGTCCTGGAGAGGGCGATTGTGTGCGAAACGCGCCAGGCGCTCAGGGCGTCTCTCACCCTTACCGGCCTTTTCCCCACGCGTGCCCGAGGCGCGTCCATCCCGCGCGTGCGCCTGATCGCCGCCCGGTCACCACATGCCGACCCGGTCCGGCGGGGGTTAAGAGCGTTTTGGAACCTTTAGGCACGCTTCAGGACCGCCTTCAGGACCCTTAACCGCGGCCCTGGCACATTGGGATCAACGAAACGATCCCAACCCCGGAGCCATCGCCATGACCGCCTTCACCACCAACACCCTTGCCGACCTCAACTCCCGCGGCCGCCGGATGGTCCGGGCCAAGGAGGCCAACGACGCAGCCGTCTGGCGCCTCATCGACGGCCTGCCGGCGCTCCTGTTCCGCCGCACCGACGATCCCGTCCGGACGCTGGAGAAGGCCGCCCGCCGCGAGGCCGCCCGCCGCACCGTCGACGGCCTGCTGCGCTAATCCGGCAGCCCGACGCCACGGAAGGCATCGATGGTCACCTGCCGCTGCTCGGGCCGCCGGTAGGGAGAGCTTTCCAGCGTTTCGCCCAGCGAGATGTCCGGCACGATCCGGCGCAACTCGTCGGCCATCCGGCGGGCGTCGTCGGTCCGCCCCGAGGCCCAGTAGGCCAGCAACAGGAACATCACGCCGGTGCCGTAGGACGGAAGCTCGCCCACCACCTGTTCGCCGATCTCGATGGCGGTTGCGGGCCGCCCGGCAAGCAGGTGGCACATCGCCGCGCCCATCCGGCAATAGATCGCCATGTCCCCCAACGGGTCCAGCCGGATGCCCGCCTCGAAGGACCGGATGGCCTCGTCATAGGCCCCGATGTAGCTGAGCGGCCAGCCCGCCGACAGGTTGACCAGCGCCGAATTGGGACACAGGCGCTGCGCACGGCGCACCGCCTCGGCCCCCTCCTGCTGGCCCCAGCCGGAAAAGGCGTGAAACTGCCCCGCGAAGACCAGCACCAGCGGGTCGTCCCCCGCCTCGGCCAGAAGGTCGCGCGCCAGCGGCGCCACCTCCAGGTTCTCCTGCCACGAGATCATCCGGGCACCGCGCGCGATCAGGTAGGCGCGCACCTTCCAGGCCTTGGCCATCGCATAGCCCGGATCGCGCGCGATCGCCTGGTCCAGAAGCGCGACGCCCTTACGGAAATCCTCTATCGTCGGCGTCCGGTAGACATGGGGCAGGGCGCGCAGGACAAGGTCATAGGCCTTCAGGTCCTCGGTCGGCTTGGCCTGCGCCAGCCCGGCCTCGGCGAACATCAGCTTGGGTTCGACCGCGCCGGCGACGCGGGCCGAGATCTCGTCCTGCAACTCGAACACGTTGCCGACCTCGCCTGCAAAGCGCTCCGACCAGATCGTGCGCCCCGTCTCCGCCTCGATCAATTGAACCGTCACCCGCAGCGATGGCCCCGCCTGCTGGACAGAGCCTTCGACGGCATAGCGCACCCCAAGCTGCCGGCTGAGATCGGCCACGTCGACCGGCTGCCCGCGAAAGCGGAAACTCGTCGAGGCAGCGATCACGTAGAGTGCCGACAGCCGCGACAGGTTCGCGATGATATCGGTCACCAGCCCATCGACCAGATAGGCGTTGTCCGACGTGCCCGAAAGGTTGGCAAAGGGCAGCACGACAAGCGACGGCTTGTCGGGCAGGGCGGGCCCCGTGGCGGCCGCGGGGGCGGCGCCCATCGCCAGCTTGTAGCCCACGCCCGGCACCGTCGCGATGGCCTTGGCACCCAGCACCTTGCGCAGGGCGCTGATCTGGACGGTCAGGTTGCCTTCCTCCACCGCCAGCCCGCCCCAGACCGTTTCCAGCAACTCGGCCTTCGACACCACGCGGTCGGCATGGGCGTGCAGATGCGCCAGCACGTCGAAGGCCCGCGCGCCAATGGCGACAGGAGTTCCGTCGATCAGCACGTCACGGGTGTCCGGGCGCAGGGTGAAGGCGCGTTCGGTCACCCGTCAGCCCTCGGGCAATCCCGCCGCCCGCAACCCGGCGACCATCCGCATCCGGAAATCCTCCTGCCGGAACGGCGTGGTGCGCAGGTAATAGGCGATCGTGTTGCTCGGGTAGGTCCTGGCGTAACGGGCGATCACGCGCTGCGCCTCGACGGGGCGGCCGGCAAGCTCGTAGGCCGCACCCAGGGCCTGTTCCGTGGTGCCGAAGCCGGGGTCATCGGCCAGCGCCTTCTCCAGCAGCGACACGGCGCCCGCATAATCCCCCAGCCCGAACAGCGAAAACCCGTGCCCGCTCCGGCAATGGCCGAGATTGGGGTCCAGCGGATTGATCCGGTAGGCATGCTCGAAATCCGCGATCGCCTCCGCGTAGCGCCCGACATAGGCGTTGATCCAGCCCGACGACACGCGCACCAGCACCGAGTTCGGGTTGAGCGACTTGGCCGTTTCCAGGGCGTGAATGCCCATCTCCGGCTCGTCCCCCAGATAGGCCATCATGTGCCCGGCATAGGCCAGCACAAGCGGGTCGCTCTGGTGCGCGTCCAGTAGGTCGCGCGCCACCGGCAGCGCCGCCGCACCCTCGGCATGGCTGATCGCGCGGCTGCCCGCCGCCATCACATGCGCCCGGACCTTCAGCGCCTTGGCCAGCGCATAGTCCGGGTCCAGCGCAAGCGCCCGGTCGAGGATCTCGTCGGCCTCGCGGAAATCCGCCAGGCTCGACACCCGCAGCACCAGCGGCGCGGCCTGCAGGGTCAGGTCATAGGCTTGCAGGCTTGCGGTCGGCTTGGCGCGCGCGCGCCGGCTTTCCTCGAACAGAAGGCTGGGCTCGATGGCCGCGACCGTCTTTTCCGAGATCACGTCCTGCAGGTCGAAGATGTCCGCCGTGGTGCCGGTGAAACGGTCCGACCAGATGTTGCGGCCGCTTTCGGCCTCGGTCAGCTGCACCGTGATCCGCAGCGTTTCCCCGGCCTGCTGGATCGACCCCTCCAGGATGTAGCGCACCCCAAGGCTCACGCCCACCTCGGCCAGCGACACCACCCGGCCCTTGTAGGCAAAGCTGGACGTCGTCGAGATCACGAAGATGCCCGACACCCGGTTCAGCGCGCTGGCAAGATCCGCGACGATCCCGTCGATCAGGTAGTCCTGGTCCGGCCGTCCGGTCAGGTTGGCAAAGGGCAGCACGGCAAGCGACGGCTTCTCCGGAAGCGGCGGGCCCTCCTGCACGGGGCGATGCGCCGGCTCGGGCCCGGTCGCCAGCTTGTAGCCCACACCCGGCACCGTCGCGATCGCCTTGGCACCCAGCACCTTGCGCAGGGCGCTGATCTGGACGGTCAGGTTGCCTTCCTCGACCGCCAGCCCGCCCCAGACCTTTTCCAGAAGCTCCTGTTTCGTGACGACGCGGTCCGCGTGCGCGTTCAGATGCGCCAGCACGTCGAAGGCGCGCGCGCCCAGCGGCACGGGCTCGCCGGCCACGCTCAGCTGCCGGGCGGCGGCGTCGATGCGAAACGGCGGGGTCTCGGGGTGGGACAGGGCGGCCTCCGGCGTGGTCGCGGCAGCCTAGCCGCGCCCGCGCACGCTGCCAAGCGCCGCCGCGCCGGCAAGGTGATGCGCCGCCGGGCCACCGGGAAGGCGCCCATGTCCTGCCGGGCCTATTCCGGCAGTCCCAGGGCTTCGAAACAGGCCGCGATGCGTTCGCGTGCGGGGGCGTCGCTGATCGCGAAGTCGCGCACCTCGCGCGTGCGGGAAAACCCTGGCATCGCCGCCAGCAACTGCGGCACCAGCCGCCGCGCGTCATCGGTCCTGCCGAGATCCCAGTAGGTGTTGATAAGCGGCATCAGGTTGCCGCCGTTCGGTCCTTCTTCGGCCAGGCAGTCTTCCAGGATCGACGCGGCCTCCTCGAGCCGCCCGGCCAGCGCCTCGGAAATGCCCAGGCAGTTTCTGGAATGGGCGCCGATATGGCCGACCGGATCCAGCCGAATGGCCCGCCGCAGATGCGCCGAGGCGGTGTCGTAGTTGCCCACGTAATACTCGATCCAGCCTGCCGCGTTCAGGACAAGGACCGAATTCGGGGCCATTCGCACGGCCTGCCGGACCGCGCGCACAGCCATGTCCCGGTTTTCGTTCAGATAGGCATCCGTGAACCCTGCGAAGGCCAGCACCAGCGGGTCCTGGCTTCGGGTGTGCAGAAGCGACCGCGCCAGCGCCCCGACGGCCGCGCGCGTCTCTTCCTTCTCGATCCAGCGCGCGCCGCGCGCAACCAGATAGGCCCTGCACGTCCACGCCTTCGCAAGGTCATAGCCGGGGTCCAGCGCGATGGCGCGTTCCAGAAGATCGACCGAGGTGCGGAACATGTCCGCGGACGACGGGCGCAGCGCGCCGGGCAGCGCGCGCAGGCACAGGTCATGGGCGGCTAGGTTCTCGGTTGGCTTCGCCGCGGCCCGCAGGGCTTCGGCCACCATCAGCGCGGGTTCGATCACGCCGCACACCAGTTCGGCGATGGTGTCCTGCAACTCGAAAAGCTCGCCGGTGCTGCCGGTGAACCGCTCGGACCACAGCGTGCACGCGCTCTCGGCCTCGACAAGCTGCACCGTGATCCGCAACCTATCGCCGGACTGCTGGATCGCGCCCTCCAGCACGTAGCGCACCCCCAGCCGGCGGCCGAGGTCGCCAAGGTCCACCGCCTTCCCCTTGAAGGCAAAGCTCGACGTCGCCGCGATCACCAGCAGCCCGTGCACCCGCGACAGCGCCGCGATCAGGTCGGTGACGATGCCGTCCACCAGATGGGTCTGGTCCGGACGTCCCGTCAGGTCGGCAAAGGGCAGGACGGCCAGCGACGGTGTGTCCGGCAGGCCCGGGCCCTCGGCCGGCCTTTCGGGTGCCGCTGGGGCAATGGCCAGCTTGTAGCCGACGCCGGGTACAGTGGCGATGGCGCGCGGGCCAAGCACCTTGCGCAGGGTGCTGATCTGGACCGTCAGGTTGCCTTCCTCGACGGCCAGCCCGCCCCAGACCTCTTCGAGGAGTTCGGCCTTGCCGACGACGCGGTCCGCGTGCGCGTTCAGATGCGCCAGCACGTCGAAGGCGCGCGCGCCCAGCGGCACGGGCTCGCCGGCCACGCTCAGCTGCCGGGCGGCGGCGTCGATGCGAAACGACGGGGTATCGGGATGGGACAGGGCGGCCTCCGGCGTGGTCGCGGCAGCCTAGCCGCGCCCGCGCACGCTGCCAAGCGCCGCCGCGCCGACCTTGCGGCGCGACGGCAGGGTCCTGGGGCTCAGTTCTCCCGAAACACCTTGGAATAGGTGCCACGCAGCTGCAGGGTCACCGTCACGTCGGACTTGTCCCTGTTGCGCCAGAACCAGCCGTGTTCGCCGGGAAACGGCGCCTCGATGCTGCCCGTGCCCTCGGTCGCGCCGCGGCCCCGGTCGTAGTCCACCGACTTGCCGTCGCCGTGGGCGTGCAGGTCGAAGTTGATCCGGCCGCCCTCCGCGACCCACGAGTATTCGACGATATCGCCTGCGGCCATCACCATCTTGACCTCGGTGAACGCGTCCGGCGCCAGCGTGAAAGTGACGGTGTCAGTCCAGGCTTCCTGCGCATGCGCCGCGCCGACGAAGAGGCCGAAAATGTCGTCCATGAGGCCTGAGGACTGTTCTCCACTGCCGTGAACGGCTTCGTCTTCGGCGGCCTCGCGCGCGAGTTGCTGCTTGATCTCTCCCATCTCAGTGAGGCCAAGGACATTGCCCACGCCGGTCGGGTCGATCCCGTATTCGGCCGGCAGGTAGACGCCGACCCCGATGAAGGCTGCGCCGATCACGGCGGCGATGGTCGAGCGCCGCAGTTGGCGAGGCGTCGGCAGGAGCGCCGGATCGGGCTTCTCAGCGGTCAATTGCATCGTGTTACGCATTCTATCGATGAGTTGCATATCCGTTTCTCCTTATGCGGCCGTGAGGAAGCCGTTGATCTGGTAGACGGTGAGCCAGATGCCGAGGCCCACCATGATGACGTTGGCGACGACCGCCTGGCTCATGAACCGCTCGGACCGGCGCCAGTAGCCCATCACGACGAGGATCGCGAAGAGCGCGAGGATCTGGCCGACCTCGACGCCCACGTTGAACGCCAGCAGGTTCCACAAGAGGCCATCCTCGGAGATGTCGTATTCGATGATCTTCGAGGCGAGGCCGGTGCCGTGGAAGAGGCCGAAGATCAGCGTCGCGGCCTTGGTGTTGGGTTGGAAGCCGAACCACTTCTGGTAGGCGCCGAGGTTGTCGAGCGCCTTGTAGACAACCGAAAGGCCGATGATGGCGTCGATGATGTAGGAGTTGATGCCCCATCCCCACCAGACGCCCGCGAGCATGGTCACCGAGTGGCCCACGGCGAAGATGCTGACATAGATGGCCACGTCCTTCATCCGGTAGAGGAAGAAGACGACGCCCAGGAGGAACAGTATGTGGTCGTATCCCGTCACCATGTGCTTGGCGCCGAGATAGATGAAGGAGATGACGTGCACCCCCCAGAT
>JAUIIC010000053.1 GCA_030431935.1 Alphaproteobacteria bacterium | reverse complement strand
CGGTATAGCCCGCGTGGTCGATGATCGGCACGCCGCGCGGCAGGCGGATCTCGACGCTGGAGGCCAGGATCGGAAAGGCCCAGTCGTTGCCGGTGACATTCCAGAACAGCTCGTCAAAGCCGTCCTGGGCGCGCAGGTGGCCCTCTGTGCGGTAGCGGAAGGAATAGACCTGTTCCGAGGGCACGGGCAGCAGCACGTCCGACTGCCCGATCCGAAGCCGCTTGTTCGACCCTTCCGACAGCACGGCGAAGGGTTCGGACACGCCGTTGCGGCGCACCCATTCCACGTCGAAGGTCGCCAGCGACACCGCACCGTCCGCCTCGCGGTAGCGCACCGGAAAGTCGCGGTAGATGCCGCGCTGGATCTGCGCGCCTTCCGCGCGGACGCGGATCGTTTCGGTCACCAGAAGCGCGCCGTCCGGCTGCACCTCGACCAGCACGTCGAAATCCAGGATCTCTTCGGCCGCCCCCGCCGCCAGCGGCGCCAGGATCAGCACGAGGCAGGCAAGCAGGCGGCGCAGCATGGTGCTATCCCCCGAAATCGACCTTGGGCAGGGCGCGGCTCGCCGGGTCCTCGATCTCGAAATACTCGGCGCGGTCGAACCCGAACTGGCGCGCCACCAGGTTGCCGGGAAACTGTTCCACGCTGGTGTTCAGCCGCCGCACCGCGCCGTTGTAATAGCGCCGGGCCTTCTGGATCATGTCCTCGGTCTCGGCCAGCTGGGTCTGCAGCTCGCGGAAATTGGCGTCGGCCTTGAGGTCCGGGTAGGCCTCTGCCACGGCGAATAGGTGGCCCAGCGCCGCCGTCATCTGGTTCGCGGCCTCGCGCGTGCCGTCCACGCTCTGGGCAGAGCTGGCGGCGGTGCGGGCGGCGGTGATCTCTTCCAGCACCGATTTTTCGTGCGCGGCATAGCCCTTGACCGTCTCGACAAGGTTCGGGACCAGGTCGGCGCGCCGGGTCAGCTGCACGTCGATCCCGCTCCAGCCCTCCTCGACCATGTTCCGGGACCGGACAAGGCTGTTGTACAGCAGGACGAGGATCAGCGGGATCAGCACGATCACCGCGAGAATGACGTAAAAGACCACGGCCATGACGCCCTCCTGCTCTGGTGCGCTCAGCCTAGCGGCGACCGGCCCCTCCGCCAAGCGCCATGCTCAGGGCAAGAGCTTGCCGGGGTTCAGAATGCCCTTGGGGTCCAGCGCCGCCTTGATCGCCCGCATCACGTCCAGCGCGACGGCGTCCTTGCGGCGTGCCATCGAGGGCTTTTTCGACAGCCCCACGCCATGCTCGGCCGAGAAGCTGCCGCCAAGCGACAGCACCACGTCTTCCACCCGCTCGACGATGGCGTCATGCGCGTCGGGGTCCTGGCTGGTGGGCCAGACCACATAATGCACGTTGCCGTCGCCCAGGTGGCTGACCACGTTCACCTCGGCGCCCGCGTCCATCCCGGCCAGCTCGCCGTTCATCCGGTCAAGGAAGGTCGCGACCCTGTCCAGAGGCACGGCGATGTCGGTGACGATGGCGGGCTTGCGGCCCATGCCGACCTCTGCGGCGGCCTCGCGGCGGGCCCACATCTCTGCCCGCTGCGCCTCGGAGGTGGCGACGACGGCATCCAGCACGCGCCCGTCCTCCATCAGGGCGGCCAGCGTGTTCTCCATCCGCGTCACGATCGGGATGCTGCCGTCCGCTTCGGGCGTGGCGTCGCGCGGGGCGGTGGCGCCCACCTCCATCAGCACGTTGACGGCGTGGCTTTCGGCAAAGGGCGCGCGCGCGTCGGGAAAGCGGGCCATGTGCTGGCGGATGTAGCTGTCGGGCATGAACTCGAACGCCTGCACCGCGCCGCCGGTTTCCGCCTGCAACCGGTTCAGCAGCACCAGCGCGTCGGGCAGCGCGGGCACGGCGACCATCGCGGTGACATGGGCGCGCGGCGCCTCCACCAGCTTCAGCACAGCGCGGGTGATGACCGCCAGCGTGCCCTCTGACCCGATCAGCAGGTCGCGCAGGTCATAACCGGTGTTGTCCTTGTGCAGTTCCGTCATCAGGTTCAGCACCCGCCCGTCGGCCAGCACCGCCTCGACCCCTAGGCACAGCGCGCGCGTATTGCCATAGCGCAGCACGTTCGACCCGCCCGCGTTCGTCGACAGGATGCCGCCGATCCGGGCGCTGCCGCGCGCCCCGAAGGTCACCGGAAAGGCCAGCCCGTGTTCGGCGGCCGCGTCGTGCATCTGCGACAGGATCACGCCCGCGCCGACGATGGCGATGCGGGCATCCGGGCGGATCTCCTCTATGCGGTTCATCCGCTCGGTCGAGAGCATCAGCGCACCATCGGCAAAGGTGCCGCCCGCCAGCCCGGTGTTGCCCGAGACCGTGACGACGGGCGTTCCGGTCTCATGCGCCAGGCGCATGACCTCCGAGACCTGCGCGGTGTCGGCAGGCCGCAAGACGGCCAGCGGCGCGCCGGTGTACTTGCCAGTCCAGTCGGTCGCATAGGGCGCGGTATCCGGCCCGGTCAGGACATGCGGCGTGCCCAGGATCGAAGTCAGCCGGTCGAGCAGTTCCATGCGTTCCCCCACCTTGCGCCAAGCCCCACCGGCATGACGCCTTTTGCCGTGCAGGACAAGCGCGGTCCCGTCAGGCGAAAAGCCCGGCGAAGCGCTCTCGCAGCACGTTCTTCTGCACCTTGCCCATGGTGTTGCGCGGCAGCTCGTCCAGCACCACCAGCCGCTTGGGCTGCTTGAACCGCGCGAGCGAGCCACCGATGGCGGCGGCGATCGCGTCGGTGTCGGGCGTCTGCCCCGGTGCGGGCACCAGCACGCCCACCACAGCCTCTCCGAAATCGGGATGCGGCACGCCGATCACGGCGCTTTCAAGGACACCGGGCTGGGCGTCCAGCGCTTCCTCGATCTCCTTGGGATAGACGTTGAAGCCGCCGGTGATGACCAGGTCCTTGGCGCGGCCCACGATTCGCACGTAGCCGTCTTCGTCGATCCGCGCCAGGTCGCCGGTGATGAAGAACCCGTTCTCGCGCAGTTCCTCGCGGGTCTTGTCGGGCATCTGCCAGTAGCCCTTGAAGACGTTCGGCCCGCGCACCTCGATCACGCCGATCTCGCCCTGCGCCACCTCGGCGCCGGTCTCGGGGTCGGTGATCTTCAGCTCCACCCCCGGCAGCGGCTGGCCCACGGTGCCGGCGATGCGCGGCCCGTCATAGGGGTTCGAGGTGTTCATGTTGGTCTCGGTCATGCCATAGCGTTCAAGGATGCGCTGGCCGGTGCGCGCCTCGAACGCCTCGTGCGTCTCGGACAGAAGCGGCGCGCTGCCCGACACGAAAAGCCGCATGTGCCCCACCAGGTCGCGCGTCAGCCGCGCGTCGTCCAGAAGCCGGGTGTAGAAGGTCGGCACGCCCATCATCGTGGTGGCCCGGGGCAGCCAGCCGATCACGGCATCGGCGTCGAACCTGGGCAGCAGGATCATCGAAGCGCCGGCCAGAAGGCACACGTTCGTCGCCACGAACAGCCCATGGGTGTGAAAGATCGGCAGCGCGTGCAACAGCACGTCCGTCTCGGTGAACCGCCAGTGATCGGTCAGCACCCGCGCGTTCGACAACAGGTTCTCCTGCGTCAGCATCGCGCCCTTGGACCGCCCGGTGGTGCCCGAGGTGTAGAGAAACGCCGCAAGGTCGTCCGCGGCCCGGTCCACTGGGGCGAAGGTGGCGGGCCGGTCCGCCGCGGCATCGGCGAAACTGCCGCGCCCGTCGCCGCCCAGCGTCATCAGCGCCGCGCCATGCGCCGCGGCCACCGGCGCCAGCCGGGCCTCTGCCGCGGGATCGCACAGCACCAGCCGTGCGCCGGAATTGCCGACGAAGTAATCCACCTCGTCCGCCGTATAGGCCGTGTTCAGCGGCAGAAAGATCACGCCCGTCTGCGCCGCCGCCGCATAGACCGCCAGCGCCTCGGCCGATTTCTCGACCTGCACCGCAAGCCTATCTCCGGGGTCCAGCCCCGCCGCGCCCAGGGCATTGGCGAACTGTGCCGCCATGTCCAGAAAGGCGCGGAAACTGAGCGTGCCGCCGTCAGGCAGGTGCAGGAAGCTCCGGTCGCTGTCGCGGTGGCGGCCGAAGAGCTCGTCGTAAAGCGGATTGGTCATGGCAGGCCTCGGTTCCGTCGGGCTGCCGATATCCCGATTGTCGGCGAAGGTCGATACCCTCGCCCCGTTGGGGAACATGCCGACAGCAATCTGTCGGTCCAGCATGTGAAATGACGCTTCTGGCCGGGCCTTGCCAAAGGCACCCGGCCGGTCGGTGCACCGACGACCGGCCGGGGCCGTTTCAGGGCGGGCGTACCCGCTCAGATGGCCGGGGAATGCCCCGACTTGGCCATTTCGTAGGCATCGAAATAGCGTGCGATCATCCGCGTCAAGGGACGGCCCTCGCGGCGGATCACGATCTGGTCCCCGTCGATCGCCAGCATTCCGGGAAAGGCCTCGTCAAGCCCACGCGCCGTGGCGCGCGCCACGTCCCGATCGAAGCCGAGCTCGTCCGCCACGGCTGCAAGGTTCACCTCGAAGTGGCACATCAGCACCTCGATGATCCTGCCGCGCAGGCGGTCGTCGTCGCTGAACGCATGCCCACGCCTGGTGGCCAGTTCGCCCGCCCGCACCGCCGCCTGGTAGCCCGAGGTCGAGGCGTCGTTCTGCGCGTAACCCTGCGGATAGCGCGAGATCGCCGAGGCTCCGATGCCGATCAGCGTGTCCGAGGTGTCCTCGGTATAGCCCTGGAAATTGCGCTGGATGCGGCCCGTGCGCAGGGCGATCTCCAGCGGGTCGCCGGGACGCGCGAAATGGTCGATGCCGATCTCGACGAAGCCGTCCCACAGGAACAGCCGCCGTGCGGTTTCGTATAGCTCCAGCCTTTCCTCGGGCGCGGGCAGGGCATCCGTCGGGATCATAGCCTGCCGCTTGGCCATCCACGGCACGTGGGCATAGCCGAACAGCGCCACCCGGTCGGGCGCCAGCGACAACAGCAACTGCACGCTTTCGGCGATGCGTTGCCGGGTCTGGTGCGGCAATCCATACAGGATATCCACGTTCAGGCTGGTGATGCCCGCCGCGCGCAGCCCGTCCACCGCCGCCTTCGTCGTCTCGTAGGTCTGCGGCCGGCCGATCGTGTCCTGGATCATCTGGTCGAAATCCTGCACCCCGATCGAGGCGCGGGTCATGCCCGCCCGCGCCAGCGCGTCGATGCGCGGCTGGTCCACCTCGTTCGGGTCGATCTCGACCGAGAAGACGGCGTCGTCCTGGAACGGGGCCATGCCGCGAATCGCACCGCTCAGATCGGCGATCATGTCGGGCGTCAGAAGCGTCGGCGTGCCGCCGCCCCAGTGCAGATGCTCGATCTTCACCCCCCGAGGCAGAAGGTCGCGGATGGTGGCGATCTCTGTCTTCAGGGACTCGACATAGGCCGCCACCGGGGCTGCCGTTGCAGTGCCCTGCGTGCGGCAGGCGCAGAACCAGCAAAGCCTTCTACAGAATGGAATATGTAAATACACAGAGACCGAACCGCCCTCGGGAATGGCCTGCAACCATCCCGCCGTGGTGTCCGGACCCACCCCGCCGGCAAAGTGCGGCGCGGTCGGATAGCTCGTGTAGCGGGGCACGCGCGCGTCGAAAAGACCCAAGCGTTTCAGTTGCGTGAGTTGTGTCATTCGCCTAGCCTCGGGCAAGCGATCCCGACCAGCCTTGATCTCGATCAACCAGAGAGAATTTCCATGAACGATCTGGCGTTGGACATCAAAGAGTGTGGCAGTTGTCCGATCCGGCACCGGGCGGTTTGTGCCAAGTGCGAACCGGACGAGCTGGTTCTGCTGGAAGAGATGAAGTTCTACCGCACCTACGATGCCGGGCAGCCGATCATGTGGTCCGGCGACCAGATGGACTTTGTCGCCTCGGTCGTGACCGGGATCGCCACGCTGACCCAGACGATGGAAGACGGCCGGACCCAGATGGTGGGCATGCTGCTGCCGTCCGATTTCCTTGGCCGTCCGGGGCGCGACCGCGCTGCCTATGACGTGACCGCCGTATCGAACGTCCAGCTGTGCTGCTTCCGGCGCAAGCCGTTCGAGGCGCTGATGGCCAATACCCCCCACATCGGCCAGCGCCTGCTGGAAATGACGCTCGATGAACTGGATGCGGCGCGGGAATGGATGCTGATCCTCGGCCGCAAGACCGCGCGCGAGAAGATCGCCAGCCTCATCACGATCATCGCCCGGCGCGAGGCCGCGATGCAGCAGGCCCGCGCCATCGACGGCTTCGGCTTTGACCTGCCCCTGACGCGTGAGGCGATGGCCGACTACCTCGGCCTGACGCTGGAAACCGTCAGCCGCCAGATTTCCGCGCTGAAGAAGGACGGCGTGATCGAGCTTCAGGGCAAACGCCGCGTCAGCATCCCCGATTTCGAGGCGCTGGTGCTGGAAACCGGCGACGACGCCGACGGCGGCATGTTCGCCTGAGACCACGCCGGGGGCGGCCCGAAACAAAGGAGCCCGGTCGTCCCGGGCGCCTTTTTTAGTCATGATGCCGGGGGCGGGCCCCGGCGATCTGGCCTGCGTCAGTGCGCCATCATCACCGGCACGGCCGCCTGCTCCAGCATGTTGCGCGTGGCCCCGCCCAGGATGGATTCGCGGAACCGCGAATGGCCATACGCCCCCATCACCAGGATATCGGCGCTGCGGTCGGCGCAGTGGCGGCACAGCACGTCGGATATGCGCGGCATCGTCTTGGCCAGCACAGCCACCTCGGCCCGCACGCCGTGGCGCACCAGCATCTGGCTCAACTCGCCGCCCGGATCGGACCGGTCGGGGCCATGCTGCGGCGGATCGACCAGCGCGATATTGGCCACCGTCGCGTCTTGCAGCACCGGCAGGGCCGCGCGGATCGCCGCCAGCGCCTCGGCGCTTTCGTTCCATGCGATGATCGCGGTGCCGATGGCGTCGGGGTACTCCGCCCCGTCCGGGATAACCATGACGGGCACATGGCCGTTGAACAGCGCGGCCTCGACGATGGCCTCGTTCTCATGTCCGCGTCCGGGGCCGTAGGGTTTCGCCAGCACGACAAGGTCGGCAAAGCGCGTGCGGTGAGCCACGAAAGGCGTCAGTCCGGCAAGTTGCGCCGTCGCCGTCTGCACGGCCCAGCGGATGTCCGACCCGTCGAGCTGCTGCTTGACATGGGCCTCCAGCTTGTCGGCGTCTTCCTGCGCCTGAACCAGGTTGTCCTGGATGATCATGGCGTTTGCGCCGGCATAGTAGAAGCCGGGTTGCGTGCGATCCAGGCCAAGGCAGATGACGTCCAGATGCGCATCCTGCTGATGGCAGATCTTGACCGCGGCAGCCAGCGCCGCCGCATCGGTTTCGGCATCGGTGATGACAGTGGCGATCGTCTTGTAGGCCATCTTAGGTCCTCATTTCCAAGGGTTTTTCTCCGCATGTGCGGATCATGACCAAGCCTGTGCGCGTTTGTCTCAGGCGTCTTTGACCTCGATCAACCGGCCGTCCCGGACTCCTTGACATGGATCAATGCGGCGTGACGGGGGGCAGTCCATTCCTCAGCCTGTCGAAAACCCCACCCGGGGTTGTGCTCGCGCAATTGCCGGACGGACGAAGGGACAATAAAATGTGGGATTACGTGAAACTGGCAGTGTTGGGGGCCATCGTCGTGCTGGCCGCCATCGCCGCCAATTATGCGCGTGACCTGGCCTACCAGGTTCACGCCATCATCATTCTGGCCGCCGCCGGCGGCCTGTTCGTCTGGACACTGCGGCGCACCGGAGAGGCGCGTCCGGCGCCGGAAACCGGGTACCTCGACGGGGTTGTTCGTGCAGGTGTCATCGCCACCGCCGGTTGGGGCGTCGTGGGCTTTCTGGCCGGCACCTTCATCGCGTTTCAGCTGGCCTTTCCGCAGCTGAACTTCGAATGGGCGCAGGGCTATGCCAACTTCGGTCGGCTGCGTCCGCTGCACACCTCGGCGGTGATCTTCGCCTTCGGCGGCAACGCGCTTCTGGCGACATCCTTCTACGTCGTGCAGCGCACCAGCGCGGCGCGGCTCTGGGGCGGCAACGCGGCCTGGTTCGTCTTCTGGGGCTACCAGCTGGTGATCGTGCTGGCGGCGACCGGCTATCTTCTGGGCCAGACCCAGGGCAAGGAATACGCCGAGCCCGAGTGGTACATCGACCTGTGGCTGACGATCGTCTGGGTTGTGTATCTGCTGGTGTTCCTCGGCACGCTGATGAAGCGCAAGGAACCGCACATCTACGTCGCCAACTGGTTCTACCTGTCGTTCATCGTGACCATCGCGATGCTGCACATCGTCAACAACCTGTCGCTTCCGGTGTCGATCTTCGGGTCCAAGTCGGTGCAGGTCTTTGCCGGCGTGCAGGACGCGATGACCCAGTGGTGGTATGGCCACAACGCCGTGGGCTTCTTCCTGACGGCGGGCTTCCTGGGGATGATGTACTACTTCGTGCCCAAGCAGGCCGAACGCCCGGTCTTCAGCTACAAGCTGTCGATCATCCACTTCTGGGCGCTGATCTTCCTGTACATCTGGGCCGGTCCGCACCACCTGCACTATACCGCGCTGCCCGACTGGGCCTCGACGCTGGGCATGGTGTTCTCGGTGATCCTGTGGATGCCCTCGTGGGGCGGCATGATCAACGGCCTGATGACGCTGTCGGGCGCCTGGGACAAGCTGCGCACCGACCCGGTCATCCGCATGATGGTGGTCTCGATCGGCTTCTACGGGATGTCGACCTTCGAAGGCCCGATGATGTCGATCCGCGCGGTCAACTCGCTGTCGCACTACACCGACTGGACGATCGGCCACGTGCATTCCGGCGCCCTTGGCTGGAACGGCATGATCACATTCGGCGCGCTCTACTTCCTGGTGCCGAAGCTGTGGAACAAGGAACGGCTCTACAGCCTGTCCATGGTGTCCTGGCACTTCTGGCTCGCGACCATCGGCATCGTGCTCTACGCCGCGTCGATGTGGGTCACCGGCATCATGGAAGGCCTGATGTGGCGTGAAGTCGACGCGCAAGGGTTCCTGGTGAACTCCTTCGCCGACACCGTCGCCGCCAAGTTCCCGATGTACGTGGTGCGTGGTCTGGGCGGGGTCCTGTACCTCACCGGCGCGATCATCATGGTCTACAACCTCTGGATGACCGTTCGCAGGTCCCCGGCCAAGGCCGAGGCTCCCGCGATGGCTCCGGCAGAGTAAGGAGGGCCTGACACATGGCTCTGTTGGATAAGCACACGATCATCGAGAAGAACGCGACGCTTCTGACCGTCCTGTCGCTTCTGGTGGTCACGGTCGGCGGCATCGTGGAAATCGCACCGCTGTTCTACCTGGAAAACACCATCGAGGAGGTGGACGGCGTCAGGCCCTATTCGCCGCTCGAACTGGAAGGGCGCGAGGTCTACATCCGCGAGGGCTGCTATGTCTGCCACTCGCAGATGGTGCGCCCGATGCGGGACGAGGTGGAGCGCTACGGCCACTACAGCCTTGCCGCGGAATCGATGTATGACCATCCGTTCCAGTGGGGGTCCAAGCGGACGGGCCCCGACCTGGCCCGCGTGGGCGGCCGCTATTCGGATGAATGGCACGTCGTCCACCTGCGCGACCCGCAGTCCGTGGTGCCGGAATCGGTGATGCCGAAATACGGCTTCCTCGAAAACAAGCTTCTCGATGGGGAATACATCGAGGACCTGTTGCTGACCCATCGCGCGGTGGGGGTTCCCTACACCGACGAGATGATCGAGGCCGCGGTCGAGGATTTCCGGGCCCAGGCCGATCCGGACAGCGATTTCGACGGATTGCTCGAACGCTATCCGGGGGCGCAAGTGCGCAACTTCGACGGGCAGCCGGGCATCTCGGAAACGGATGCGCTGATCGCCTATCTCCAGATGCTCGGGACGCTGGTCGATTTCTCGACCTTCACGCCCGACGCAAGCCGCTGAGGTCGCGCCATGGATACCTATTCCGTCTTGCGTGAATTCGCCGGTAGCTGGGGGCTGGTGTTCCTGTTCGCGTTCTTTGTCGGGGCGGTGCTGTTCGCCTTCCGCCCCGGCAGCCGGGAGACGCACAGGGACATCGCGAACATCCCGTTCCGCAACGAAGACAAACCCGCCTCTGACGACGAGGCAAGCGTCGATCTGAAGGAGGCGCGGTCATGAGTGGCACACCCGAAAAGAAGAACGAAGACGGCTACGGCACCACGGGGCACGAGTGGGACGGCATCGAAGAGTGGAACAATCCGCTGCCCCGCTGGTGGCTCTGGACCTTCTACATCACGATCATCTGGGGCATCGGCTATACCATCGCCTACCCTGCATGGCCGCTGGTGGACAGGGCGACCGCCGGGCTTCTCGGGTACTCCACCCGCGGCGAGGTGGCCGAGCAGATCTCGGAGTTCGAGGCCCGCAACGCCGAGCTTCAGGTGCAGCTGGCCAGTGCCGATCTGAACACGATCTCGGATGACGCGGCGCTCTTCAACTACGCGGTGCAGGGCGGTGCGGCGGTCTTCCGCAACAACTGCTCGCAGTGCCACGGATCGGGCGCCGCTGGTGCGGTGGGCTATCCCAACCTGCTCGACGACGCCTGGCTCTGGGGCGGCACGATCGAAGAGATCGCCTATTCCGTCCGCCACGGCATCCGCAACGAACAGTCGCTCGATGCCCGCTGGTCGCAGATGCCGGCCTTCGGCGCCGACGAGCTGCTGGACGAACAGCAGATCGTCGAGGTTGCGCACTACGTCCTCCAGATCTCGGGGCAGGCGCATGACGCCGATCTCGCGTCGGCCGGGGCCGAGACCTTCGACCTCGAATGCTCGGGCTGCCACATGGCCGACGGCACCGGCGACATGCTGGGCGGCGCGCCGAACCTGACCGACGCGATCTGGCTCTACGGCGGGGACGAGGCGACACTGATCGAGACGATCACCAACTCGCGCTTCGGCGTCATGCCGGCCTGGTCCGAGGAATTCCGCCCCGCGGGCGGCCTTTCGGACAGCGAGATCAACGCGGTCGCGACCTACGTCCACCAGTTGGGCGGCGGTCAGTAATACCCGGTTTCCGGCGGCTCCGGCCGCCGGAATAGCGCCGGCCCCGGATCCTGTTCGCGCGTTTCTCCAGGGGCCGGCGCGACTTCTCTCCGGTCCGATGGGACCGTCAGGCGGGCCGCCCCCAAACCGGGGCGGCCCGTTTCGCTTTGCATTCAGCCCCGCCGCCGCGTCCACCAGCGGTGACGGCGCGGGGTTGCGGGCTCTCCGGGCGCGGGATGCACATCATGCATCCGTGGCAGGTCCAGCCGCGTCGCGATCATGAAAGTCTGGGCATAAGGGTTTATCATGGCGTCTCTCCTTGGGGGCTGTCGTCGATGCAGGGAATATTGATATTTCCGCCCGTTCATGCGAGCCAGAAAGCCTTTCCATATGTAAGTCTGGCTTACGAATGACCTTGCGCTCTCTCCCCCCGCTCGCCGCGCTGCGCGCCTTCGCCGCCCTTGCCGAGGCGCGCAGCGTCACAGGCGCTGCGGCGCTGCTGAATGTCAGCCACGCCGCCGTCAGCCAGCAGATCCGCGCGCTGGAGCGTCACCTTGGCGTGCCGCTTGTCACCCGCGACGGCCGCACGATCGGGTTCACCGCCGATGGCGCCCGGCTGGCCGGCACGCTTCGCGACGCGTTCCAGTCCATCGCGCAGGATATCGACGCGATCACCGGCGCCGACGCCGACCGCCCGCTTCAGGTCAGCCTGACGCCGATGTTCGCCGCCAGCTGGCTGATGCCCCGCATCGGCGGATTTCACGCGGCCCACCCCGATATCCGCCTGATGCTGGACGCCACGCCCGCGCTGGCCGACATGGGCCCCGGCGGCATGGATCTTGCGATCCGCTTCGGGCGCGGCGACTGGCCCGGACTGACGGCCGAACTGATGCTGCCCACGGATTTCGTGATCGTCGCCGCGCGCCGCCTGATCGGCGACCGGCGCATCACCTCGCCCGCCGATCTTCTGGGCGACCGCTGGCTGCAGGAGATCGGCACCGACGAGGTGCAAAGCTGGCTGACCGCCGAAGGCCTGACCGGCCAGCGCGTCAGCCGCATGACCGAACTGCCGGGCAACCTGCTCCTTGACGGGCTGCGTGCGGGGCAGGGGGTGGGCGCCACGATCCGCGCCTTCGTCGAACCCGACATCGCGCGCGGCGATCTCGTGGTGCTGTTCGAGGACCCCGCCCCCGATCGCGGCTATTACATCGTCCACCGCCCCGGCGCCCTGCGCCCCGCCGCCCGCCGCTTTCGCGCCTGGCTGAGACGAGAGGCCGCAGCACCGGACACACCCTGAAGGCGCCTTCGGAAAAGGTGAGGCGGAAATACTTGATTCAAGTCAAGGACCGCCGACGCCCCGGCTGCGACAAGGCCAGCAACCGCAGATACCCGCCGGAGCGTTCCGATGAGTCAGCCTGATTCCCCGTCCCTCTACGCTGCGCGCGAACCGGTCTTTCCGCGCCGCGTTTCGGGCAATTTCCGCACGCTGAAATGGGGGCTGATGATCTTCACGCTGGGAATCTACTACCTGACGCCCTGGATCCGCTGGGACCGTGGCCCGAATCTGCCCGATCAGGCGGTGCTGATCGACATGGCCAACCGCCGTTTCTACTTCTTCTGGATCGAGATATGGCCGCACGAGTTCTACTTCGTCGCGGGGCTTCTCATCATGGCGGGGCTGGGGCTGTTCCTGTTCACCTCGGCGCTGGGCCGGGTCTGGTGCGGCTATGCCTGCCCCCAGACCGTCTGGACCGACCTCTACATCCTTGTCGAACGCTGGGTCGAGGGCGATCGCAACGCCCGCGTGCGCCTGTGGAACCAGAAATGGACGATGCGCAAGGCCCGCCTGCGCATGACGAAATGGGTGCTCTGGCTGCTGATCGGCCTGGCCACGGGCGGCGCCTGGGTCTTCTACTTCACCGATGCGCCGACGCTGGCGCGCGACCTCGTCACGCTTGATGCCCATCCCATCGCCTACACCACGATGGGCATCCTTGCGGCCACGACCTTCCTGTTCGGCGGCTTCGCGCGCGAACAGGTCTGCATCTACATGTGCCCCTGGCCGCGCATCCAGGCCGCCATGATGGACGAGGACACGATCACCATCGGCTACCGGTCCTGGCGGGGCGAGCCGCGGGGCAAGCACCGCAAGGCCGACGGCGCCGAGCAACTGGGCGACTGCATCGACTGCAACGCCTGCGTCAATGTCTGCCCCATGGGGATCGACATCCGCGACGGGCAGCAGCTGGCCTGCATCACCTGCGGGCTGTGCATCGACGCCTGCGACGACGTGATGGCTAAGATCGGCAAGCCGCGCGGGCTGGTCGATTACATGGCCCTGACCGACGAGGCCGCCGAACGCGCCGGCAACCGGCCGAAATCCATCTGGAAGCACATCCTGCGCCCGCGCACGATCCTCTACACCGTCCTCTGGTCGGCGGTGGGCATCGGCCTTGTGGTGGCGCTGTTCATCCGTTCCGACATCGACATGACGGTCGCGCCCATCCGCAACCCGCTTTATGTCACGATGTCCGACGGCTCGATCCGCAACGCCTATGACGTGCGGCTTCTGAACAAGCACGGAGACGACAGGCCCTTCCGCATCAGCGTCGTCGGCGATCCGTCCCTGCGCATCGAACTCGAAGGCACGCCCTATGTCACCGTCGACGTGCCCGCCAACGAAACCAAGCTGCAGCGCGTCTACGTCATCGCGCCGCGCGCCTCGGACCCGGCGCTGGTGGAAAGCACCGACATCCGCTTCTGGGTCGAGGACAACTCGAACGGCGACCGCGCCTATCGCGACAGCACCTTCCACGGAGTGAACCAATGACCGACAAGCCCCTTACCGGCCGCACCGTCGCCACGATCGCCGTTTCGGCCTTCGGCGTCATCATCGCGGTGAACCTGTTCATGGCCAGCCAGGCCATCGGCACCTTCCCCGGGGTGGAAACCCGCAACAGCTATGGCGCCAGCCAGCGGTTCGACGCCGACCGCGCCGCGCAAGAGGCGCTGGGCTGGGACATCGCCCTGGGATACGCGCAAGGGCAGGTCAGGCTCGCCATCACCGGCCCCGATGGCCGCCCGGTGCAGCCGCAAAGCGTGACCGGCACGCTTGGCCGCGCCACCACCGTCACCAGCGACATGACGCCGGCCTTCGTCTTCGACGGCACCGCCTTCGTCGCCCCGGCCGAGCTTGCGCCCGGCAACTGGAACCTGCGCCTTGATGCGGTCGCCGCCGATGGCACCCCGTTCCGCCAGCGCGTGATCCTGCACGTGGACGATCCCGCATGACGGCCCAGCCCCGCCCCAGCCTCTCGGCCTGCCCGGCCTGCGTCGCCACCCCCGCGGCCGAGGCCGTGGCCGCCCGCGGCACCGGCGACCGCCAGATCGTCCTGTCGCTGCCCGAAATCCACTGCGCCGCCTGCATCAGCGGGGTCGAACGCAGCCTGTCGGCCATGCCCGGCGTGCGCGGCGCCCGTGTGAACCTGACGCTGAAACGCGCCACGGTCGAGGCCGACACGGATGTCGAACCGCAGGACCTTGCCGCCGCCCTGACCGCGCGCGGCTATACCGCCCATGAACTCGACGCCGGGTCGATCACTGCCAACGGCACCGACCGCGCGGGACGCGAGCTCTTGATGCGCCTTGGCGTTTCGGGCTTTGCCATGATGAACGTCATGCTCTTGTCCGTGGCGGTCTGGTCCGGCGCGGCGGATGCCACGCGCGACCTTTTCCACTGGATCAGCGCGACCATCGCCATTCCCACCGTCGCCTTCGCCGCGCAGCCCTTCTTCCGCAACGCCTGGGGCGCGCTGCGCAACTGGCGTCTGAACATGGACGTGCCGATCTCGCTGGCGATCCTGCTGGCCGTGGGCATGTCGATCTACGAGACCGCGCACAGCGGCCGGCACGCCTATTTCGACGCCGCGCTGTCGCTGACCTTCTTCCTGCTGGCGGGCCGCTACCTCGACCACCGCACGCGCAGCGTTGCGCGCTCCGCCGCCGCCGAACTCGCCGCGCTCGAGGTGCCGCGCGCGCTGAAACTCGTCGACGGCGCCGACCGCATGGTGCCCGTGGCCGACCTGGTGCCCGGCGACCTCGTCCGCGTTCTGCCCGGCGCCCGCGTGCCCGTGGATGGCGTGATCGAGACCGGCACCACAGAGATCGACCGCTCGCTTCTCACGGGCGAAAGCCTGCCGGTCTACGCAGGCCCCGACACACCCGTCAGCGCCGGAGAGGTCAACCTGACCGGCGCGCTGACGGTCCGCGTGACGGCGGCCGGGCAGGACAGCACGCTTCACCGCCTGGCCGAACTGGTGGCCGTGGCAGAGGTCTCGCGCAACCGCTACACCTCGCTCGCCGACAAGGCCGCGGCGGTCTACGCGCCCGTGGTCCACATCCTGTCCGCCGCCGCCTTCGCGGCCTGGTACTGGTATTCCGGCGACCTGCGCCTGTCGATCAACATCGCGGTCGCCACGCTTATCATCACCTGCCCCTGCGCGCTTGGCCTTGCCGTGCCGGCCGTCAGCACCGCCGCCTCGGGGCGGCTGTTCCGCAAGGGTCTTCTCATCAAGAACGGCACCGCGCTGGAACGCATGGCCGAGGTCGACACCGTCGTCTTCGACAAGACCGGCACCCTGACCGAAGGCCGGCCAGAGCTTGTGAACCTGGGCGATCATCCGCGCCGCGACCTGGAAATCGCGCTGGCGCTGGCCGAGGGCTCCGCCCATCCGCTGGCCCAGGCGCTGGCGCAGGCCGCGCGCGTCGCGGGCATCCGCCCGGCCAACGTGGCCGACCTGGCAGAGGTGCCGGGCCACGGGGTGCAGGGCCGCTGGGGCGACACCCCCGTCCGCCTTGGCCGCGCCAGCTGGATCGGGGCCGACCCCGGCGCCGAAACCGCCACCTGGCTGTGCATCGGCGACCGCGCGCCGCTGGTGTTCCGCTTCGCCGACCACCTGCGCGAGGGTGCCGAGCAGGCCGTGGCGGAACTTCTGGCGCAGGGCAAACGCGTGATCCTCCTGTCCGGCGACGCCGAACCGGCGGTGGCCGACATCGCCCGCCGCGCCGGCATCGCCGAATGGCGGTCCGAGACGCTGCCCGACGAGAAGGCCGCCTTCGTCGCGGGGCTTGGCACCGAAGGCCACAAGGTCCTGATGGTCGGCGACGGGCTGAACGACACCGCCGCGCTGGCCGCAGCGCATGTCTCGCTCTCGCCCGGCTCCGCGCTGGAAGCCACGCGCGTCGTGTCCGACATCGTGCTTCTGGGCCGCTCTCTCGCCCCCATCGGCGACACCGTGCGCACCTCGGTCCGCGCCACCCAGCGCATCCGCGAGAACTTCACCATCTCGGCGCTGTATAACGTCGTGGCCATCCCGATCGCGCTGCTGGGCTTCTGCACCCCGCTGGCGGCGGCACTGGCCATGTCGCTGTCGTCGATCACCGTCTCGCTCAACGCCCTGCGGCTGAGGTAACGCGATGAACGTCCTTGCCTACCTGATCCCGATCTCCCTGATCCTCGGCGGCGCCGGGCTGGTCGCCTTCTTCTGGACGCTCAAGTCCAACCAGTACGACGACCCCGACGGCGACGCGCAACGCATCCTGAGCGACGACTACGACGACACGCCCGCCGAGTAGGGCGCGCCGCATTCGTCCCCGAACAGCCCCGGCAGGCCTCGCCCGAAGGCGTGAGGCCTGCCCTTCACCGCGCAGTGGCAAGGGGGGCGAAGGCGGACATCGGATTACCCGGCCTGAACGGCAGCATCGTATACCTTGCGACCGCCGCAAGATCTGCTCAGGCGGAAAGCCCTTGCTCGCGGCATGGTCGCATGTCGAACGTTGCAGCCCTGTCAGGGCTGTTCATTCCGCCGCGATCTCTTTTCTTGTCGATAGGATCGTGCCGGTGTTGTCTTCGATCCAGTCGGCGAGCACGCGCACGTGGTGCGCGACCTCTTCGCCCATGGGGGTCAGGCTGTATTCCACATGCGGCGGCACGACCTTGAAGGCCTGCCGATGCACGAAGCCGTCCGCCTCCAGCGTCTGAAGCGTCTGCGTCAGCATACGGTCACTTACCCCGCCGATCGTCCGCCTGAGGGCGGCAAAGCGGATCGTCCGCCCCTGAAGAGCGATCAGTGTCAGAACGGCCCAGCGACCGGTGACATGTTTCAAGATGTCGCGCGACGGGCATTCCTGCGCTTGCAGGTTGCCCACCAGCTTGCCCGACCGGACGGCGTCACTGAGCTTTGGCATCGGGACCTCAGAAAATTCAAACTAACAAAAATGTACGTACTTACTTTTCAGAAGTAAAGAATCTAACTCTCCGCTATCGCAACCAAAAGCAGAGAGACGCACAATGACCGCTGCAATCACCGGCGCCACCGGCCAGCTTGGCCGCCTTGTCATCGACACCCTGAAAACCAGGACATCGCCGGGCGGCATCGTCGCGCTGGCCCGCAACATCGACAAGGCCGCGGATCTGGGGGTGCCGGCACGTGTCTTCGACTACGACGCCCCCGAAACCCTCGCTCCGGCGCTCGATGGCATCGACACGCTGCTGCTGATCTCGGGCAGCGACATCGGTCGCCGCGTGTCGCAACATGCCGCCGTGATCGAAGCCGCAAAGGCCGCCGGGGTTCAGCATATTGTCTACACCAGCCTGCTGAAGGCACCCATCAGCACGCTCGGCCTTGCCTCGGAGCACGTCGAGACGGAAAGGCTGCTGGACGCTTCCGGCATCGGCCATACTGTGCTGCGCAATGGCTGGTATACAGAGAACTACACCATGGGCCTGTCTGCGGCGCTGGAACACAACGCCTTGATCGGCGCGGCCAGGGACGGGCGGATCTCGTCGGCTCCGCGGCAGGATTATGCCGAGGCCGCCGCAGCCGTGCTGCTGGACGCGGGGCTTCAGGGCAAGACCTACGAACTGTCCGGCGATGACAGCTACACCCTGGCCGATCTGGCGGCCACGCTATCCGCGCAAGTGGGACGGGAGATTCCCTACGTCGACATGCCCGAGGCCGACTATGCCGCCGCGCTGACGGGCGCGGGCCTGCCGGCCGAACTGGCAGGGTTCCTCGCCCATTGCGATGTCGAGGCCTCCAAAGGGGCGTTGTTCGACGAAGGAACCCAGCTATCGACCCTGATCCGCCGCCCGACAACGCCGCTTGCCGCGGTGGTGGCCGCCGCGATCGGCTGAAGCCACCGTGCGGGGCGTCTCATCGCGCCCCGCCTTGGCCTTGCGCAGCTTGCCGCAACGCTCTGCGCGACCGCCAATTGCCGTCCTCACTTCTGCCAAGGTCGGCTTGCGGCGATTGCCAGCCACCTGCACTCTGTGCGGCATTCGTGACTATGGTCTCAGTGATGCCGTCCGCCGCGCCGGGCTCAACCGCCCGCCACGAACAAATCCAGCGGCGGCGTTCTATTTCAGAACCGACAGGGCGAGCAGGAAGACTGACGCTATGTCGTTCTGCGAAACGCCCTGCCGCTGCATGTTCATGATGCTTGCGATCTGGGCGTCGATGTAGAGTGCAGCGGTGCGCGGCGAGATCCCGGACCGGATCTCACCGCGCGCCCTGGCCTTCTCTATCCAGGTTTCAAATACCCGTAGGGAAAGGGCGCGAAGGTCATCGACCTTTGCGCCTGTCCTGTCGCCAAGGTGATCCCGGCACTGGCACATGTCGACGAGCAAACAGCCATTTGGCATGCCGTACTCTTGATGGTCACGCAAGACATAGTCCGCCAAGGCGGCCAGAGCGGTGTCAAAAGGCTGATCCTCCGCCAGCATCTCGTAAAGTGGGGCCAAGGTCATTTGATGGTAGTCGATCAGGACGGCCTCTTTCAGTCCGTCTTCGCCTTCGAACTCCTTATAAAGCGACGGTTTGGATACCCTGGCGCGCTGACATATCGCGTTCAGCGACACTTCGGCCTGGCCCTCTTCCCAGTAGGCTTGCATGGCAACCGCAATCACATGGCTCCGGTCAAACGTCTTCGGACGTCCACGTGTGGCCTTCTTGTCAGATGACTCCATTTAAATACCGACCGGTTTTTATTGATTGACAGACATCACGGGGCATTTTAAAACCGCGTGGTAACAAACATCAAGCGGAACTCCGATGAGCGAACTTACCGTTTCAAATCTAGCTCTTGTCCTCTTGATTGTGCCGGTGCTGGTGCACGGGGTCGAGGTTCTGTTTCCAACGCAGGCACGCTGGGTCGTGAACTGGGTGCTGCCCGTCTTCGCGCCGATGTTGCCGAAACCCGCCGCCGCGCTGCGACTCCACGAACAAATCGCAATCCTCGATGCGGCTGTCCAGGCAGCCCCCGACGACAAGAAACGCGCCGGGGAGGACTATGTGTTCCTGTTGTTGTTCGAGCAACGCCAAGGTGCAATCTGCTTTGCCGCCGCTGCAATAGGCGCCCTTTATGGCCTTGGCCTGGAACTGGCAGATCGTGACCCGTTGCACGTGGTTTTCGGTGTGATTGCGCTTTTGATGGCGCTCGTGAATGCAAATCACGCGGGTTTGCCGTTGTTCGGCAACCATCCCAAGGTGTCCACCAACGGAAGGCACGTCGGGTTCGTCTTCGCACCGTTCTGGGCACTTGCAACTGTTCTGAACTGGCTGGGGTTCACCTACGCATTGGCTTGAACCGGTCCCTCAACCGCCCGCCAGGGCAAGCCACTCAATCCCTGAAAAGCCCCCTCCGGCACTTCCCCGCCGCCCTGACACGTGTCCAGCCGCGCCGACGGCAGATACCGCATCCCCTTGCCGGGTGCCGGGCCCTAGGTGCCGCCGCCCGCCGCCGCCACAAGCTCCAGCACATGCGGGCCAAGCGCCTCGACGATCAGCCGCACGCCCTCGGCGCTGGGGTGGATGCCGTCGGGCTGCATCAGCGTCCGCATCGCGGCGCCGCCTTCCGTCGCCTCGGCCACCGGCCCAAGGAAACTGTCGGCCAGCAAGGCGCCATGTTCCGCAGCCAACTCGGGATACATCGCGTCGAAGGCGGCCTTGTAGTCCGGCCCGTAGTTCCCCGGCGCGGTCATCCCCACCAGCAGCACCGGCACGCCCGCCTCGCCCGCCGCGGTCAGGATGCCGTCGAGGTTGGCGCGGCTGACCGCCGGGTCGATCCCGCGCAACAGGTCGTTGCCCCCAAGCGCCACGATCATCGCGTCCACCTCGGGCGTCAGCGTCCAGCCCACGCGCGACAGCCCGCCCTGCGTGGTGTCGCCGGACACCCCCGCGTTCAGAACCACGACATCCGCGCCCCCGGCCCGCAGCCAGCCTTCCAGCTGCGGCACGAACCCGTCCCCGGGCACCAGCCCGTAGCCTTGCGTCAGGCTGTCGCCCAGCGCGGCCACCGTCACCGTATCGGCCGCCGCGGCCCCGCCCGAAAGCAGCACGACCCCAAGCATCAGCTTGCGCATCCACGCCCCGGCCCCATATCCCGTGGACCGGAGCCACCGCAGGAGCCCGCCGATGACCGACCCCGTGATCGACCTGACAGACGTGCGCCTGTCGCTCGACGGCAATGCCGGGCGGGTGGATATCCTGCGCGGCATCACCATGTCCGTGGCGCGCGGCGAAACGCTTGGGCTGATCGGGCCGTCGGGCTCTGGCAAAAGCTCTCTCCTCATGCTGATGGGCGGGCTCGACCGGGCCACGGGCGGCAGCGTCCGGGTGCTGGGGCAGGACCTGACCGCGCTGGGCGAGGACGCGCTCGCGCGCTTTCGCCGGATGAATATGGGGG
>JAUIIC010000052.1 GCA_030431935.1 Alphaproteobacteria bacterium | reverse complement strand
CGACAAGGTTTTCCCACAGCGACAGGTTCGGAAAGACCTGCCGGCCTTCGGGCACCAGCCCGATGCCGAGGTTCGCGATCTTGAAGGACGGCTTGCCCACCAGTTCCACCCCGTCGAACACGATCGACCCGGCCGAGGGCGGCACAAGGCCGGTGATGGAATGGATGGTGGTCGTCTTCCCCATGCCGTTGCGGCCCAGAAGCGTCGCCACCTCGCCGGACCCGAACTCCAGGTTCATGCCGAACAGCGCCTGCGAGGTGCCGTAGTGCGTGGTCAGGTCGGATACCTTCAGCATGGCCCTCACTCCTCGCCCAGGTAGGCGTGGCGCACGTCGTCGTTGCCACGGATCGACGCCGGGTCGCCGGTCGCGATGATATGGCCGTAGACCAGCACGCTGATCCGGTCGGCCAGCGCAAAGACCGCGTCCATGTCGTGCTCGATCAGGAGGATGGTGCGCTTGCCCTTCAGCCCCTTCAGAAAGGCCACCATCTGTGCGGATTCCTCCGGCCCCAGCCCGGCCATGGGCTCGTCCAGCAGCATCAGCGGCGCCTCTGACGCCAGCGCGATGGCGATCTCCATCAGCCGGTGCTCGCCATGCGACAGGTTCACCGTGGGCGCGTCGGCCCGGTCGGCCAGGCCCACCTCTGCCAGGTAGCGCCGCGCTTCGTCGCGCAGCGACGCGATCTTGCGGGCGGAGCGGATGAAGCGGAAGGAATGCGCGTCCTTGGCCTGGACGGCCAGCGCGATGTTGTCCAGCACGCTCATCCCCATCACGAGACTCGTGATCTGGTAGGACCGCGTCATCCCGAGGCGCGCGCGGGCGTGGGCGGGCACCTGCGTGATGTCGCGCCCGCGGAACCGTATCGTGCCCGCATCGGGCATCTGTTGGCCCGACAGCTGCGCGATCAGCGTGGTCTTGCCGGCGCCGTTCGGCCCGATGATGGCGTGCAGCTCGTTTTCCTCGACGGCAAGGTTCACATTGTCGGTGGCCTTGATGCCCCCGAAGCTCTTCATCAGCCCGTCGATCTCAAGGATGTTGGCCATTGTTCAGTCCTTGCCGCCGCGGATCAGGCCCATGATCCCGCCACGCACGAAGAGCACGGCGAAGATCAGGATCAGGCCGAAGGGCAGGTGCCAGTAGACCTCGAACTCCAGGTCCCGGCCGAAGAGCGCCACGTAGGCGGGTTCCACCGCGGGCTCCATCCAGTCCATGACGATCTGCAGGCCCTCTTCCAGCACGGTGAAGAGGGTAGAGCCCAGGATCGGGCCCAGCGTCGTCGCCACGCCGCCCAGGATCACCATGAACATGAACTCGCCCGACTGCGCCCAGTCCATCATGTCCGGAGAGATGAAGCCCTCGTAGTTGGCCAGAAGCGCGCCGGAATACCCCGCCATCGCGCCAGAGATCACGTAGGCCACCAGCCGGTAGCGATAGACGTTGTAGCCCATCGTCACCATCCGCTCGGGGTTGCCCTTGGCCCCCTGCAGCACCATGCCGAAGCGCGAATTGACAATCATCCGCACCAGCAGGATCGCCGCCACGAGGCTGGCGAAGGCAAGGTAATACAGGTGCAAGGGCTCGCTCAGGTCGATCAGCGGCACCTGCGACACCTGGTAGATCACCAGCCCGTCGTCGGCCCCGTAGGTGTCGATCGAGATGAACAGGTAATAGACCATCTGCGCGAAGGCCATGGTGATCATGATGAAGTAGACGCCCTTGGTGCGCAGGCAGATCGCCCCTGTGATGAGTGCGAAGAGCGCCGAGATCACGACCGCCAGCGCCACGTGGAACAGGCCGTTGTTGCTGGCCACGATCTGGAAGCCACCGAACAGCGAATGGTGCACCGGAATGCCCACCGCATAGGCCCCGATCCCGACAAACGCCGCGTGGCCGAAGCTGATGAGCCCGCCATAGCCCAGGATCAGGTTCAGGCTGGTGGCCGCGATCCCTAGGATCACCAGCCGCGTCGCCAGACCCACGTAATATTCGTTGTCCATAGCCATGAAGACCGCCGGCAGCACCGCCAGCAGGCCAAGCAGGATCACCGTGGCCACGGTCGAGCGGGAAAGACCTTGTGTCATCAGCGCACCTTCGGCGGGAACAGGCCCTGCGGACGCAGGACCAGCACCACCGCCATGATGATGTAGATCAGCATCGCCGACACCGCGGGGGCAGAGGTCTCGGCGGCAGCCGTGCTCATGAAGAGGGCGAAGATCGAGTCGAGGAACGACCGCCCAAGCGTGTCGATCAGCCCGATCAGCATGGCCCCGATGAAGGCGCCCTTCATCGAGCCAATGCCGCCCACGATGATGACCACGAAGGCGGTGATGATGATGTTGTTGCCCATGCCGATCGACGCCTCGGTGATGGGCGAGATCAGCATGCCCGCCAGCCCCGCCAGCATCGCGCCCAGCGCGAAGACGAAGGTGAACAGCGTCTGGATGTCGATCCCCAGCGCGCCAACCATCCGCCGGTTCGACGCGCCCGCCCGGATCAGCATCCCCAGCCGCGTGCGGTTCACCAGCCAGTAGAGCAGCGCCGCGGTGACAAGCCCCGTGAAGATGATGAGCAGCCGGTAGGTCGGCAGCACGATGTCCTCGGTGATGCGCACCTGGCCTTCCATCCAGTCGGGCAGGGGCACCGCCATGCCGGCCGGCCCCCAGAAGATGTGCACGCAGGTGTCGATCACAAGGATCAGGCCGAAGGTCGCCAGCACCTGGTCGAGGTGGTCACGCTGGTAGAGGTTCCGCGCCACCAGTCTTTCGATCACGAAGCCCGCGAAGGCGGTCAGTGGCAGCGCGATCAAGATCGCCAGCAGGAAATTGTCCAGCGCGATGGTGAAGGAGGCGCAGATGAACGCCCCCAGCATGTAAAGCGCGCCATGGGCGAGGTTGACGAAGTCGAGGATGCCGAACACCAGCGTCAGCCCCGAGGCGACGAGGAACAGCAGAAGCCCCAGTTGAAGCCCGTTGATCGTCTGAAGCACCAGAAGTGCGGGGTCCACCGTGTCTCTCCCTTGGCGTGCATCAAGGATTGGCCGGGCAGCGGGGCCGCCCGGCCATCGGTATCGGTCCGGTCAGGCGGACCTTACATCTTGCACTGTTCGGCGTAGATGTCCTGATGATCCTCGAACACGGTCTGCACCACCTTTGTGGTCCAGACGCCGTCATCGTCGATCACGACCTCGCGCAGATAGAAGTCCTGGATCGGCATGTGGTTGTTGCCGAACCGGAAATCGCCCCGGACGCTGTCGAAATCTGCGGCCTTCAGCGCGGCGCGCACGGCGTCCATGTCGTCCATGTTGCCACCCACGGCCTCGACCGCCGAGGCGATCAGCATGATCGCGTCATAGGCCTGCGCGCCGTAGTAGGACGGATAGCCGCCGTACTTGGCCTTGAAGTCCGCCACGAACCTCTTGTTGGCCTCGTTGTCCAGCGTCGGGTCCCATTCCTGCGTGGTGCGAGAGCCAAGCACAGCCTCGAACCCGGCGTCCTGCAGGCGCGGCAGCGACAGCGCGTCCACGGTGAAGACCGAGTAAAGCGGCAGGGTTTCCGACAGGCCCAGTTGGTCGTACTGGCGGATGAATGCACCGCCTGCCGCGCCGGGGTAGAAGACAAACAGGCCTTCGGCGCCCGACGCCTTGGCCTTGGCCAGTTCCGCCGAGAAATCAAGCTGTGCGTCCGCGCCCCACTTGGTCAGGTCCTTGCCCAGGATCTCGCCCTGGAAGGTCCGCTCCACGCCCGCGACCATGTCGTTGCCCGCGGCATAGTTCGGCGCCATCACGTACAGCGACTTGACACCCAGCTGGTTCAGCACCTCGCCCATCGCCATGGGCGTCTGGTCGTTCTGCCAGCTGGTGGAAAAGAAGTTCTCGTTGCACAGGACGCCGGCGATCTGGCTGGGGCCCGCGTTGGCCGAGATCAGGAACGTGTCCTCGTTGACGACCGAGTTCAGCGATGCCAGCAGCACGTTCGACCAGATGTAGCCGGCGACGAAGTCCACGTTGTCCTGCTTGACCAGCTTGTCGGTGACCTGCTTGCCGGCCTCGGGCGAGAACTGGTCGTCGCCGTAGATGACCTCCAGCTGGGTGTCCCCGGCCATGCCGCCCAGGTGCTCCATCGCCAGGTCGACGGCGTTCTTCATGTCGTTGCCGATCACCGCGCCGCCGGTGGTCAGGGTCGTGACGAAACCGATCTTGACGGTTTCGGCAAAGGCCGGCGACGACAGGATCGTCGCGGCCAGAAGAGTTGCGACTGTCTTTTTCATTGTAACCTCCCAGTTGTCTTGGACCCGGCCGCTACAAGGGGCCGTGCCGTTTGATGCGCTCGGTCTCGCGAGCGATGACCTGTCAAGGTTTCACCCGCCACGTATCGCAAATCAATAAGGCATTATTTTGCACATTGCGCAAGCCATGACTGAACGATTCTGCAGGATAGGGCATCTCTGCGCCAGCGACTCCCCTCGAAATACCGGATAGGCCATGGAATGGCGCCAGAATTCACGCGCTGCGTGTCGCGATCTCCATCAATGCGCGTCACCTGACCGCGATCCTGCACTATTTTGCCGAATCTCGGTCGTCCCGCGCCGTGACGGCTGTTCGCCTCAGAAGAGGTCGTAATACTCGCGGGCTTCCCACTCGGACACGTCCGACAGGTAGCGACGCCATTCCGCCCGCTTGATGTGCGCCAGCCAGCGCACCGTGTCCGCGCCCCATGTCTCGGCCCAGAAGGCGCTGGCGGCAAACCGCTCCACCGCCTCGCCAAGGTTCCCGGGCAGGGCATCCGCCGCGCTTTCATAGGGCCGCTCGACCGGGGCCGGGGCCTGCAAGCCTCGTGCCACGCCGTCCCGCCCCGCCGCGATCTGCGCTGCGATGAACAGGAATGGGTTGGCCGCCGGTTCCGCCACGCGGTTCTCGATCCGGCTGGCGGGATCGTCCGGTGCGATCAGGCTGCGGATCATCGCCCCCTTGTTGTCCCGCCCCCACTGGATGCGGTCGGGCGCCAGCATGAAGGGCTGGTAGCGCTTGTAGCCGTTCACGGTGGGCGTCGACAGAAGGCAGGTCTCTGCCGCCCGCTCCAACAGTCCCGCGATCCAGCCCGAGGCCACGTCGGTCAGCCCGCCATCGGCAGAGCGGAACAGGTTGTCGCCCGTCGCCGCATCCACGACCGACTGGTGCAGGTGCCAGCCCGAGGGCACGGCATGGGGCAGGCGCGGGCGACACATGAAGCTCGCGTGCAGGCCCATGCGGCGGCACACCTCCTTCACCGTGGCGCGGAACAGCACCATGGACGTCGCCTGCGTCATCGGGTCGGCGGGGCCGAAGGTCATTTCCACCTGGCTTGGCCCGAACTCGATCTCGACGCTGCGCACCGGCAGGTCCAGCGCCTCGGCCGCGCGGCGGATCTCGTCCAGCGCGTCCTCGATCCCGGCATACCGCGCCTCGGTCAGGTACTGGTAGCCGTGGTTCAGCGCCTCTGTCTCTGGCGGGCGGCCCGGCATGCCGCCATCCTCATGCGCGCGGCGCGGGTCGGTCACGCGGTGGATGTGGAACTCCACCTCCAGCCCGCAGACCATCGCCATCCCCGCCTCGCGCAGCCGCGCCACCTCTCGCGCCAGGATCGTGCGGGGCGAAAACGGCACCGGTTCGCCGTCCTTGTAGGCCAGATCGCACAGCATCCAGCCCGAGTGCGCCGCGTGCGGCAGAACGCGGAAGGTCGCCGGGTCGGGGATCATCAGCACGTCGCCCGCCCCGTCGAGCCGCCCGTCCCCCAGCCCCGGCCCGTCGCCCCAGACCGGGAACACCGTGCGGTGCGACGTGTCCTTCAGCAGAAGCGTCGAGGTCATCGCCACCCCGTCGCGGAACGCGCCGGCCAGCGCGGCTGGCGTCAGCGTCTTGCCCCGCAGGATGCCGTGCTGGTCCACGAAGGACAGGCGCAGCGTCTCCAGCCCCTCGGCCGCGACCCGTGCCAGCACCTCGGCCGCCTGCGCGAACTGCGCCTCGGTCAACAGGCCAGCACGCCCCACGCGCCCGCCGCGCAATTCCTCCACGCTCACGCGCTGGCCCAGTCGCAGGCCGCCCGCCGCGCCGCGTCGGCCTCGACGCACAGGCTTTCCCAGGCGTCGCTCGGCCCGATGGCGTCGATCGAGACCGGCCCGGCCACCGTCTCGGTCCCCGGGCGGCGCAGGGGCAGGTCGCCCGTCTCGCCCGCCTCGGCCCGGTCGATCGCCTCGCGCAGCATCCGGCGATAGCGGATGATGCCCACGTCGGTCTTGCCCAGATGCTCCTGCGTGCGGTCCTGGATGGCGCCCATGCTTTCCACCGCCCACTGGTCGTGCACGTTGATGTCGAGCCCCATGCCCGTGTAGGTCTCGCGCGCCTGCTCCTCGGGGTCGTAGCCGTAGTTGTTCCGCCGGTTCTTCAGCGGGGCATAGTCGGGCAGGCGATGCTCCTTCAGCCGCTGCTCTCGCATCAGGGCCTTGTTCACCGGCGCGCCGAAGCTCGTGAACATGGAATACCAGTAGCAATTGCGGTCATCGACGGGGACATGCCACTGCGTGATCGTCATCTCGTTGGACATCGGGATGCAGATCGCCTGCGGGAAGACCTGGTTCGTCACCCGCACATGGGTGCGCCCGTCTTCCATGTGGCGAAGCGCGGTCAGCCGCAGGCCGTGCGGCGCCTCCTCCACCCGGATCTCGGGGCGGGGATAGTCGCGCAGAAGCTTCGTCATCGGGATGTCGGTCTGCCCGGCCTTGTCGCGGAACTGCTTGCCGTAGCCCTCGGCGGGGTCCTCGTCCTGTAGGAAACGGTGCAGGAAAGAGGCGTGCGCCGGGTCGATGCCCACCTCCAGCGCCTGGAGCCAGTTGCACTCCCACAGCCCCTTGAAGGCGAAGACATGGCTTTCGGGCGCCGCGAAACAGTCGAGCGCGGGGAAGGCCGGCGGATCGCCCGGCCCCATGTAGGCCCAGACGATGCCGTTCCTCTCCACCACCGGGTAGCTGACGGTGCGGATCTGCTCGTGCATCCGGCTGCCCTCGGGCTCTCCGGGGGTGTCGACGCATTGCCCGGTGCGGTCGAAATGCCAGCCGTGGAAGGGACAGCGCAGGCCGTCATCCTCGCGCCGACCATAGCAGAGGTCCGCGCCCCGGTGCGGACAGTGCCGCCCGATCAGCCCCAGCGCGCCAGAGTTGTCGCGGAACAGCACCAGGTCCTCGCCCATCAGGCGCACGGGCACCACCGGGCGGCCCGACATCAGCTCTTCCGACAGGGCGGCGGGCTGCCAGTAAAGCCGCAGGACCGCGCCCGCGCCGGTGCCGCCCTCGACCCGCGTGATCCTGTCGTTCAGTTCCTGGCTTATCATGGCGCCCCCCGTGTTTGGGCAGAGCGTAGGGGGCCTTTCGCGGCAGGGTCAAGCGGTGGGTTGGCGCAGGCGCGCCGCACCCTCAGGCCATGGCATTCCCGAGGCGCCGCGCCCGCAGCCACGCCCCCAGCGCGAAGTGGATCAACAGCGCATCATGACGTCTGGTGTCCGGCGGTCCGTTGCCTATGCTTGCCGGGCCCGGGCGGCAGGGTGCAGCGTGCACCCGGTCCGGACAGGAGACACCATGACCGAGGCCGCCCTCCGATGAGCCCCGAGATCCTCGCGCCTGCGCTCGCGCTTCTGTCCGGTGTGCTCTTCGGGCTTGTCGTGCATGTCCAGCGGCGCGGGCTGGGCAGCGCCGATCCGCTTGTCGGGGCCTTCCTGTCGGTGGGCGCGATGGCGCTGATGCTCTGGCTTCTGGCGCCCTTCCTGCTGCGGCCCGAATGGATCCTGACCCATGCCGCGCTGATCCTCGCGATGGGCGGGCTGATCTTTCCGGCGGCGGGGCAGGCGCTCCAGATCTATTCGATCGGCCATGTGGGCCCGTCGCTGACCTCGGCCATCGGGGCCTTCACGCCGCTGTTCGCCGTCGTGCCCGCGATCCTCGTCTTGGGAGAGCCCTTCGGCCCGGTCCTCGGGGTCGGCATCGCGCTGATGATAGCGGGGCTGGTCCTGTCGGCGCTCGGCCCGCGCCGGATCGCGCGCGGCTGGCCCTTGTGGGTGCTGCTGCTGCCGCTGGGCGCGGCGCTGGCGCGCGGGCTGGCGCAGCCGATCACCAAGCTGGGCCTGACCGAGGTGCCGAGCCCCTATTTCGCGACGCTCGTCTTCGCCACGGTCTCGACGCTGGTGCTGGCCGTGCTGCTTCTTTTGACCGGCAAGGCACACCGCGTCCGGAACGCCAGCGGCTTCGGGTCCTTCGCGCTCAGCGGCCTTGTGAACGGGACGGGCATCCTCGTGCTCAACGCCGCGATCGGCATGTCGAGCGTTACCCTGACCGCGCCTCTGGCCTCGATGTCGCCGTTCTGGGCGCTGGCGCTGGGATACCTCGTGTTCAAGACAGAGCAGCTTGGCCTGCGGCACCTGTTCGTGGCGCTGCTGGTGGTGGCGGGCTCGGTGCTCATCATCCTGCACTGAGGCCCCGTGACGCGGTCCCGTCCCTGCGGCTATGCTCTGTCCGGGGCAAGGAGGAAGGCAGATGGACCTGGGACTTGAGGGCAAGGTCGTGATCGTGACGGGCGGCGCATCGGGGATCGGCGCGGCCATCGTCGCGGCGCTGGCGGCAGAGGGCGCGGTGCCCGTCTCGCTGGACCTGAACGCCGACGCAGAAGCGGGCGGTCTGCGCGTGGACCTGTCCGACGACGCCGCCTGCACGCAGGCCGTCGCGACGGTGCGTGCGCGGCATGGCCGCATCGACGGGCTGGTGAACTGCGCGGGCACGAACGATGGCGTGGGGCTCGACCGGACGCCCGAGGCCTTCCGCGCCTCGCTGAACCGCAACCTCGTGCACTACTTCACCATGGCGCATCTCTGCCGCGATGACCTGATCGCGGCGCGGGGCGCCATCGTCAACGTCGCCTCCAAGACCGCGCTGACCGGGCAGGGGGGCACCTCGGCCTATGTCGCCGCCAAGGCCGCGCAACTGGGGCTGACGCGCGAATGGGCGGCCGATCTCGCGCCGAATGGCGTGCGCGTCAACGCCGTCGTCCCGGCCGAGGTGATGACGCCCATGTACGAACGCTGGCTGTCCACCCAGCCCGACCCCGACGCCCAACGCGCCGAGATCGAGGCGACGATTCCCCTGGGCCGCCGCATGACCACCGCCGAGGAGATGGCCGCCACCGTCGCCTTCCTGCTGTCGGACAAGGCCGGCCATACCACCGGGCAATGGCTGTTCGTGGATGGCGGCTATGTCCATCTCGACCGCCGCCTGACGCTCTAGGACCCTGCCCATGACCCTTGGCCGCATCACCCGCATCACTGCCCGCGACATCCGCTTTCCCACCTCTCGCGCGCTGGATGGCTCGGACGCGATGAACCTCGCGCCCGACTATTCCGCCGCCTACGTCACGGTAGAGACCGCCGGCGGCCTTGCCGGCCACGGTTTCACCTTCACCATCGGGCGCGGGAACGAGCTGTGCGTCGCCGCCGCCCGCGCCCTTGCGCCGCTGGTCGAGGGGCGGGACGCCGATACGCTCCTGGCCGACATGGGGGCCACGTGGCGCCACATCACCGGCGACAGCCAGTTGCGCTGGACCGGCCCCGACAAGGGCGTGATCCACCTGGCGACCGCCGCGCTGGTCAACGCGCTCTGGGATCTCAAGGGCAAGGCCGATGGGCTGCCGGTCTGGCGGCTTCTGTCCGAGATGCCGCCCGAAGAGGTCGTTGCGCTGGTGGACTGGCGCTGGCTGGCGGACGCGCTCGACCCGGCCGAGGCGCGCGACAGGCTGGCCGCGAAGGCCGAGGGCAAGCCCGCCCGCATGGCCGACCTGCGCGAACGGGGCTTTCCCGCCTACACCACCTCGGCCGGCTGGCTGGGCTATTCCGACGACAAGATGCGCGCGCTGGTGCGCGAGGCGCTGGCGCAGGGCTGGTCGCATTTCAAGATGAAGGTCGGCGGGGACCTGGACGACGACATCCGCCGGGCCCGCATCATCCGTCAGGAAATCGGTCCCGGGCGAAAGCTGATGATGGACGCCAACCAGGTCTGGGGCGTGGACACCGCCATCGCCCACATGCGCGCGCTGGCAGAGCTCGATCCCTGGTGGATCGAGGAGCCGACCAGCCCCGACGACATCCTCGGCCATGCCCGCATCGCGCGAGAGATCGCCCCCATCGCCGTGGCGACCGGAGAGCATTGCCAGAACGCGGTCATGTTCAAGCAGTTCATGCAGGCCGGCGCGCTGCGCTTCGTGCAACTCGACGGCGCGCGGCTTGGCGGCGTGAACGAGGTCGTCGCCGTCCTGCTGCTGGCCGAGAAGTTCGGGCTGCCCGTCTGCCCGCACGCGGGCGGGGTCGGCCTGTGCGAACTGGTGCAGCACGCCAGTTTCTTCGACTATGTTGCGGTCGGCGCCAGCTTCGACGACCGGGTTCTGGAATACGTCGACCACCTGCACGAACACTTCCCGGTGCCCGTGCAGGTCCGTGACGGCCGCTACATCCCGCCAGAGGCGCCGGGCCTCTCGACAGAAATGTTCGCGGCCAGCCTCGACGCGCACGAATACCCGGACGGCGCGGCCTGGGCGGGGGGCTGAGGCGGGCTCAGCCCGTCCAGGCCACCGCGCGCTGGGTCTGCTCGCCCAGCCCCTCGATCCCCAGCCGCATGACCTGGCCCGCCTGAAGGTAGACCGGTGGCTTCTGCCCCAGCCCCACGCCCGGCGGCGTGCCGGTCGAGATCACGTCGCCCGGCTGCAAGCTCATGAACTGGCTCAGGTGGCTGACCAGGTGGGCCACCCCGAAGATCATCGTGGCGGTCGATCCGTTCTGGTAGCGGTGGCCGTCCACCTCCAGCCACATGCCCAGCGCCTGCGGGTCAGGCACAGCGTCCCGCGTCACCAGCCAGGGCCCGATGGGGCCGAAGGTGTCGGCCGACTTGCCCTTGACCCATTGGCCGCCCCGGTTGAACTGGAAATCCCGCTCGGACACGTCGTTGATGACGCAATAGCCCGCCACGTGGTTCATCGCGTCCTCCTCCGAGACATAGCGCGCCTCGGTGCCGATCACGACGCCAAGCTCCACCTCCCAGTCGGTCTGCTCGGACCCCTTGGGGATGATGACGTCGTCATCCGGCCCGACGATGGCCGAGGTCGCCTTGAAGAAGACGATGGGCTGTTCGGGCACGGCGGCGCCGGTCTCGGCGGCATGGTCGGAATAGTTCAGCCCGATGCAGATGAACTTGCCCACCCGGCCCACGCAGGGGCCCATGCGCGGGGTGCCCTCGACCACCGGCAGCGATGCCGGGTCGATGGCGCGCAGCGCTGCCAGCCCCGCGTCGGTCAACACCTCGCCCGCGATGTCCTCCACATGGCCCGACAGGTCGCGGATGGTGCCGTCATCGGCCAGAAGTCCGGGTTTCTCGGCCCCCGGGGGGCCGTAGCGCAGAAGTTTCATGTTGTGCTCTCCTCAGGTGTTGGCCCAGCCGCCGTCGATACCGATCGCCTGCCCGGTGACGAAACCGCTTTCGTCCGATGCCAGGAAGACGGCCATCGCCGCGACTTCTTCTGGCTGGCCGATGCGGCCCATGGGCTGGCGCGCGATAAAGGCGGCGCGGGCCGCCTCGATCTCGGCGTCGGTCTGGCCCTGGGCGCGGACGCGCCCGTGCCAGCTGGGCGATTCCACGGTGCCGGGGCAGATCGCGTTGGCGCGGATGCCTTTCGTCACGAAATCGGCTGCCACCGATTTCATCATCCCGATCACGGCGGCCTTGGTCGCGCCGTAGACGAAGCGGTTGGGCGCCGCGATCATCGAGGACACCGCCGAGGCGACGTAGATCACCGATCCGCCGCCCGCCTCCAGCATGGCGGGCAGCATCGCGCGCGTGACGGCATAGTTGGCCTTCACGTTCAGGCTCATGGAAAAGTCGAACGCCGCCTCGTCGCAATCGAGGATCGTGCCGTGATGCACGAAGCCCGCGCAGTTGAACAGGATGTCGACCGCGCCGGCCTCTGCCGCCGCGGCCGAGATGGCGTCGCCGTCCAGCACGTCGAGCCGCCGGGTGCGGATGCGCCCACCCGCCAGCGATGCCAGCGCGCCCTCGTCGATGTCGGTAGCGATCACCTCGGCCCCCTCGGCCGCGAAGGCCAGCGCGGTGGCCCGCCCGATGCCTGCGCCCGCCGCCGTGACGAACGCCGTCTTGCCTGTCAGTCTCATCCCGTTCCCCTACATCACCGCGCCGATCTGCCAGGGCACGAATTCCGCCCCGCCAAAGCCCAGCTCTTCGCTTTTCGTCTTCTCGCCCGAGGCCACGCGCAGGAACAATTCGAAGATCTCGCGCCCCTTGTCTTCCACGCTGACCCCGTCGCTGACGATGTCGCCGCAGTTGATGTCCATGTCCTCGGCCATGCGGTCGTACATCTCGGAGTTGGTGGACAGCTTGATGCAGGGCGTGGGCTTGTAGCCCGACACCGACCCGCGCCCGGTGGTGAAGGCGACAAGGTTCGCACCGCTGGCGATCTGGCCGGTGACGGAACACGGGTCGTATCCGGGGCTGTCCATGTAGACGAAGCCCGGCGTCGTGATCGGCTCGGCGAAACGGTAGACGCCGGCCAGCGGCGCGGTGCCGCCCTTGGCCACAGCCCCCAGCGATTTCTCAAGGATCGTGGTCAGCCCGCCCCGCTTGTTCCCCGGCGATGGGTTGTTGTCCATCTCGCCACCGTTGCGGGCGGTGTAATCCTCCCACCAGGCGATGCGGTCGACCATCGCCTGGCCCACCTCTGCGCTGACCGCGCGGCGCGTCAGAAGATGCTCTGCCCCGTAGATCTCGGGCGTCTCGGACAGGATCGTGGTGCCCCCGTGCCGCACCAGCAGGTCCGAGGCGACCCCCAGCGCGGGGTTCGCGGTGATCCCCGAATAGCCGTCCGACCCGCCGCATTGCAGCCCCACCGTCAGGTGCGACACCGGCGCGGGCCGCCGCTCGGCCGCGTTCGCCACCTCGGCCATCTCGCGCAGGACCGCCATGCTGCGCTCGATCGTGCGCCGCGTGCCGCCGGTCTGCTGGATCGTCATGTAGCGGAAATTGCCGTCCGCGCGCATCCGCCCCGCACCGATCAGGTCGGGGATCTGCATCACCTCGCAGCCCAGCCCCAACAGCAGGATACCGCCGAAATTGGGGTTCCGCGCATAGCCCGCCAGCGTGCGGAAGAGCGTGTGATACCCCTCGTCATTGCCCGACATGCCGCAGCCCGTGCCATGGACGATGGGCACCACGCCGTCGATGTTGGCGAACGCCGACAGCCAGCCGTCCCGCTCCACCGCCTCGGCCACGAAGCGCGCGACCGTCGCCGAGCAGTTCACCGAGGTCAGGATGCCCAGGTAGTTGCGCGTGCCCACCTGCCCGTCGGCGCGGTGGTAGCCCATGAACTCGCGCGGGGCATCGACCGGCGGCAGCGGGCGGCAATCCACGCCGAAGGCATGGTCCTGCCGGTGGTCCCCCATCCCGAGGTTCTGGGTATGCACATGCCCGCCCGCCTCGATCGGGGCGGTCGCCACCCCGATCATCTGGCCATAGCGGTAGACGGGCGCACCGGCAGCGATCTCGCTCAGCGCCACCTTGTGGCCGCGCTTGATCGCCTCGCGCGCCGCGCTCCCGCCGGGCAGGGGGCTTCCCATGTCCAGATCGGCCAGTGCCACGGCGACATTGTCCATCGGGTTCAGGCGGATCACACGCGGCGGGGCATCGGTCATCTTGCGCTCCGGCAAAGGCGCGCGCTTGACTCGGCGCGGCCCAAAGCTAACATGTTAGCATGTTACAGACAGAGGACGGTCAACCGCAAGGCCCTGCCGCAGGGCATGCCAGATTGAGGCCGCTTGCCGTCTTTTCCGGATCGCTTGCCAACCGGTCGTACCTCGCCCTGCGCGAAGCGATCCTGAACCTTGGCTACCGCCCCGGAGAGGCCCTGCGCAAGGGCGAAATCTGCGAGGAACTCGGCGTCTCGCGCTCTCCCGTGGCCGAGGCGATCTCGCGCCTCGCCGCCGAGGGGCTGGTCGACGTGGTGCCCCAGGCCGGAACCTATGTTGCCCGCTTTTCCATGGACGAGATCCGCGAGGGCGCCTTTCTGCGCGAAGCGATAGAGCTTGCCGCCGTCGAGGCCATCGCGCCGAACCTTACGGAAGACCAGCTGATCCTTCTGCGGCGGAACCTGCGCGTGCAGGAAGCGCTTGTCGCGGACGGCGATTTTCCGGGCTTCTACGCGCTCGACGGGGAAATGCACGAGTTGCTCCTGTCCTTCACCGGGTTCAAGAAACTGTCGCATGTGGCCGATACCGCCTGGGTCCACGTGAACCGCGCGCGCCAGTTGATCCTGCCGCTGCCGGGGCGGGTGGCCGAGACCCTGGACGAGCACAAGGCCATTCTCGCCGCGCTCGAATCGCGCGACCCCGAGGCGGCACGCAAGGCGATGCGCGCGCATCTGGGGCAGCTCATCACCTTTCTGGAGCCCCTTGAACGCAAACACCCCGAGCTCTTCGCCCCGGGCTGACACGAAGGATCGACATGACCGCGACCCGACTCAACCGCCCCCGATACGCGGCGCGGCTCAATGCCTTCAAGCGTGCCGGCAGCAAGGGCATTTCCGGCATGATCGCGGGCGCGGGGCGCGTCGGCACGCTGGACGCCGCCGACCTGAACTATCCCGACCATTTCGAGGGCCAGACCCCCGCCGCCCTATCGCGGATGCTTGGCGATGCGGGGCTGGCGCTGAACGGTCTTGCCATGCGCTACTACACCAACCCCGCCTTCGCCGTCGGCGCCTTCACCAACCCCGATCCCGCCGTCCGGCGCGAGGCCATCGACCTGACGAAGCGCGGCATCGACGCGGGGCTGGAAATGGGCGGTCGGCTGATGACGCTCTGGATGGGACAGGACGGGTTCGACTATGCCTTCCAGGGCGATTACGGGCGAATGTGGGACGACACCCTCGCCGCGCTGGCCGAGGTCGCAGACCATGCCGCCGAGGTCGACATCGCCATCGAGTACAAGCCGAACGAACCGCGCGCCTATGCGCTGATGCCCGACGTGGGCACGACCCTTCTGGCCGTGCGCGAGACGCGGCGTGACAATGTCGGCGTGACGCTCGACTTCGCGCATGTGCTCTATGCCGACGAGATGCCGGCGCACACCGCGCACCTGATCGACCGGCACTCCCGCCTGATGGGCGTGCACCTGAACGACGGCTACGGCAAGCGCGACGACGGGCTGATGGCGGGCACGGTGCATCCGGTGCAGACGGTCGAGCTTTTCGTCGAACTGGACCGGATCGGCTATGACGGGGTGATCTATTTCGACACTTTCCCCGATCATTCCGGCCTCGACCCGGTGGAAGAGGCGCGCACCAACGTCCGGCTTGTCGAACGCCTGCGCGCCGTCGCGGCGGGGCTGTCGGGCGATGCGGCCCTGGCAGAGGCCATCGCACGGCAGGACGCCGCGCAAAGCCAGCGCATCGTTGCGGCGGCGCTCTATGGCGCCTGAGCCGTCCATCCTGGTCGTCGGCGCGCTGCACCTCGACGTGGTGGTGGACGCGCCGCACCTGCCCGCGCCGGATGAAACCGTGGTCGGCCACGCCGTCGCCTACCGCTTCGGCGGCAAGGGCGGCAACCAGGCCGTCGCGGCGGCCCGCATGGGCGCGCGGGTGGCGATGGCAGGCAGTGTCGGCCCCGACCGTTTCGGCGAGCAGATCCTCGCCGCGCTCGATGCCGCCGGGGTGGAGCGTTCCCGCGTCCTGACGGTGCCCGGCGCCTCGGGGATGAGCGTCGCCATCGTAGATGCCGCGGGTGACTACGGTGCCGTGATCGTCTCGGGCGTCAACCGCGACATCGACGGTGCCGCCGTGGCCTTCCCGGGGGGGCTGCGCACGATCCTCCTGCAAGGCGAGGTGCCCGAGGCGGTGAACCTCGCCATCGCCGCCCGCGCCGCGCCGGACGTGCGGCTGATCCTGAACGCCGCGCCCGCGCGGCCCGTCGCCGCCGAGCTGCTGGCGCGCGTGGACGTGCTGGTGGCCAACCGCGGAGAGGCCGCGACCCTGTCGGGCACCGACGATCCGCAGGAGGCCGCCGCGCGGCTGCTGTCCCAAGGCGCGCGCGCCGTGATCGTCACGCTGGGCGCCGGGGGGCTGGTCTGCGCCACCCCCGGCGCGCCCGCGCTGGTCCTGCCCGCGCCCCGCGTCGACATGATCTCGACCCACGGGGCGGGGGATGCCTTTACCGGCGCGCTGGCCGCCGAACTGACGCGCGGCGGCGGCCTGACCGAGGCGCTGGTCTTCGCCCAGGGCGCCGCGGCGCTGACCGTCGCAACGCACCCCGACCGGCGCGACGCCGTCACGCCGGGGGCCGTCCGCGCGTTCCTGAACGCCCTATAGCCCCAACCCGTAGAACTCGGACGCCGTGCCGCCGTAGATGCGCGCGCGCTCCGCCTCGCTCAGCCCAGCCGTCAACGCCTCTGCCGCCGCGCGCCAGTCCCCGTATTCGCAGCGCAACCGGCAGACGGGCCAGTCCGACCCCCACATCACCCGCTCCGCCCCGAACACCTCGAACACATGCGCCGCGTAGGGGCGCAGGTCGTCCACGGTCCAGTCCTCCTCGGCCTCCGTCACCAGCGCCGAGAACTTGCAATAGGCCCCCGTCTCGCCCGCGATCCGCGCCATGCCTTCGGCCCAGAACGCGAAATTCGCGTCCGAATGGTCCCGGATCTGCGGCTTCATGCAATGGTCCACCACCACCCGCATGTCGGGATAGCGCTTCAGGATCGTCAGGAAATTCGCCAGGTGCCGGGGAAAGCCCAGCGCGTCGAAGGTCAGCCCCAGGTCGGCCACCGCGCGAAAGCCCCACTGCACGTCGTCGCGCAGCATCCAGTCGTCATCGGGGATGTCCTGGATCATCGGCCGCACGCCCACGAACTTCGGGTGCCCCGCCAGCCGCTTCAGATGCGCAAGGTCGCCCTGCCGTTCGAAATTGATCCAGCCGACCACCGCCGCGACCGAGGGCGTCGCATCCGCCAGCCCCAGCATGTACTCGGTTTCCTCGACCGTCGCCGCGGCCTGCACAAGGACCGTGTGCCCGATCCCATGCGCCGCGATCTGCGGCGCCAGGTCGGCGGGTCCGTAGGTCCGCGCCAGCGTGGCGTTGTCCATCGGCATCCAGTCGTAATCCCCGCGAGCGGGGTGCCAGTAATGCTGGTGGGCGTCGATCTGAACCATGTCTGTCACTCCGTCGGCGCGTCGGCGCGCATCAATCCCTTGTCCTTCAACGCCTGCCACAGGGCAGGGGGCACCTCTGCCGCCGCGGCGGCAAGGTTCGACGTCATCTCGGCAACGCCCTGCCCGCCGGGGATCATCGAGACCACCGCCGGATGGCGCAGCGGGAACTGGAACGCCGCATCCACGAGCCGCACGTCATACGCCGCGCACACCGCCTCGATCGCCGCGACCTTGTCGAGGATCGCCTGCGGCGCCGGGTCGTAGTTGTAGAACGCGCCGTCCCGCGCCCCCGTGGCCAGAATGCCAGAGTTGTAGGGCCCGCCCACGACGATCCCGATGCCGCGCGCCTGACACAGTGGCAGGAAACTGTCCAATGCCTCCTGCTCCAGCAGGGTATAGCGCCCGGCCAGCAGGAACAGGTCGAAATCCCCGCGTTCGGCCAGCCACTGGCAGGGCTGCCATTCGTTGATCCCGCCGCCGAAGGCCCTGATCACGCCCTGGTCGCGCAAGTCGACAAGCGCCCGGTATCCGCCCTCCATGAAGGCGGCCAGCCGCGCATCGAGCGCGGCCTGCGTGCCGTGGTTGAAGATGTCCAGGTCGTGGACATAGAGGATGTCCACCCGGTCGACCCCCAGCCGTTCCAGCGAGAACTCCAGCGACCGGAACACCGCGTCATAGCCGTAGTCGTAAACCTCGTTGCGCGAGGGCACGTCGAACCACTTGCCGAACCCGTCGCGCTTGTCCGGGGTCGTGGCGCGCAACAGCCGCCCGACCTTGGTGGACAGCACGTAGTCATCGCGTGGCTTGCCGCGCAGGAAGCGGTTCAGCCGGGTTTCCGACAGCCCCAGCCCATACAGCGGCGCGGTATCGAAATAGCGCACGCCGCCCTCCCAGGCCTGGTCTAGGATCGCCTCGGCCTCTGCATCGGAAATCGCGCGGTAAAGGTTGCCCAGGGGCGCCGTGCCGAACCCCAGTTCGGTAAAGGTCAGCCCGCCGTTGCCCAGCCTGTCCCAGTGCCGTGTGCGAAGTGTCATGCGCCCGGTCCTCCCAACTGACATGCTAGTATGAATGGCGCTTGGGGGCCAAGGACTTCCGCGCTAGTCTGGCCCGCGAAACGCCATCGAAGGGGGGAACATGGAACGCTTCAGGCAGGTGTTCGGCACTGCAAGGCCGGTGATCGGCATGGTGCATCTCGGCGCGCTGCCCGGTGCGCCGCTATACGACGCGGCGGGCGGGATCGAGCGGCTGGTGGCCGATGCCCGCGCCGACCTTGCCGCGCTTCAGGCGGCGGGCTTTGACGCGGTCATGTTCGGCAATGAAAACGACCGGCCCTACGAGTTCGACGTGGACCGCGCCTCTACCGCAACGATGGCCCATGTGATCGGACGGCTGCGCGACGACATCCGCGTGCCCTTCGGCGTCAACGTCCTGTGGGACCCCATGTCCACCGTCGCACTGGCCGCCGCCACCGGCGCGGCCTTCGTGCGCGAGATCTTCACCGGCACCTATGCCTCGGACATGGGGCCATGGACGCCCGACGCGGGGCGCGCGATGCGCTATCGCGACCGGCTAGGGCGGCGCGATTGCCTGATGCTCTACAACGTGTCCGCCGAGTTCGCCGACAGCCTCGACCGGCGCCCGCTTCCCGACCGGGCGCGCAGCGCGGTCTTCTCGTCCATCCCCGATGCGGTGCTGGTCTCGGGCCAGATCACCGGAGAGGCGGCGGCGCTTTCGGACCTCGAGGCCGTCAAGGCCGTCCTGCCCGACACGCCCGTGATGGCCAACACCGGCGTCAAGCACGACACCGTGGCCGATGTCCTGCGCGTGGCGGATGGCTGCGTCGTGGGCTCGGCGCTCAAGGTCGACGGCGACACCTGGAACCCGGTCGATCCGGCGCGGGCGGCGGATTTCATGGCGCGGGTGCTCGCGGCGCGGGGCGGGGCATGAAGGACCGCATCCGACAGGACCTGATCGACCTCATGCTGATCCCCGGCCTCTCGGGGCACGAGGATCGCGTGCGCCGACGTATTGCCGACGTGATGCCGACGTTTTCTTCACCGCCCCGAACCGACCGTCTGGGCAACCTGATCGTGACGGTTCCGGGCGACCCGGACGCGCCCTCGGTGATGGTGTTCACCCACATGGACCAGCTTGGATTCTTCGTCCGCAAGATCGAGGACGACGGCCTGATCCGGGTCGAGCGCATGGGCGGCGTGCCCGAACGCGCCCTTGCCGCGCAGGCCGTAACGCTGTGCGTCGCAGAGGGCCGCGACGTCCCCGGCGTGATCTGCAACAAGAGCCACCACGCCACCGCGCCAGAGGAAAAATACAACGTTATCAAGGCCTCGGACCTTCTGATCGACACCGGCCACGGGTCTCGCGCGGCGGTCGAGGCCGCCGGCGTGCGCATCGGCACCCCCGTCGTCTATCGCCCCAACGTGATCGAGATGGCGGGCGACCGCATCGCCGGCACCAGCGTCGACGACCGCGCGGGCTGCGCCGTGCTGATCGAGGTCGCGCGCGGGCTGGCGGCGCGGCAGGGCGGGCCCACGGTGCACCTCGTCTTCTCGGTCCAGGAAGAGTTCAACCTGCGCGGCGCCGTCGTCGCCGCCCAGACCCTGAAGCCCGACATCGCCATCCAGATCGACCTGATGCTGGCCTGCGACACACCAGATATGGTGTCCCGTGGCGACATGCGCCTCGGCGGCGGGCCCGGCATGTCGCTTTATTCCTTCCACGGGCGCGGCACGCTGAACGGCGTCATCCCGCACCCCGCCGCCGTCCGCCTGATCGAGGAGACCGCCAGCGCCAGCGGCATCCACCTGCAGCGCAGCGCGCAGGTGGGCGTCCTGACGGACCTGTCCTATGTCCAGCTTCTGGGCGAGGGCGTGGTGTCCGTCGATGTGGGCTTTCCTTGCCGCTATACTCATTCGGCGCTGGAGATGTGCGACCTTAACGATCTGACGGCATTGGCAAATCTGCTGACAGCCGCCCTGGCGCGCATCGGCTCCGGCTTTGACATGTCCCGTGATGGAGGCACGCCATGACCTGCACGCTTGGCATCGACATCGGCACCTTCGAATCCAAGGGCGTGCTCGTCGACGTGGCCGGCCGCATCCTGGCCGAGGCTCGCCACCCCCACAAGATGATCGTGCCCCGCCCCGGCTGGGCCGAGCACCGCGCCGACGAGGACTGGTGGGGCGACGTGGTGCGCATCACCCGCGCGATCCTCGACACGCCCGGTGTCTCCGCCCGCGACATCGCTTGCGTCGCCACCAGCGCCATCGGCCCCTGCATGCTGCCGGTGGACGCGGCGGGCGATCCGCTGTTGAACGGGGTGCTCTACGGCGTCGACACCCGCGCTGCGGCCGAGATCGACGAGCTGACCGCGCGCATCGGGGCCGACACCATCCTTGCGCGGTGCGGCAATGCGCTGACCTCGCAATCGGTGGGGCCGAAGATCCTCTGGCTGAAGCGGAACCACCCGGAGCTGTTTGAAAAGACGGCGAAAATCCTGACGTCCACCAGCCATGTGGTGTTCCGGCTGACCGGCGAGCATGTGATCGACCATTACACCGCCGCCAATTTCAGCCCGCTCTACGACGTGACAACG
>JAUIIC010000287.1 GCA_030431935.1 Alphaproteobacteria bacterium | reverse complement strand
GTCTGACTGGACAGACCTCATCCCCGAGGCCGCGCGCCTCTACCTCGAAGGCCGTCGCCTCGACGAGGTGGAATGCCTCGTGGCCGACCTCTCGGGCATCGCCCGAGGCAAGGCCATGCCCGCCTCGAAATTCGCGCGGCAAAGCCATTTCTACCTGCCCAACTCGATCTTCCTGCAAACCATCACCGGCGAATGGTTCGACGACGGCAACGACAGCTTCACCGAACCCGACATGATCCTGCGACCCGATTACTCGACCGCCTCCGCCGCGCCCTGGACGGCGGACTGGACGATGCAGGTCATCCACGACATCGAGGACCAGAACGGCAACCCGGTGCCGGTGGCGCCCCGCAACGTGCTGAAACGCATCGTGGGCCTCTTCAACGAAAAGGGCTGGACGCCCATCGTCGCGCCCGAGATGGAATTCTTCCTCGTCGCCCCCAACATCGACCCGAACCAGCCGATCGAGCCGCCCATCGGGCGCACCGGCCGCCGCGCCGCCGCACGCCAGGCCTATTCAATGTCGGCGGTGGACGAATACGGCCCCGTCATCGACGACATCTACGACTTCGCCGAGGCACAGGGCTTCGAGATCGACGGCATCCTGCAGGAAGGCGGCGCGGGCCAGGTGGAAATGAACCTGCGCCACGGCGACCCGGTGAAGCTCGCCGACGAGATCTTCTACTTCAAGCGCCTGATCCGCGAGGCCGCGCTGCGCCACAACTGTTTCGCCACCTTCATGGCCAAGCCGATCCAGGACGAACCCGGCAGCGCCATGCACATCCACCATTCGGTGATCGACAGCGCCACGGGCCAGAACATCTTTTCCAACCCCGACGGATCGGAAAGCGCGGCTTTCCTCCACTTCATCGCGGGCATGCAGACGCACCTGCCCTCGGTGATCGCGCTTCTGGCGCCCTACGTGAACAGCTACCGTCGCTACGTCCCCGACCTCGCCGCGCCGATCAACCTCGAATGGGGCCGCGACAACCGCACGACGGGCATCCGCGTGCCCATCTCCGACCCCGACAGCCGCCGGGTGGAAAACCGCATCGCGGGCATGGACTGCAACCCCTATCTCGGCATCGCCGCCTCGCTCGCCTGCGGCTACATCGGCCTGATGGAGGGCAAGGACCCCAAGCCCGAATGCACCAAGGACGCCTACGTCGCCGAACCCGAGATCCCGCGCGGCCTTGGCGAGGCGCTGGACCTCTTCGCCGAGGCCCAGGTCGTCCGCGACACGCTGGGCGAAGAGTTCGCCCGCGTCTACGAGGGCGTGAAGGGGATCGAGTACAACGGCTTCCTGCAGGTCATCAGCCCCTGGGAACGGGAACACCTGCTCCTGAACGTATGAACCTGCTCTACGCCAACGACCGGCGCGGCGCCTATCCAGACAGCTGGTATGCCGCCACCGCCTTGCCCCCCGGCCCCTACGCGCCGCTCGGCGGCGACCGGCGGGCCGACGTGTGCATCGTCGGCGGCGGCTTCACCGGGCTCTCGGCCGCCCTGCACCTTGCCGGGCGTGGCGCCGACGTGGTGCTGATCGAGGCGCAGCGCGTCGGCTTCGGCGCCTCGGGGCGCAACGGCGGGCAGGTCAACAGCGGCCTGAGACAGGAGCAACCCGATCTCGAACGCCGCTACGGCATGGATGCCGCGCGCGCGCTCTGGACACTGGCCGAGGACGCCAAGACGCTCCTGCGCGACCTGATCGGCCAACACCGCATCGACGCGCGCTGGCGCCCCGGCGTGGCCCAGACCGTCTATTCCACCTCCGAACTCGACGACCTGAACCGCCTCACCGACCACATGGCCACGACCTACGGCTATGACCGGACCGAACCGCTGGACCGCACCGCCACGGCCGAGCTCATCGGAAGCACCGCCTTCGCCGGCGGCGTGCTCGACTGGGGCGCGGGGCATATCCACCCCCTGCGAATGGCCTTCGGGCTGGCGCGCGCCGCCGCCGCCGCCGGCGCCACCCTGCACGAGGGAACGGAGGCCACGCGCATCCGCCCCGCCACGCCCGGCCAGCCCGCCCGCGTCGAGACCCCTATCGGCACGGTCACCGCCGACCACGTGATCGTCGCCGCGAACGGCTATCACGGCGGTCTCGACCGCCAGACGGCGGCCCGCGTGCTGCCGATCAACAGCTTCGTCCTCGCGACAGAGCCGCTGACGGAACGCGCGCCCGAGATCCTGACCCGCGACGTGGCCGCCGTCGACACGCTCTTCGTGGTGAACTACTGGCGCAAGACCGAGGACGGGCGCCTGCTCTTCGGCGGCGGCGAAAGCTATGGCGACCGCTTTCCGCCCGACATCGCCGCCACCGTGCGCCGCCCGATGCTGCGCATCTACCCGCAACTGGCCGATGCGCGCATCGACCACGCCTGGGGCGGCACGCTGGGCATCACCTCGCTGCGCCTGCCCTTCTTCGGCCGCCCCGCGCCTGGGGTCTGGGCGGCGGCGGGCTTTTCGGGCCAGGGCGTGGCGCTGGCGACGCTGGCCGGGCGCCTGCTGTCGGACGCCATCCACGGCGAAACCGCAGGCTTCGACACCATGGCCGCCATGGCCCCTCCGCCCTTTCCCGGCGGCAGCACGCTGCGCCGCCCGATCCTGACGCTCGCGATGCTCTGGTTCTCGCTGCGCGACCGGCTGGGCGTCTGATCCGCCCCACCCCCTTCTTCTGTTCCCAAATACTCTCGCCGAAGGCACGCGCCGCAGGCGCGTTCTGGCCGCGCCCCCGACAAACCGCGCGACGCAGGGTCGGCCCGGGCCTTTTCCTCTCGCCTTTCCCCGGCGGATCATTTACAGAAAATCCGAAATCTTCTTTCGGGAAATCGAAACATGACCCTGCCGCCCAACGTCTACGACGCCGAACCGATTCCGCCCGCCGCACGGGCGGAGATCGACCGCCTGCTCGCCTCGGGCGACCTGTTCCGCTACACCGCGCCCGCCGACGCGCCGGTGGCCCTGCTGGAGGCGGAATTCGCCGAGGCGATGGGCGTGAAATACGCGCTGGCGGTGGCCTCCTGCTCGGCGGCCCTGTTTCTCTCGCTCAAGGCGCTGGGCCTGCCGCGCGGGGCGCGCGTCCTGATCCCCGCCTTCACCTTCGCCGCCGTACCCTCGTCGGTGGTCCATGCCGACTGCACCCCGGTGCTGGTCGAGGTCGGCGCCAACTACCGCGTCGACATGGCCGATTTCGAGGCCAGGCTGGACGACAGCATCGCCGCGGTGATGATCAGCCACATGCGCGGCCATACCTCTGACATGGACGCGATCATGGCGCTGGCCGAGGCGCGCGGCGTTCCGGTGATCGAGGACGCGGCGCATTCGCTCGGCACCGAATGGGACGGTCGCAAGATCGGCACCATCGGGCGCATCGGCTGCTTTTCCTTCCAGTCCTACAAGCTGCTGAACGCGGGCGAGGGCGGCATCCTCATCACCGACGACCCCGACATCATGGCGCGCGCCGTCATCATGTCCGGCGCCTACGAGCACAACTGGAAGAAGCACCCCGTCCTGCACGAGGCCTTCGCGCGCTGGCAGAACAAGCTGCCGCTCTACAACACGCGGCTGTCGAACATGTCGGCGGCCCTCGTCCGCCCACAACTGGCCGAGATCCCGCGCCGGGTGCGCTACGGGCGGCGCAACCACGACCACGTGGCGCGCGCGCTGAACGCCTCGCCCTGGCTCGACGTGCCGCCGCCGCTGCCGAAAGAACTGCGCGCCCCCGATTCGATCCAGTTCAACCTGGTGGGCTTCAC
>JAUIIC010000051.1 GCA_030431935.1 Alphaproteobacteria bacterium | reverse complement strand
ATAGCCGCGCCGCTGATCGCCTCGGGGCTGATCGACGCCTACGGGCCGCCGGCGCTCTTCGTCCTGATCGGGTCCGCCCACGCGGCGCTGGTGCTGTTCGGCCTGCTGCGCATGCGGATGCGCCCCACGCGCACCGAGCGCACGCCTTACGTCTGGGCGCCCCGCACCTCCTTCGTCATCGGCCGTCTGCTGGGGCGCAGCCGCACGCGCGGCTGACCGCGCGTGGCAAGGGCCTTGCAAGGCCCTTCCACCGCGCCATCCCCGCATCGCGCCACTGGCAAGCGCCGCGGCGATGGGTTACATCGCCTTCGCACAGCGCAAGGGGCCCCCATGGCACGCATCCTCATCACCTCGGCGATCCCCTACATCAACGGGATCAAGCATCTGGGCAACCTCGTGGGCAGCCAGCTGCCCGCCGACCTCTATGCCCGGTACATGCGCGCCCGCGGACACGAGGTGATGTTCATCTGCGCCACCGACGAGCACGGCACCCCGGCAGAGCTTGCCGCCGCCAAGGCGGGCAAGCCCGTCGCCGAGTATTGCGCCGAGATGCACGCCGTCCAGAAAGAGCTGTCGGACGGGTTCCGGCTGTCCTTCGACAAGTTCGGCCGCTCGTCCAGCCCGCAGAACCGCGCGCTGACCCAGCATTTCGCGGGCAAGCTGGCCGAGAACGGCCTGATCGAGGAAGTGACCGAGAAACAGGTCTATTCGGTCGCCGACGGCCGCTTTCTGCCCGACCGCTACATCGAGGGCACCTGCCCCAACTGCGGCTACGACAAGGCGCGCGGCGACCAGTGCGAGAACTGCACCAAGCAGCTGGATCCGACCGACCTGATCGACCCGCGCTCGGCCATCTCGGGGTCCACCGACCTTGAGGTGCGCGAGACGAAACACCTCTACCTGCGCCAGTCGGCGCTGCGCGACCGTCTCGACGCCTGGATCGACAGCCAGTCCGGCTGGCCGGTCCTGACCACCTCCATCGCGAAGAAATGGCTGCACGACGGCGACGGGTTGCAGGATCGCGGCATCACTCGCGACCTCGACTGGGGCGTGCCGGTGAAGAAGGGCGACCAGGACTGGCCGGGCATGGAGGGCAAGGTCTTTTACGTCTGGTTCGACGCCCCCATCGAGTACATCGCCGCGACCAAGGAATGGGCCGATGCCGAGGGCCTGCCCGACAGCGCATGGCGCCGCTGGTGGCGCACCGACGAGGGCGCGGGCGACGTGCGCTACGTCCAGTTCATGGGCAAGGACAACGTGCCGTTCCATACGCTTTCCTTCCCCGCCACGCTGATGGGCTCGGGCGAGCCGTGGAAGCTCGTCGACTACATAAAGTCGTTCAACTACCTCAATTACGACGGCGGCCAGTTCTCGACCAGCCAGGGGCGCGGCGTCTTCATGGACCAGGCGCTGGACATCCTGCCGTCGGATTACTGGCGCTGGTGGCTGCTGTCGCACGCTCCGGAAAACTCGGACAGCGAGTTCACCTGGGAAAACTTCCAGGCCAGCGTGAACAAGGACCTCGCCGACGTGCTGGGCAACTTCGTCAGCCGGGTGACGAAGTTCTGCCGCTCGAAGTTCGGCGAAGAGGTGCCCGCGGGCGGCGAGACCGGCCCGCGCGAGGCCGCGCTGATCGACGACCTCGCGCGCCGCGTCGCCGCCTACAACGCCCACATGGAAGCGATGGAGATCCGCAAGGCCGCGCAGGAGTTGCGCGCGATCTGGGCCGCGGGCAACGAGTACCTGCAGGACGCCGCGCCCTGGGCGGTCTTCAAGGAAGACCCGGATGCGGCCGCCGCCATCGTGCGCCTGTCACTGAACCTGATCCGGCTTTATGCCGTCCTGTCGGAACCCTTCGTCCCCGATGCCGCCGCCACGCTGCGCCAGGCGATGCACACCGAAGATGCCGGCTGGCCCGACGATGTCGCCGCCGCGCTGCCCGCGCTGCCGCCGGGCCATGCCTTCGCCGTGCCCGACAACCTGTTCCGCAAGATCGCCGACGAGGAGCGCGAGGACTGGCAGGCTCGTTTCGCGGGTCAGCGCCGTTAGGCGCACGCGGGCGTTGACACCTGCGCCCCCGCACCGTTAGCCATTGCGCGGGGGATGTCAGGAGAACGCGACATGGACGGAACCGACCGCCCCTATGACTATTCGATGTTCACCCGCGCCGATGTGGTGAACCTGTGCCACCAGCGCACGCAACGCACGCGCGATTTCGTGGCCGACCCCGCCTTTGCCCAGGACGGCCCCGAATTCGAGGCGCTGAAGCCCCGTATCATGGACACCGTGATGGAAGAGATCGAGCAGACCTTCGCCCTGCTCGCCCCGACCATCGACCTTGTCGCGCCGGGCCGCGTCGCCGACATCGGGTCCGGCTATGCCTTTTTCGACCTGTTCCTCTACCGCCGCTACGGCTGCAAGCTTCTGCTGGTCGACATCGAGGAAACCGAGGAAATCTACTTTGCGTTCAAGGCTGAAGGCGCGGGCTACAACAACCTCGGCACCGCGCGCACGTTTCTTGAGGCCAACGGCGTCCCCGGCGATGCCATCGAGACGGTGAACCCAAAGCATCAGGACCTGTCGCAGGCGGGCCATGTGGATCTGGCGCTCAGCCTGATCTCCTGCGGTTTTCACTATCCTGTCGACACCTACGATACCTTCTTCCGCGAGCAGGTGGACACGGCGATCATGCTGGACATTCGCGGCGGGACCGACGGGCAGAAGACGCTCGACCGCTACGGCCCCACCCGCGCCGTCCGCAGCCGCCGCAAGTATTCCACCATCATCGCGCGAAAGTGGTAGGGACGGCTCAGCCTGCGACCAGACGGTCGGCGATCAGCTCTGCCGCGTTGCCCGCGCCATAGGGCGTGACCGGCGCGCCCCGCGTGCCCAGCGCCCCGGCGACGGCACCCGCGATCGCGGCGGCGTCGAGCGGCGGGCACAGCCGGTTCCAGCCCGCCTCCACCAGTTCGGTCCACTCGGTCTCGTCGCGCAGGGTGACGCAGGGCACCCCGTGAAAGAACGCCTCTTTCTGGATGCCGCCCGAATCCGTTGCGATCACGGCGGCGTTCTTCTCCAGCGCCACCATGTCCAGATATCCCACCGGATCGATCAGCGTCAGCCGGTCGGCCAGCGGGCCCAGCCCCTGCGCCTCTATCCGTCCCCGCGTGCGCGGGTGAAGCGGCAGCACCACGGGACGATCTGCCGCCACCTGACCAAGCCCGTCAAGGATCGCGCGCAGCCGGTCCGGATGGTCCGTGTTTTCCTGCCGGTGCACGGTGGACAGCACATAGCCCCCACGCTCCAGTCCCAGCCGTGACAGAACCTCGCTTTGACGGTCCGCAACCTTTCCGAACTGCAACGCCACATCGTACATCACGTCTCCGACTTCGCAGATGCGCGCCTCTGGAAGCCCCTCGTTGCGGAGATTCGCACTTGCCGTTGCAGTGGGGGTAAACAGCAGGTCCGAGCAGTGATCGGTCAGCACCCGGTTCACCTCTTCTGGCATCGCCCTGTTGAACGAGCGCAGTCCTGCCTCGACATGCGCGACGGGAATCAAGAGCTTCGCAGCTGCAAGTGCCCCAGCGATGGTCGAGTTCGTATCGCCGTAGACCAACACCCAGTCGGGCGCGGCGTCGATCATGGCCCGCTCCAGCCCTTCCAGCATCCGGCCCGTGGCCGCACCGTGGCTGGCCCCCGCGATGCCGAGGTTGACCGCCGGCGCCCCGATCCCGAGTTCTGTAAAGAACACGTCCGACATATTCGCGTCAAAGTGCTGGCCTGTGTGAACAAGGATTTCTTCATGCCCGTCCATTCCGGCAAAGCGCCGTGACAGAACCGCCGCCTTGATGAACTGCGGCCTTGCGCCGATCACTGTCAGAATCCGTGTCATGCGGCGTCTCCCGGCTTGCTGTCCCCTGTCGCCCGTTTGGTGGCCCAGCCGCACGGCGAAGTCCATGCCGAACCGCGCGGATTGCCTCCTCGGCCATGACGTGCCAGCCTTGGGGGGCGTGACCCCCAAAGGATTTCGCCCATGGCCGACCGCGCCGAGTGGAACCACGTGCCCGCCAGCCTGCCGGTTCAGGTGGCGCCGGTCTGGCGCTGGCCGCCAGAGCCGGCGGCGATCCTGCGTTGGTACGCGGGCGCATGGCTGCCGGTCTCGGTAAACTTGGGCATCGTCGCGCTGGCCTTTGCCGCCTGGGCCTGGGCCAGCCCGTCTCTGGACACCGCGGCCGCGCCCGGCCTCTGGATCGCTGGGATATGGGCCCGCAATCTGCTGCTGACCGTCGGGCTGGCGCACGGTCTGCACCTCGTCTTTCACCGTCATCAGCTTCAGGGCACCGACCACAAGTACGACCCGCGCCCCTTTCCCCGCAGCGGCCGGATGTTCAGCTTCGGCAGCCAGCTGGCCGACAACGCCTTCTGGACGCTGGCCTCGGGCGTGACGGTCTGGTCGGCCTACGAGGCGCTGATCTGGTGGGCGATGGCAAACGGGCATGCGCCGACGCTGGCCTGGTCGGACAGCCCGGTCTGGTTCGTGGCGATCTTCCTGCTGATCCCGATCTGGGAAAGCTTCTATTTCTACTGGGTGCACCGCCTGCTGCACACCCGCGCGCTCTACCCCATCCACGCCCTGCACCACCGCAACGTCGACGTCGGCCCCTGGTCGGGGCTGTCGATGCATCCGTTGGAACACGTGCTCTTCTTCGGCACGGCTCTGGTCCATTTCGTCGTGCCCACCCATCCGGTGCACATGATCTGCCACCTGATGTTCTACGCGCTCTTCGCCATCACCACCCACACCGGCTACGAGGGCCTCTGGCTCGGCGGGCGCAAGCGTCTGGCGCTGGGCACGTTCCACCACCAGATCCACCACCGCTATTTCGAGGTGAACTACGGTTCGCTCGAAGTGCCGTGGGACAGCTGGTTCGGCACGTTTCACGACGGCACGCCCGCCGGCCGCGCCAGGATGCAGCGGCGGCTGGCCGCGCGCAGGCGCTGAGCGCCACCCTTGCGCGATCTGGTGCGACGCCCTGCAGTTCACGGCGCAGCCCTTGCCCCGCAACCGGCTTGCCGCCCGGGATCAAAGGACGCTACCCTGCGGCCGGGCATCCAACGCGGGGAGCAATTGAATGACGTCCGATTGGTCTCCTTCGCCGCGCTATCCCGACCCGTCCGTGATCTCGCTTGACCCGAGGTTCGATGCGCTCCGGCTGCCCCTGGCGGGTGTCGAGCGTCTTTACACCGGCTGTCGCTGGAACGAGGGGCCGGTCTGGTTCGGAGACGGCCGCTACCTTCTGTGGAGCGACATTCCCAACAACCGCATCATGCGCTGGGACGAGACCACAGGGCAAGCGGCGCCGTTCCGCGAACCGTCGAACTTTTCCAACGGCCAGACCCGTGACAGGCAGGGCCGGCTCGTCACCTGCGAACACGGCGGCAGGCGCGTCACCCGCACGGAATACGACGGCTCGATCACCGTTCTGATCGACAGCTTCGAGGGCAAGCGGCTCAACTCTCCGAACGATGTCGTGGTGCGTTCGGATGGCTCCATCTGGTTCACCGATCCGGCGTTCGGCATCTCCGGCAATTACGAGGGACACAAGGCGGACCCCGAACTGACCCAAAACGTCTATCGGCTGGACCCTGAGACCGGGGAGGTGGCCATCGTGGCCGATGACATCCTCGGGCCGAACGGGCTTGCCTTCTCACCCGACGAGCAGAAGCTCTACATCGTGGAATCGCGCGGCCAGCCGACACGCAAGATCCTGGAATACGACGTCGCGGCAGGGGGTCGGGCGATCCGGGGCAAGCGCGTGCTGATCGACGCCGGGCCCGGCACACCCGACGGCTTTCGCGTCGATGTGCAGGGCAACCTCTGGTGTGGCTGGGGCATGGGATCGGATGAGCTTGACGGCGTCATGGTCTTCGCCCCGGACGGCACGCCGATCGGGCGCATCGCGCTTCCCGAACGCTGCGCGAACCTATGTTTCGGCGGGCGGGCCAACAGCCGCCTGTTCATGGCGGCCAGCCATTCGATCTATGCGCTCTACGTCAACGTCGCGGGCGTGAAGGGCGGCTGACGCGCGACCTTGGCAGGGTTGGCTGCTCAGCTCCCCGCGTACAGCCCCGACACCAGTCCCTCCGCCGCCCGCTTCAGCCGGTCGGGCGCCGTGCCGGGAGCCAGAGGCGCCCCGTAGTGAACCTCGATCCGCCCGCCCAGCCGTTCGATCAGCTCTGCCGGGTAGCGCAGCGATCCCACCATCGCCCCGAAATGATCGTCCCCGCCGCCAAGGAGCTGCCCCAGCCTGCGCAGCGCATGGTAGCGGCCCGAGTTCCTTGCATTGATCGCGGCCGGCACGACAGGCACCTGGCACGCCTGCGAGATGCGCGACGCCCCGCTGCGCCACGCAGGTTCCACCAAACGCCCGCCGACCTGCCGCGGCACCCGGCCCGAGCCGAAGATCAGCAGGGCCCCGCCCCGGTCCAGGTGCTCTTGCATGCCGCGGAACACCCGGTCGCCCGAAATCGCGCGGTTCACCTTGTCGATACGGACCGGCACGATCAGCTCCGGTCCCAGGAAGACCTCAACCTCCTGGTTGGCGACGACCTTCAGATCGGGGCGACGGTCCAGCAGGGCCCCGGCATGGGCGATGAAATCCAGCATGCCGGTCGGATGCGTGGAGGCGACGACGACCGCGCCGCTGGGCGGGACATGCCCCAGCCCATGGGCCAGGATCTCTGTCCCGCCGTTGAGTTCCAGGATGCGCCTTGGCACCGCAGCGCCCGTCAGCCCGCCCAAGCGCCGCATCAGGTCTTCCGTTTCCCTGAGCGCAAAGAGCGGGCGGCCGGATACCGTTCTGGCGATCCCGTCGATCACGGAAAGGACCCCGCGGATGGCGTTCAGGCGGACGCCCGAGCCCTCCGGCAGATGCAGCCTTGCCCGAAGAACCGCGTCGAGCGGCCGGTCATCCATCGGATAACGGCAGGCCAGCCCCGGCGATGGCCCCCGGCCGGGCATCCACCTCCCAGGCCCGGACGATGACGGCGGCCCGTTCGGGGCGCGCGGACTGGAGCGTTCCCAGCACGAGGCGGCGGTTCAGCCAGTCGTGCGGCCCCTTCGGCGCGGTCACCGAGATCACGGACATGGCGTAGCGGTCGGGAACGCGGCTTTCGTCCACGATCACCCGATTGCGAATCGTCAGCACCGCACCGTCATCGGTCTGCATCTCGTAGAGCGCGTCGAGTTCCTTGACCCCGTCGGAACGCAGAACCTGCCGGTCCGCACCGCCAGCCAGGACCACGCCCGAAAGCCCCTCGATCCCAGGTCCGGCCTCGAACCGGCCGCCGATGATCGGCACCATGAAGCGGTGCCCGGACGGCGAAGGCCCCAGGTCGATACGCTCTGCCACGTCCACCAGCGCCGTCCACAGCAGACGCGATATCGGCTCGATGGGCGGATGTTTGGCAAGAATGTCCGAGTCGTCCATGTGCCTGTCCTAACCCGGGAAACCGGCCATCGCGAACACACAAGATGGCGTCGCAGGCCAAGCCGGGCCAGTTGTTGCCCGAACACGTCGCCCGACAGCCAGGGTCCGCAGGGGCCGGTTTGTCGAGATACGCAAGGCCGGTCCGGCGTTGCCCGCCCCTGCGCGGTGGCGCCCGGCGCGCGGAAGGCCCTTTCGGATCTGGAATGGCGCGGCACGGGTGGGCGGCGCGGTCATCGGACCAGACCGTCTTGCGATAAACATCACCTATCGCTCTGGGGGGCGATTTATTTTTCGATTATTGAGCATCGCGGTAGCCTTCCTGCAAGCGGGACGCCCGCAAACCAGGGAGGAATAGAACCATGATGACCAGAATGCGCAGTTTCCTTGCGCCGGGGTGCACCATTGCAGCGCTCGCCGGCTTTGCAACGTCGGCGATCGCCGCGGACGAGCTTGTGATCTCGACGGCGACGCCGCCGCAGCACATCCAGACGACCACCATGACCGAATTCGCCGAAGCGCTCGAAAGCCGGTCGGGCGGCGCGCTGAAGGCCAAGGTGTTCGACTCGAGCCAGCTCTACAATGCCCGTGACGTGGGCAAGGCCGTCGCTCGTGGCGACGTCGGCATGGCGACCGTGCCATCGCCCTACCTCAGCCGGATCGAGGCCAACATCAACGTGCTCGACCTGCCCATCCTGAAGGGCATGACGGCCGAGGCGCGCGCCGAGATGCTGGACGGAGAGCTCGGCGACAGGCTGAACGCCATGCTCAGCGAGAAGATGGGCGTCGTCGTGCCCGGCCACTGGCCGCTTCTCGGGCGGGTCTACTACTGGTCGACCTCGAAGCCCCTGACCAACTTCGACGAGTTCGTCGGCATGCAGGTCCGTATTCCCGGCGGCGCGGGCCCCGCGGCGCTGGTCGAGGGCATGGGCGGCGTTCCGGTCGTCATGCCGGGCTCGGACATGCCGCTGGCCCTGCAGCAGGGCACGGTCGATGCCACGATGGGCTCCATCGAAAGCGTCGTGCAGCAGAAACTGACCGACGTCGGTGTCCGCTACGGCTTCTGGGACCAGGGCGTCATCGGTTTCCTCATCCCCATCGTGAGCGAAAAGTACTGGGGCAGCCTGACCGACGACGAGAAGGCGCTCTTCACCGAGGTCTGGAACGAGGTGGTCGCACGCCAGCGCTTGGCGAACGTCGCGGTCGATGCCGAGATGCGCGCCACGTTGAAGGACTGGGGCGTCACGATCTCTGACGCCGACGACGCTTCGGCCATGGCGATGCGCGAGAAGATGATGCCCCAACAAGAGGCCGTCATCGCCAAGTACGAGCTCGACACCGCGCTGGTGGAGCTCGCGGCACAGGCCGCCAAGTGAGCAAGGCCATCGCATTTCTCGACCGGGCCATCGGTTGGATCGCGGCGGCGGCATTGGCCATCACCTTCGTGCTGTTGGTCTACAATGTCGCCAGCCGGTACCTCATAAGCTTCGGATGGCTGTCGCCGTCTGTTCAGCTGAACTGGGTGTTCGAGATTTGCGTCTTCATGCTGGTCTGGGCGGTCCTTCTCGGGGTCGCCCGGATCGAAAAGCGGGCACAGCACATCCGCGTGGATTTCCTCTACAACAAGTTCGGACCAAGGGGGCAGCTGTTCTCGGAGGTTTTCGCGCTGGTCTTCGCCATGGGCGTGGCGGGCTTCTTCATCTACTCGGGCAAGATCGTGGTCGAAGAGGCCTTCCTCTGGGACGAGCGCAGTGAAACCACGCTGAGAACACCGTTCTGGATCCTCTACGCGGCGCTTCCGGTGGCCTTCATCGTGCACCTGCTGTTCATCGTCGAGCGGTTCCGGCTTCTGGTGACCACCGGCGAAAGCGCCAAGCACACGAGTTTCGACTAAGGGTCGCGATCATGACTTCGCTTATCATCGCTGCCCTCGTGGCAGTCCTGATCCTGCTTGCCCTCGGCATCCCGATCTATCTTGTCCTGATGGGGGTCGCCTCGATCCTTCTGGTGGCAGAAGGGCGCACGATCGCGGGTCTGGGCCAGCATGTGCTCGACCATCTGCAATCCCCGATCCTGATTTCCGTTCCGTTCTTCATCCTGTCCGCCGTGCTCATGCAAGGCGGGGGACTGGCGCGCATCCTCTTCAACGCGGCCCTGTCCTGCATCGGCTGGATCCGGGGGGGCCTGGCAATCTCGGGAGTGGCGGCCACGGCGGTCTTCGCCGCGATCACCGGGTCCTCGGCGGCGACGACGATGGCCATGGGAACGCTTCTCGTGCCCCTGATGGAAGAGAAGGGCTACAGACCATCCTTCGCCATGGGCCTGACCGCCGCGGCCGGCACGCTGGGCATCCTGATCCCGCCGTCCCTGCCCATGATCCTTTTCGGACTGATTGCCGAGGAATCCATCCCCCGGCTCTTTCTTGGCGGCGTCGTTCCCGGGCTGATGCAGGCCGGTCTGTTCTGCATCTACATCTTCTTCGTGGCCAACAAGGTCGGTGGCCGTGCCGAACCCTTCGTCGGCGCCCGGCGCATGATCGGCGCCAACGTCCACGCCTTCCCGGCCTACCTGATCCCGATCGTCGTTCTGGGCGGCATCTACGGCGGCTTCGTCACCCTGACAGAGGCGGCCGTGCTGGGCGTGCTCTGCGCGCTGGTCGCGGTCCTGCTGGTCTACCGGACGGCCCGGATCCGGGACATCCCCGGCATGCTGACCGAGGCCGTCGACCGGACATCCGTCATCATCCTCATCATCATGGGCGCGACGCTGGTCAGCGCCTGGATCATCAAGTCGGGCGTGCCGCAAAGCTTCGCCGCGTCGATCGTAGAGAGCGACCTGAAGCCCTGGCAGTTCCTGCTAATCATGAACGCCTGCCTGCTCGTGCTCGGCATGTTCCTGGAGGGCGTGGCGATCATCCTGATCGTCCTGCCGGTCGTCTTCGTGGTGGTGCGCCAGCTGGGCATCGACATGACCCATTTCGCGGTGGTCATGGTTATCAACATCGAATTGGCGCTGCTGTCACCACCGATCGGGTTGAACCTCTTCGTCATGTCAAACGTGACGGGGCGCCCCGTGTCCGAGGTGTTGCGCGGCACGATCCCGTTCTTCCTGATCATGCTTTGCCTTCTGATGCTGGTCACCTTCGTGCCGGCATTGTCGACATGGCTGCCCAACCTGGTGCTGGGAAGCTGAGCCGGGGCGATGGGCCGGACGAGCGGCACGACAAACCGACCGCGCCGGCGTGCCCCGGACGTATAGCGTCGGGGCTGACCGGTCGGTGACCGGGGAAACACCCCCGCAGTTGTCCGATTTGCTGTCAGCCCCGACGCGACGCGGCTCAGGCCTCGCGAACCACGGCGGCCCGCACATCCGGCAACGTGTCGTGCAGGAAGTCGAGGACTTCCCGGTTGAACGCCTCGGGCTGCTGCTGCGACACCGAATGCCCGCTGCCTTCCACGATGCGGCGCCTCGCCTGAGGCATCGCCTTGGTGACGGCCGAGAAGATCGCCGCGTGAACCGGCGCCGTCTCTGCCCCCGACATCAGGAGAACCGGCATCGGCAGGGCCGCCAGCACGTCGGGCTCTATGTACGGGAATTCATCATCCGACAGCGACAGGCTGCGCGCCGCCCGAAGGTTCTGCATCCGTCTCTCGAGCACGGGCGCGGGAATGTCACCCGGGTCCTTCCCGACGATACCGCCGGTCAGAAGCTGCACCCCTTTCAGGTTCTCGCCCCGCTCGAAGGCCTCGCGCGCCGGAAGCGCCGAGGTCTCCAGGAACGCTTCGGCGATCGGCGCGCCGGTCTTGCTGCGAAGGGCATAGCGCATCATCGGCGCCTCGACCGCGGCAAGGGCGCGAACGCGGTCCGGTGCCCGGACCGCCATCGCCAGCGCAGTGAACCCGCCATACGAACTGCCGACCAGGATCGCCCTTGCGATCCCCAGCGCATCCATCAATCCCTCGAGGTCTTCGGCATCGACGAGCGCGTTGTGCTGCCGGGAATCGAGCGCGTTGGGGTTCGGGTGACTGTACCGGCGACTGTAGGCGATGCAGTCGAAATGCCGGGTGAAGGTGTCCCATTGCTGGACCCATGCGCGCCAGTCGCCCATGGCTCCGTGAATGAAGATGAGTGTCGGTCCCGTCCCTGCGCGAACATGGTTCAGCACGATGCCGCTGGCCAGCGTGACCGGTGTCGGGGTCAGGTCGAGTAAGCCCAAGGTCTTGTCCCTGTTCGATGCCGCACGTGCCGGAGACCGGTGCGCAGGCGCTGCCTTGGAATCAGCTTAACAAGCACAGCAATAGGCAGATAATAATTGGCAAGCCCGAGGAATAAGGATTTGTGATAATGCCGCCCAGCGCCAGCACCTTGCTCAACCGCTTCGTGGTGAAGGCCAAGTTCCGCCATATGCAGGTGCTGGTCAAACTGGCCGAGGTCGGCAGCATGCGCCGTGCCGCCCAGGCCGTGAACATGACGCAACCCGCCATCTCGCAGCTTGTGCAGGAGCTGGAGAGACTGCTGGAAACCGACCTGTTCTTCCGCCACGCCAAGGGGGTCGAGCCGACCGAGGCGACCAAGGAACTGCTTCCCATCGCCCGCCGTATCCTCGGTGCGCTCGAGGACGGCGCCGAGAACGTGGCCAACCGGCTTCAGCAACAGGGCGGTGTCGTGCGGATCTCGGCCAGTCCGGCTGCGCTTGGCGGGATGATCCAGGGAAAGCTCGACAGCTTCGCAACCCGCCACCCGGGGATCCAGGTGAACATCTGGCAGACGAACGACACCGAACCCCTGGGCGGGATCGTCAACGGGTCGGTCGATATCGTCTGCTCGCGCGAACCCGACGTCATCCCCGAAGGCTGGGTCTTCGAACGCTGCGTCGAGGACATGCTGATCGCGGTCTGCGGCATCGGGCACCCGCTGGCCCGCAACAGCGCGATCTCGGCCAGCGACCTCGGCCGCGCGGTCTGGCTGCAGAACCGCGTCGGATCGGTCGCCCGCGAACGCTTCGAACAGATCGCCAAGGCCCATGGCTGGCCGCAAAGCGCCCGCTGCCAGGTCATCATGCACATTCCCGAACTGACCAAGGAAATGCTGGCCACCGGAAAATACCTGGCCATCGTTCCCCGAAGCGTCGCGATCCCCTGGTTCGAGACAGGCGCATTCATGGAACTGCGATCAGAGATCGACACGCCCCTGCGGCCCCTCGGCGTGCTCTGGGAACGGGGACGGGCGGGTCCGGCGACCTCTGCCTTCGTGGCGCATCTCAGGCAATAGGGCCTGATCGGGCAGGGCAGACCAATCATCCGGACCCTGTCCATCTTCTGAAGTCTTCGGCCACGATGGGTGACCTCGGAACCGAGGCTTCAATTCCTGTACGATTCTCCACCTCGGCGCAGATCGGCCGTGGTGGACACCCCCAGCCCTCGTCAGGCCAGATTGCTCTGACCGGCTTGAACCACCGCTAGGCCGGGTCGGGCGCGAAGATCTGCGGGTAGAGGGCGCGCATCGCTTCTTCGTCGAATTCCTGCTTGAACGCGTGGCGCTCCTTGATCGCCATGGCGCGCTGGGCGGCGGGGCGGGCGTCGATCTCTTTCATCAGTCGTTCGAGGTTCGGGAACTGGCGCATGATGTCGTCGTCGCCCAGCATGTAGGTCAGCCGTGAGCCCCAGCCCCAGACCGCCATGTCCACGATGCCGTAGGTCTCGCCCAGCATGTAGGGACCGCGGGCAAGGCGGTCGTCGACGATCCGCCAATGGCGCCGCGCCTCGAAGTCATAGCGCTTGATCGCGTATGGAACGCGTTCGGGCGCGAAATTGCGGAAGTGCACCGCCTGCCCCGAATAGGGACCGACGCCGGTTGCCACGAACATGAGCCAGGACAGAAGCGCGCCACGCTGCCCATCCGGAGGCAGGAACGCGCCGGTCTTCTCGGCAAGGTAGAGCAGGATCGCGTTGCTGTCGAAAACGACCGTGTCGCCGTCGATGATCGCGGGCAGCTTGGCATTCGGATTGATCGCGCGGAAGGCGTCGGTGTGCTGCTCGGCCTTCTTGGTGTCGATTGGGACGGGCTCGTAGTCGAGCCCCGCCTCTTCGAGGAAAAGAGCGACCTTCATCGGGTTTGGCGCCATGTTGTAGAAGAAGCGGATCATGCGGGGTGTCCCTGGCGGCGCAACGGCCTGTGCGAATTGTGAACTTTTGTGCGGGAAAGTTGCGCCGAACTTCCGGTTCTGTCAATCGGCGCGCCAAAGTCGGCGCGGGACGGCTTCCCTTGTCCGGCTGGCTTTGCGAACATCCGTGCGGAACGGGTGGAAGGGCGCGCATGAAGATCGGTCTTGTCGTCAATCCGGTGGCGGGTCTCGGCGGCGCGGTCGGGCTGAAGGGCACGGACGGGCCCGACACGGTGGCCGAGGCGCTGCGGCGCGGCGCCGTGGCGCGGTCGGGCGCGCGCGCGAGGCGCGCCATGGCGCGGCTCGCCGACCGCGTGCCGGGGACGGCGGTGGTCACTGCGCCCGGCGCACTTGGCGCCGACTGGCTCGCGGGGCTGGACCTGTCGGTGGAGGTGCGCGAGACCGGCGGCGCCAGCGGCACCGCGCGCGACACGCGCGAGGCGGTCGCGGCGATGGCGGATTGCGACCTCGTCGTCTTCGCCGGCGGCGACGGCACGGCGCGGGACGTTGCCGGGCGGCTGCCCGAGCGCGCGGCGCTGCTCGGCATTCCCTGTGGGGTCAAGATGCATTCGGGCGTCTTCGCCGTCTCGCCGGATGCGGCGGGCGCGCTGCTGGCCGATATCGTCGCTGCACCGGACCGGGTAGCGTGGGATCCGGAGGCCGAGGTGATGGACATCGACGAGCCGGTGCTTCGCGCCGGTCGGCTGGCGCCCCGGCTTTATGGCCACGCGCGCACGCCGCTGGCGCGCGGGCGGATCCAGGCCTCGAAGGGCGGGCCACGCAAGGACTGGGGGGCAGAGTTGCGCGGGGCGGCGGACGAAGTGGCGCGCGGGATGGAGCCCGGCACGCTCTACGTCATCGGGCCCGGCACCAGCGCGGGCGCGGTGGCCCGCGCGCTGGGGCTGACGCCTACCGTGCTCGGCACCGACGCAATCCGGGACGGGGCGCTGGTGGCGCAGGACGCCCGCGCGAGCGACCTCGAGCGGCTGGCGGGCGACGGTCCGGTTCGGATCGTCCTTGGCGTGACTGGGCAGCAAGGTTTCCTGCTCGGGCGCGGCAACCAGCAGATCGCACCGGCACTGATCCGGCGCGCAGGGCGCGAGGGGCTGATCGTGCTGGCCACCGAGGACAAGCTCGCCGCGCTGGCACAGCCGCGGCTCTGGGTCGACACCGGCGATCCCGATCTCGACCGCGAACTCTGCGGCTTCCTGCGGGTGCGCACCGGGCGCGGTCGGGAAATGGTGATGCGCGTCGCCACGAGTTGATTCAGGATGTGCGATATGCGAACTTTTGTGCAACAAATCGGCACAATGCCGGAATCGCGACAGGGAGCATTTAGATGGCAAGCCAGATGCGTGCCCATCCATGGATGGCAAACTCTGCGCCGGGGGTTCTCGAGGCCATGCTGGCCGAGATCGGGGCCAAGTCGGTCGCAGAGGTCTTCGAGCAGGTCCCCCAGGACCATTTCCGCAAGGCACCGCTGGATCTGCCGCCGGCGCTGACCTCGGAGGTAGAGCTGCGTCGCGACCTCGTCACCAAGCTGAAGAAGAACCAGGACTGCGAGGCGAACCTGAGCTTTCTCGGCGCTGGCGTCTGGCAGCATCACGTCCCCGCGATCGTGGACGAAATCGTCGGGCGCACCGAGTTCGCAACCAATGTCTGGGGCAGCTACCAGTCTGACCACGGCCGCAACCAGGCATGGTTCGAGTTCTCGTCGCAGCTCGGCGCGCTCCTGAACCTCGACGTGGTGCAGCTGCCCGTCTACTCTTGGGGCTGCGCCATCGGCCACGCGATGCGCATGTCGGCGCGGATGACCGGGCGGGCCAAGGTGCTGGTGCCGGCGCTGTCCGATCCCGAGCGGCTGAGCGTGATCCGCACCTATTGCCAGCCGCGCGAAATGGAGGGCGCGATCGAGGTGGTGACGGTGGCCGCCGACCCGACCTCGGGGCGGCTCGACATTGGCGACCTGAAGGCCAAGCTCGGCGACGACGTCGCGGCGGTCTATTTCGAGAATCCCGCCTACCTGGGCACCATCGAGACCGGCGCGGCCGAGATCGCCCGGCTGGCCCGCGCGGACGGGGCAGAGACCATCGTGGGCGTCGATCCCGCCAGCCTCGGCGTGCTGACGGCGCCGGGCGACTACGGCGCCGACATCGTCACCGGGCCGGTGCAGCCCCTTGGCGTGCACATGCATTGCGGTGGCGGCGCGGGCGGGTTCATCGCCTCGCGCGACGAGGAACGCTACGTGCGCGCCTACAATGGCTTTCTCGTCTCGGTGGTCGAGACGCAAGAGCCCGGGCAGCTTGGCTTCGGCCTCGCCTGCGCGCACCAGAACTCCTACGGGATGCGCGAGAACGGCAACGACTGGACGGGCAACTCGACCTATCTCTGGGCGATCGCCGGAGCGGTCTACATGAGCCTCCTCGGCCCCGAGGGCTTCCGCGAGCTCGGCACGCTGATCGTGTCCCGCGCGCGCTATGCCGCCAAACTGCTGGGCGAGGTGCCGGGGGTGCGGGTGGTCTGGCCCGACACGACCTTCAAGGAATTCGTCGTCAATTTCGACGGCACCGGAAAGACCGTGGCCGAGGTCAACGACGCGCTGCGCGCGAAGGGTATCTTCGGCGGCAAGGACATTTCCGGTGAGGACAACGGCCTCGGGCAATCGGCGCTCTACTGCGTCACCGAGATCCATACCGCCGCGGACATCCGCCGGCTGGCCGACACGCTGAGGGAGGTGCTGTGATGACCCGTCTGCCCGAATTCCGCGCCGCGAAATGGGACGAACCCGTCGTGATGGAGATGGGCCGCCCCGGTGGCCGCGGCCAACATTTCCCCGCCCCGGAGCCGGAGGTGACCGAGGCCGTCGGCGCGGCGCTGATCCCCGCCGCGATGGCCCGACAGGACCGCCCCGAATTGCCCGAGATCACCGAGTTCGAGGCGCAGCGGCATTACCTGCACCTCAGCCAGATGACGCTGGGAATGATGGGTGTCAGCCTCTTCGGCACCTGCACGATGAAGTACAACTCCAAGACCGCCGAGTTCGCAACCCTGCGACCCGAATTGGCCGAGGTGCACCCCTACCAGCACCCCGACACGCTGCAGGGCGTGCTGGAGATCATGCACGACTTCGACGGGATCCTGCGCTCGCTTTCGGGGATGGACCAGTTCATCTTCCAGGCCGGCGGCGGGGCGGACGCGGCCTACACGATGGCCTGCGTCGCGCGGGCCTACTGGCAGGACCGCGGCATGCTTGGCCAGCGCACCGAGATGGTGACCTCGATGCAGGCGCATCCCTGCAACCCGGCCACGGCGGCCGCGGCGGGCTTCAAGGTGGTGAACCTGCCTCTTGAAGAGAACGGCTATCCCTCGCTCGAGGCACTGAAGGCGGCGGTGAGCGAGAAGACCGCGCTCATCATGATCAACAACCCCGACGACATGGGGATCTACAACCCCGAGATAAAGGAGTGGGTGAAGGCCGCGAAGGAGGTGGGCGCGCTTTGCTTCTACGATCACGCCAACTTCAACGGGGTGATGGGCAAGCTGTCGGCGCGCGAACTTGGGTTCGACGCCTGCATGTTCATGCTGCACAAGACCTTCGGCGCACCGAAGGCGGGCGGCGGCCCCGCCGTGGGCGCATTCGGCTGCACGGACGATCTGGCTGCTTACCTGCCGACGCCGGTGGTGGTGAAATCGGGCGGGCGCTACCTGCTTGACGAGGACCGGCCCAAATCCGCGGGCAAGGTCCGCGAGTTCTGGGGCAACGTGCCCCAGGTGGTAAAGGCCTATGCCTGGGCGCGCGCGATGGGGGCCGAGGGCATCCAGCTTGGCTCGGACATCTCGGTGGTGGCGAACAACTACATGGACAAGCGGCTGGGCGAGATCCCGGGGCTTGCCCGGTCGAACCCGCAGGTCGGCCAGCACCGGATGGAGATGACGCGCTGGTCGCTGGGACCGCTGGCCGAGGAGACCGGCGTCGGCACGGTCGATTTCGCCAACCGGATGGCCGATTACGGGATCGACCCATGGTGGATGAGCCATGAGCCCTGGATCGTGGCCGAGCCCTTCACCCCCGAGGCGGGCGAGCTCTGGTCCAAGGAGGACATCGACCTCTGGATCGACGTGGTGGCGAAGATCTGCGAAGAAGCACGCAGCGACCCCGACATGGTGAAGTCCGCGCCGCACAACCAGCCGATCGCACAGGTCAAGGGGGATGCCTTCGAGGATCCCGCGAAATGGGCGATGACCTGGCGGGCGTGGAAGCGCAAGCGCGCCGGCAGCGACGCGGCACGCGGCGCGGCATGAGCCATGGGGCCGCGTCCCCCGTCAGTCGAACAGAAGGGACAGCCCGGCGAGCGGCATCGCCGGCGCGCGGCCGAGCACCAGGTCGGCCGCGACGCGGGCCGTCATCGGCCCCGCGCTGAAGCCCACCCAGGGAAACAGCGCGTGGATCACGCCCGGGGCGTTCGGATCGGGCCCGAGGATCGGCCGCCAGTCGGCGGTGCCGTTGACCCAGGCCGTCCAGCTGCGGATCGCGCGGGCCTGCGCCATCGCGGGCACCGCGCGCGCGGCGGTGGCCATGTTGCCGGTCAGGCTCGACGGGTCGGTCACCAGCGTGTCGCCCCGCAGCTTCGCGGGCCAGCCGCCGCCGATGACGCAACCGCCATTGGCAAGCTGCTTGAGGCTGAGCTTGGCCGCTGCCGAGTAGACCAGGTGCGGGATCAGCGGCGCCACGGGTTCGGTCACCGTGACCTGAAGCGGGAAGCCCTCGATCGCGAGCCGCGTGCCGAGCATCCGGCCGATGCGCCCGGCCGCGGCGCCGGCGGCGTTGACGATGCGTCCCGCCCGGAGCGGCCCCGCGCCGGTCCGCAGGATAAAGCCAGTGGCCTCGGCGTCGATGCCGGTGACTTCGGTGCGTGTCATCACCCGCACTCCCGCCGCCGCGGCCGCACCGGCGAGGACCGGCGTAACGCGCAGCGGGTTGGCCTTGCCCTCGCGCGGGCAGAAGGCGGCGCCGATGGCATCGGGCGCGAGATAGGGCGCCATCGCGCGAAGATCCTCGCGCCCCAGAAGATGCATCTCCAGCCCGGCCTCGGCCTCGATCCGCGCCTTGGCGGCAAGGCGGTCCATCTGCGCGCCGGTGGTGGCAACGACCAGCCCCCCGGACAGCTTCAGCCCGAGATCGGCGTCAAGGTCCTCGGCCAGCCCCTCCCAGAGCGAGAGCGAGGCTTCGAGGAAGCGCAGACAGGGGATGTAGGCGCGCGCCCAGTCCTCGCCGTAGGCGGCGAATTCGGGGTATTGCAGCTGCAGGTGGATCGAGCCCGCGTTGGCGCCCGACGCCTGGGCGCCGAGGTCCCCCGCTTCGAGCAGCACCACGTCGAGCCCCTCGCGCGCCAGCAGGCGGGCCGTCATCAGCCCGACGATCCCTCCGCCCACAACGGCCACATCCGCCTCATCCCTCATCGGAACCCCCCGGCCCTTGTCCGGACGTCAGAAAGGACCCAGCCATGACAGCCCCGCTTTCCGGCAGCTATACCGTCACCATCACGCCGTTCACCCCGGGGGGCGACGCTATCGACTACCCAGCGTGGAAACGCTTCCTCGACTGGCAGCATGCTTCGGGCGTGCCCGGCGTCATCATCCTCGGGACCACGGGCGAGTTCCTGACGATCACCGACGACGAGCGGACCGAGTTCGTCGAGACCACCGTCAAGATGGTCGCCGGTCGGATGAAGGTGCTGGTCGGCACGATGAACGCCTACACACCCAACGCGGTGCGCTACTCCAAGGAGGCAGAGGATCTCGGCGCCGACGGGCTGATGATCATCCCGCCCTACTATTACACACCCACCGAGGAAGAGATCTTCAACTACTACCGCGCGATCTGCGAAGCGGTGGGCCTGCCGATCATGCTCTACAACAACCCGTTCACCTCGAACGTCGACATGCCCGCAAGGCTGGTCGGGAAGTTGACGAAGAGCTTCGAGCAGATCCGCTACATCAAGGAGGCCAGCCAGCGGATCGAGCGGGTGCATGACATCATCGTGGAATCGGACGGGCTGATGAACGTCTGGGCGGGACAACGGGTGCTCGAAAGCTACAAGATGGGCGCCAAGGGCTACGTCAATCCCTACGGGAACTACATCCCCCGCGCCTCGGTCAAGTTCGTCGAATGGGCCGAGCAGGGCCGCTGGGACGATGTCTGGGCCGTGCAGAGCATCATCCAGAAGTTCGACGCGATCATCACCGAGGGCCATCCGCTTTACGGGCACCAGTGCTATTCCAAGGCGCTGGCCGCGGCGGCGGGCTATCCGGTGGGCGACGTGCGCGCGCCGATCACGACCTTCGAGAGCCTGGGCGAGGAAGGCCGGGCGCGGGTCGACAGGATGCTGCCGCTGATGCAGGACCTCGACCTGGTCGTGGACGCGATCGAGGGGCGCCAGGCCGCGGCCGAGTAGGCTCATCTGATGTAGGCCGCCCCGTTCAGGTCGATGGTGGCGCCCGTCAGGTGGCGGGCGCGCCCCTCGGCCAGAAAGACGCAGAGAGCGCCGATCTCCTCCGGCGGAACCCATTCGCCCATCGGCAGCGTGGCGGTGACGGCCGCTTCGCCGCCGGTCATCGCAGAACTGTCCACCGACATCTGCGTGCGCACGACACCGGGGGCGATGACATAGGCAAGGATCCCCTGCCCCGCGTAATTCCGTGCGACGGTCTTGGTGGCGGCCGAAATCGCGGCCTTCGACGCCGCATAGGCGATGGCGCGAGGGTTCGAGGTGCCGCGCGTCGAAGTCCAGCTGCCGATCCCGATCAGCGCGCCGCCCTGCCCCGCGTCGAGCCAGTCACGCACCGCGTGGCGGAGAAGCCGCGCAGGCGCATGAACGTTGACCTGCATGGTCTCGGACCAGACGGCATCCCAGTCCTCTATCGGGTCGGTAATGCCGCCGGTCTGGCGCATGATGCCGGCATTGTTCACCAGCACATCGATAGGACCACCCGCCGCGTCTCGCGCCGCATCCCAGAACCGATCGACCGCCGCGAGGTCATGAAAATCGGCGGGTATCAGCGTGACCTGCCCCTCGGGGGCGCCGGCCGTCGCGGCCTCGGCCCCGGCGCGGTCGCCACCGTATTGTGCGATCAGGCGCGCGCCCGCCGCCACCATCGCGGCTGCGATGGCCGCGCCGATGCCCTTGGACGCGCCGGTCACCACCACGGTCTTCCCGCCCAGGCTGGTCATCCGGTCAGGTCCTCGTCACGAAGGGCTTCGAGCGGAGCGCGGGGTTGCACCGGGCATAGGGCGCGGGCAGCGCGATCTCTTCGCCCAGCGCCAGCGCCGCGCGCCAGGTCCAGCGCGGATCCCACAGCATGCCGCGCGCCAGCGCCACCATGTCGGCCTGGCCCGTGGCGAGGATGGTCTCGGCCTGCTGCGGGTCGGTGATCTGGCCCACGGCCATGGTTGGAATCCCGGCCTCGCGCCGGATACGTTCGGAAAACGCCACCTGGTAGCCCGGGCCCACCGTGATCTTCTGGCTCTGGTCG
>JAUIIC010000050.1 GCA_030431935.1 Alphaproteobacteria bacterium | reverse complement strand
GGTCTGTTCCGGTGTGGCGCCGCCGAACACGGCCATCGGGCCGTACAAGGCCGGCTCGCCCATCTTCGACCCGATCTGATCCGGCGCGTCTTGGCGTCGAACCCGATCACGCGGCCGCAGGTTCACGAACCTGCGGCCGTCTTTTGTTTCGGAAGGATGACAATCGGCCTCCCGCGCTTGCGCGCGGGTGACAGGCTTGGCACGATCCCCTCAGAGACCACCTTAAAGCCCTTTTGCGGACGGAGAGCCATTTGGCCATTAGCGTGCTGAGCCCGCCCCCCGCGGCAGACGACGACCCCGAAATCCTGCTGGAGTTCTCCGACAACCGGTTGCTGATCGACCTGTGCGGCGAGTTCGACCGGAACCTGGCCCAGATCGAGCACAAGCTCGAGGTGCATATCCACCGCAAGGGGAACCTGCTGGCGATCCATGGCGAACCGCAGGCCCAGAAGCGCGCCGCCGAGGTTCTGGCGGCGCTTTACCTGAGGCTGGAGGAAGGGCGCACGATCGACGCGGGCGAGATCGACGCCGCGCTGCGGATGGGCAGTTCCGCCGAGGGGACGGGCGCGCGGCAGGGCGACCAGATGGAGCTGTTCCAGGGCGGGCGGCTGGAGATCAAGACCCGCAAGAAGACGGTCGAGCCGCGCACAGAGGCGCAGAAGGCCTATGTCGCCAGCCTGTTCCAGAACGAGATGGCCTTTGGCATCGGGCCCGCGGGCACCGGCAAGACCTATCTGGCCGTGGCGGTGGGCGTGACGATGTTCATCGGCGGGCACGTGGACAAGATCATCCTGTCGCGCCCGGCGGTCGAGGCGGGCGAGCGGCTGGGCTTTCTGCCCGGCGACATGAAGGAGAAGGTCGATCCGTTCATGCAGCCGCTCTACGACGCGCTGCACGATTTCCTGCCGGGCAAGCAGCTGGCCAAGCTGATGGAGGAAAAGCGCATCGAGATCGCGCCCCTGGCCTTCATGCGGGGCCGCACGCTGGCCAATGCCTTCGTCGTGCTGGACGAGGCGCAGAACGCCACGACGATGCAGATGAAGATGTTCCTGACCCGGCTTGGGCAGGGCAGCCGCATGGTCATCACCGGCGACCGCAGCCAGGTGGACCTGCCGCGCGGGGTGCCGTCGGGTCTGGCCGACGCCGAACGGCTGCTGAAGGACGTCAAGGGAATCTCGTTCAGCTATTTCACCGCCAAGGACGTGGTGCGCCATCCTCTGGTGGCCCGCATCATCGAGGCGTATGACGCCGACAGCGCGACGGGCTGAGGCGCGCGCGCGTGGCGCCGGGGGGGAACGCGCCTTTGGCGCGTGCCTTCGGCGAGAGTATTTGGGAACAGAAGAAGATGGGGCAGATCGTCGACGCGGTGATCGAGGACGAGCGCTGGGCGGCGGCGGGGCTGGAGGCGCTGGCCGAGCGCGCGGCGCGCGCGGCGCTGGGGCACCTGGGGCTTGGGGAGGCGGGGTTCGAGGTCAGCCTTCTGGGCTGTGACGACGCGCGCATCGCGGTCCTGAACGGCGAGTTCCGGGGCAAGGCCGTGCCCACCAACGTGCTGTCCTGGCCGTCGGAGGACCGCGCGCCCGAGGTGCCGGGGGCGGTGCCCGCGCCGCCCGATGCCGGGGACCCGGAACTGGGCGACATTGCCATCGCCTGGGAAACCTGCGAACGCGAGGCCGAGGCCGCGGGGCTGGCGATGCAGGCCCATGTGACCCATCTGGTGGTGCACGGGGTGCTGCATCTGTTGGGTTATGATCACGAAACCGACGAAGACGCGTCGCTTATGGAGCGTTTGGAGGTCGAGATACTTGCCAGCCTCGGGGTTGCGGACCCATATTGTGGCTAGCGCCCCGGAGGCGCGACATCTGGAACGGGTACATGGGCGAACAGGCAGACGGGTCTTCTATCGCAGCGCAGGGCGCGCAAGATCCGGAAATGGCGCCGAGGCCGGGGCTTCTGGCCCGGCTTTTCGGCGGGTTCGGGCAGCAGGAGCCCGGCGGGACGGACCACACGGCGGAGTATCACCCGTCCAACGGCAAGCCCTACGATCCCGGGGTGCCCGGGCTTCTGAACCTGCGCCGGATGCGGGTCGAGGACGTGGCGATCCCCAAGGCCGAGATCGTTTCGGTGGCGGTGGACATCCGAAAGGACGACCTGGTTCAGGTGTTCCGTGACAGCGGCCTGTCGCGGCTGCCGGTCTACCAGGGCACGCTGGACACGCCCATCGGGATGATCCACCTCAAGGATTTCGCCCTGACCCACGGGTTCGGCGAGGGCGGGCGGTTCAACCTGCGCAAGATGCTGCGGCCGATGCTGTTCGCGCCGCCGTCGATGCCGATCGGGGTGCTGTTGCAGAAGATGCAGACGCAGCGCACGCATATGGCGCTGGTGATCGACGAATACGGCGGTGTGGACGGGCTGGTGACGATCGAGGACCTGATCGAACAGGTCATCGGCGAGATCGCGGACGAGCACGACATCGACGACGGGGCGGACTGGGTCCTGGAGAAGCCCGGATGCTACCTTGCGAACGCGCGCACCGACCTTGAGGAGTTCGAGGCCGAGGTGGGGCTGAAGCTGGCACTGGGCGAGGACGAGGAAGAGATCGACACGCTGGGCGGGCTGGTCTTTGTCCTGATCGGGCGGGTCCCTGCGCGCGGCGAGGTGATCCCGCATCCCGCGGGCGCCGAAATCGAGGTGGTGGACGCCGATCCGCGCCGGATCAAGCGGTTGCGGGTTCGGCTTCCCGGCCCGCGCGACGGCTGATCTTCATGGCGGAAGAGGAGCGGCCCGATGCCCTGCCACGCGGGGCGCTCTGGCTGCGGATGCTGGCCCTTGGCGCGGTCGGCGCGGTTGCGGGGCTGGGGCAGGCGCCGGTGTCGCTTCCCTGGGCGACGCTGGCGGCGCTGGGCGTGGCGGTGTCGATCCTGTTGCGGGCGCAGACGCCGGGGCGCGCGGCCGCCCTGGGCTGGGCCACGGGCACCGGGTATTTCGCCGCGACCCTCTTCTGGATCGTAGAGCCCTTCTTCGTGGACGCGGCCCGGCATGGCTGGATGGCGCCGTTTGCGCTGGCGGGCATGGCGGGGGGGCTGGCGCTGTTCTGGGCGGCGGCCTGGGGCGCGGCGGCCTGGCTGGCGCCACGTGGCGGGCTGTGGCGCGGCCTGGCCTGGGCGGTGGCACTGGCGGTGGCGGAGGCCGCGCGCTCTTATGTCATGACGGGCTTTCCCTGGGCGCTGGTGGGGCATGTCTGGGCCGGCTGGGCCCCGATGCAGCTTGGCGCGCTGGCGGGGCCGATCGGCCTGACGCTGCTGACGGCGCTGCTGCCGGGGGTGGTGGTGCCGCTGATGTCGCGGCCTTGGCGCGTGGCCGCCGCGCTGGTGCCCTTTGCCGGGGTCTACCTGCTGGGCGCATGGCTTGGGGCGCAGCCGGTGCCGGAGCGGGCCGAGCCGCCGGTTCTGCGACTGGTCCAGCCGAACGCCCCGCAGCACCTGAAGTGGAACCCCGACTGGGCACCGGTGTTCTTTGCCCGGCAACTGGAACTGACGGCCGCGGCGCCGGGGGAGCCCGGCGCGCCGGCGCTGGTGATCTGGCCCGAGACGGCGGTGCCCTACCTGCTGAACTCGGCCGCTCCGGCGCTGGAGCGGGTGGCCGTTGCGGCCGAGGGCGTGCCCGTGATGCTTGGCATCCAGCGGGTCGAGGGCGTTCGCGCCTACAACAGCATGGTGCGCGTCGGGCCCGGCGGCGTGGTCGAGGACGTCTATGACAAGCACCATCTCGTGCCTTTCGGGGAGTACATGCCGCTGCCCGGGCTGATGCGCATGCTGGGGCTGCGGGCCTTCACCGCGCAGGAGGGCTATGGTTACAGCCCCGGACCGGGCGCGGCGCTGATGGAACTGGGTGGCGGGTTGGGCGCGGCGCTGCCGCTGATCTGCTACGAGGCGATCTTTCCGCAGGACCTGCGCGCGGCGCCGGGGCGGGCGGACTGGATCCTGCAGATTACCAATGACGCGTGGTTCGGCACGTTGTCGGGGCCCTACCAGCATCTGGCGCAGGCGCGGCTGCGGGCGGTGGAACAGGGCCTGCCCTTTGTCCGGGTTGCCAATACCGGGGTGAGCGCGGTGATCGATGCGCGCGGGCGGGTGCTGGCGTTCCTGCCACTGGGGCAGGCGGGGCACCTCGACGCGGCGCTGCCCGCCGCGCTGCCGCCCACGGTCTATGCGCGGACGGGCGATCTGCCGGTGTTCCTGCTGCTGGCCGGGGCGCTTGCGGGGCTGCTGATGCGCCGCCCCGGCGGGCTGGGCCGCAAATCCGATTGACGCGGCGGCTCCGAGGCCGTAAGCCCGCGCGACACCCGTCACAACGGCTTCCTGGCGTGATGGGATTACACCCAATGGAGCACTTTTCATGTCCCGTAAAGACTACACGTTCACCTCGGAATCCGTGTCCGAGGGCCACCCCGACAAGGTGTGCGACCGCATCTCCGACGCCGTGCTCGACGCCTTCCTGGCAGAGGACGAACTGGCGCGCGTCGCCTGCGAGACCTTCGCCACGACGAACCGCGTCGTGATCGGCGGCGAGGTCGGGCTGACCGACCAGGACAAGCTGAAGGATTTCATGGGCCGCGTGCCGGATATCGCGCGCGCCTGCATCCGGGACATCGGGTACGAGCAGGACAAGTTCCACTGGAACACCTGCAAGGTCGACAACTACCTGCACGAGCAGTCGGCCCATATCGCGCAGGGTGTGACCGGCGAGCGCGGCGAGGAAGGCGCGGGCGACCAGGGGATCATGTTCGGTTATGCCGTGACCGAGACGCCCGAGCTGATGCCGGCGCCGATCCACTACTCGCACGCGATCCTGCGGCGGCTGGCCGAGGTGCGCAAATCGGGCGCCGAGCCGACGCTGCGCCCCGACGCCAAGTCGCAGCTGTCGCTGCGCTATGCCGATGGCAAGCCGGTCGAGGTGACGTCGATCGTGCTGTCGACGCAGCATGCCGAGGAAAGCCAGACGAGCGCCGACATCCGCGCCATCGTCGAGCCCTACATCCGCGAGGTCCTGCCCGAGGGCTGGATCACCGACGCCACCGAATGGTGGGTGAACCCCACCGGCACCTTCGTGATCGGCGGGCCGGACGGCGACGCGGGCCTGACCGGCCGCAAGATCATCGTCGACACCTACGGCGGCGCGGCCCCGCATGGCGGCGGCGCGTTTTCCGGCAAGGACCCGACCAAGGTGGACCGCTCGGCCGCCTATGCCGCGCGCTACCTCGCCAAGAACGTGGTGGCCGCGGGCATGGCCGAGCGCTGCACGATCCAGCTGAGCTATGCCATCGGCGTCGCCAAGCCGCTGTCGATCTACGCCAACACCGAGGGCACCGGGCAGGTGTCGGAGGCGGCCATCGAGAAGGCGATCGCGCAGGTGATGGACCTGACCCCGCGCGGCATCCGCGAGCACCTGCAGCTGAACAAGCCGATCTACCAGCGGACGGCGGCCTATGGCCATTTCGGGCGCGCGCCCGAGGCCGACGGCGGCTTCAGCTGGGAGCGCACGGACCTGGCCGAGGCCCTGAAGAAGGCGGTCTGATCCGGCATGATCCGGCGGACGCGCCTGCGGCGCGGCTGTTTTTTCCCGGGAAGGGGCGCCTTGGGGCGCCCCTTTCGCGTTTCCGGCGTGACGTCCTTGCCCGGCGGTGGCGATGGAGGCGGGCTTGGATGAACGCCGCTCTGCGGCGTGCCTCCGGCGGGAGTATTTGGGAACAGAAGAAGGGGGAAGCGGGGTGCTGTCGGGGGCGGCGGGGTTTTGGGCGGGCTTGAGCTGGGGCTTGACGCGGGCTTGACGGGGGCCGCGGGCTTTGCCACAGGCGCGGGCCATGAGCGAGCGTGACAAGACAGCCCCGCACGGTGCGCCGTGGCGCAATTTCTATGGCCGGCGCCATGGCAAGACCCTGCGCGACAGCCACCGGACGTTTCTGGACGAGGATCTCGGGCCGTTGTCGCCCGGGGCGGTGAGTTGGGAGGAGAACCCCGAGCGCGCGCCGCTGGACCCCGGGGCGCTGTTCGGGGGGCGGCCCCTGTGGCTGGAGATCGGGTTCGGCGGCGGCGAGCACATGGTGCACCAGGCGGCGCGCAATCCGCAGGTGGGGGTGATCGGCTGCGAGCCCTTCATCAACGGTGTCGCGATGCTTCTGGGCCGGATCCGCGAGGCGGGGGTGGAGAACGTGCGGGTGCATCCGGGCGACGCGCGGGACCTCTTCGACGTGCTGCCCGGGGGATCGGTGGCGAAGGCCTTCCTGCTTTATCCCGATCCCTGGCCCAAGAAGAAGCACCACCGCCGCCGCTTCGTCACGCCCGAGCACCTGGAGCCGTTGGCGCGCGTCATGGCGCCGGGCGCCGAGTTGCGGGTGGCCACCGACATTCCCGACTACGTGCGCCAGACGTTGCTGGAGGTGCCGCGCGCGGGGTTCGACTGGCTGGCGGAGGGGCCCTCGGACTGGCGGCGGCCCTGGGACGACTGGCTGCCCACGCGCTATGAGCGCAAGGCGCTGCGCGAGGGCCGGGTGCCGCATTACCTGACCTTCCGGCGGGTGTGATCCGGCGCGCGGCGTGGTATCCTCTGGGTTGAATCCCGACCCGGAGGCCACGCCATGCCTGAGCGCCGCATCACCAACTGTCACGTCCACAGCTTCACCCACCGGCATGTGCCGGTTCTCTATCCGCACTGGGCGGTCTGGCCGTTCAAGAAGGTGCCCGGTCTGGTGCGGCTGGTGGCCTTCCTGTGCCGTCCGTTCTTTCCGGTCGTGGCCGAGACGCTGGACCGGCTGCACCGGTTCCAGGAGGAGGCGGGGGCCGAGACGCAAGGGGAATTGCTGGAGAAGGTGCGGCGGCATTATCCGTCGAACACGCGGTTCGTGGTTCTGCCGATGGACATGGAGGGGATCGGGCACGGCCCGGTGCGGGCGGGGCTGGCCGCGCAGCACGACGAACTGGCGGCGCTGGCGGCGCGGGAGGACCTGAAGGGGCTGGTCCTGCCCTTTGCCACCTTCAACCCCGCGCGGGGGCAGGCCGGCGTCGACGAGGTGAAGCGGATGGTCGAGGGCCACGGGTTCCGGGGGCTGAAGATCTATCCGCGCCTTGGGTTCCCGCCGGACCACGACCTGCTGATGACGCAGCTTTATCCGTTCCTGCAGGAGCGGGGCCTGCCGGTCATGACCCATTGTTCGCGGGGCGGCGTGCAGGGGCGGGGCGTGGTGACGGCGGTCGCCGACCGCTATACCGCGCCCGAGGCCTATGTCCCGGTGATGGAGGCGTTCCCCCGCCTGCGCATCTGTCTGGCGCATTTCGGGGGCGCGGCGGACTGGCGGGCCTATGTCGAGGAGGGGATGGCGCCGGGCGACGCGGAGGCGCGGCGCCGCAACTGGCAGGTGGCGATCCGGGACATGATCGGATCCGGCAAATACCCCGGTCTCTGGACCGACATTTCCTACACGCTCTTTCACTTCGACGACAATCTGCCGTTCCTGAAGCTGTTCCTGGAGGGCACGGGGGACAAGGCCGAGCGGCTGCGGCGGCGGGTGCTGTTCGGCTCTGACTACTACATGACCCGGCAGGAGCGGCTGTCGGAGCGCGCGGTGTGTTTCCGGCTGCGTAACGCGCTAGGCGAGGACCTGTTCTGGCGGATCGCGCAGGTGAACCCCGAGGTCTGGCTGGGCGAGCGCGAGGAAGAGGTGGCGGAGGTGGCCGGCGCGGGGGTTTGATGCTTCACCTCGGCGGTGAAACGCCCTAAGCGGGGCGCGGAGTTTGCGCAAGGAAGGACGCCCATGTCAGGCCACGGACAGCCGATCCCGATGACCGCCCGCGCGAGCGGCCCGCTGAAGGGCGTGGCCGAGGTGCCCGGCGACAAGTCGATCAGCCACCGCTCGTTGATCCTTGGGGCGCTGGCGGTGGGCGAGACGCGGATCTCGGGCCTGCTGGAGGGGCAGGACGTGCTGGACACGGCGAAGGCGATGCGCGCCTTCGGGGCCGAGGTGATCGAGCATGGCGGCGGCGACTGGACGGTGCATGGCGTGGGCGTGGGCGGCTTTGCCGAGCCCGGGGACGTGATCGACTGCGGCAATTCGGGCACCGGCGTGCGGCTGATCATGGGGGCGATGGCGACCTCGCCCGTGACGGCGACCTTCACCGGCGACGCGTCCCTGCGCAAGCGGCCGATGGGGCGGGTGACGGACCCGCTGGCGCTGTTCGGGGCGCAGGCGGTGGGGCGCGCGGGCGGGCGGCTGCCCCTGACGCTGGTGGGCGCGGCCGATCCGGTGCCGGTGCGCTACGTGGTCCCGGTGCCTTCGGCGCAGGTGAAATCGGCGGTGCTGCTGGCCGGGCTGAACGCGCCGGGGCAGACCGTGGTGATCGAGCGCGAGGCGACGCGCGACCATACCGAGCGGATGCTGTCGGGTTTCGGCGCCGAGGTGTCGGTGGAGGATACGGACGAGGGCCGGGTCATCACGCTGACGGGCCGGCCCGAGTTGCGGCCGCAGACCATCGCGGTGCCGCGCGACCCGTCCTCGGCGGCCTTTCCGGTCTGTGCCGCGCTGATCGTCGAAGGCTCGGACGTGCTGGTGCCCAATATCGGGCTGAACCCGACGCGGGCGGGCCTGTTCGAGACGCTGCGCGAGATGGGCGCGGACCTGACATACGAGAACCTGCGCGAGGAAGGGGGAGAGCCTGTCGCCGACCTGCGCGCGCGCTTCTCGCCCGGGATGCGCGGGATAGAGGTGCCGGCGGAGCGCGCGGCCTCGATGATCGACGAATACCCGATCCTGTCGGTGGTGGCGTCCTTTGCCGAGGGCAGGACGCACATGCCGGGGGTGCGGGAGTTGCGGGTCAAGGAAAGCGACCGGATCGACGCGATGGCGGTGGGCCTGCGCGCCAATGGCGTGACGGTGGACGAGGGCGAGGACTGGTGGACGGTGCATGGCCGCGGGCCGGGCGGCGTGCCCGGCGGGGCGGTGGCCGAGGCGCGGCTCGATCACCGGATCGCCATGTCCTTCCTGATCCTCGGGATGGCGGCGCAATCGGGGGTTTCCGTGGACGACGCGGGCCCGATCGCCACGTCCTTCCCGGTGTTCGAGCCGCTGATGACGCGGCTGGGCGCGGTGCTGGAGCGGGTGGATGGCTGAGGCGGCGGGGGCGTGGCGGTCCGCCCCTGACATTGCCCCGGCTGTCGGATAGCGTGGCGGGCATGAGCGACGACAGGACAGGAACGGCGGGGGGCACGCGGGCCTTTACCGTCGCGATCGACGGGCCCGCGGCGGCGGGCAAGGGCACGATCTCGCGCGCGGTGGCCGAGCGGTTCGGCTTTGCGCATCTGGACACCGGGCTTCTCTACCGGGCGACGGGGCGGCGGATGCTGGACGGGCTGGACCCGATCGAGGCGGCGCGGGCGCTGGTGCCCGAGGACCTGCAGCGGGATGACTTGCGCACCCCGCCCGTGGCCGATGCGGCCAGCAAGGTGGCAGCCATCCCCGAGGTGCGCGCGGCGCTGGTGGACTTTCAGCGCGCCTTTGCCCGGCGGGCGGGGGGTGCGGTGCTGGACGGGCGCGACATCGGGACCGTGATCTGCCCCGAGGCCGAGGTGAAGCTTTATGTCACGGCGTCCGACGCGGTGCGGGCGCGGCGGCGCTTCGACGAATTGCGCGGCACCGGGCACGAGGTGACGTATGAAACGGTGCTCGACGACCTGAGGGCGCGGGATGCGCGCGACAGCGGGCGCGCCGACGCGCCCCTGAAACCGGCGGAGGATGCGGTGACGCTGGACACGACCGAGCTTGATATCGAGGCCGCGGTGGCGCAGGCGGTGGCGCTGGTGGCCGAAAGGCACGCGGCATGAGCGTGGGCGCGCGCCAGCTGGGCGCCGGCGGGCCGATGGTGGGGCCGGTCGGCATCGGGGCGATGTCGTTCGTGGGCTTTTACGGCGCGACGACCGAGGCCGACAGCCACGCGGTTCTGGATGCGGCGCTGGATGCCGGGATGGTCCATGTGGACACGGCGAACGTCTACGGGATGGGCCGGTCCGAAGAGGTGATCGGCGCGTTTCTCAAGGCACGAGGGGCGGCGGCGCGGGACCGGCTGGTGATTGCCACCAAGGCGGGGATTTCGCGCGATCCGGACAGCGGGAGGCGACGGTACGACAATTCGGCCGCGCATCTGGAGGCGGAACTGGACGCCAGCCTTGCGCGGCTGGGCGTCGAGGCGGTGGACCTGTTCTATATCCACCGGCGCGAGGCGGAGCGCCCCATCGAAGAGGTGACCGAGGCGCTGGCCGGGCTGGTGCGCAAGGGCAAGACGCGCGGCATCGGGTTCTCCGAGATCTCGCCGAGTTCGCTGCGGCGCGCGGCGGCGGTGCATCCGGTGGCGGCGGTGCAGTCGGAATACTCGTTGTCCACGCGGTTCCCCGAACTGGGGCTGGTGCAGACCTGCGCCGAACTGGGCACGGCGCTGGTGGCGTTCTCGCCGGTGGGCCGGTCTCTTCTGACCGACCTCCCGATGACACGCGACCGGGCGGCGGCCATCGGGTTCCTGAAGCGCAATCCCCGTTTCATGGAGCCGAACCTTAGCGCCAATATCGCCGCCACGGCGGGCTTTCGCGCGCTGGCCGCGGCGCGCGGCGAACCGGCGGCGGCGCTGGCCATCGCCTGGGTCCTGTCGCGGGGCGAGCATGTGATCGCGATTCCGGGCACGCGGACGCCGGCCCATGCGGCAGAGCTGTTCCGGGGCGCGGAACTGGCGGGGGATGCGGGGCTGATCGCAGAAATCGAAGCGACCCTGCCGGTGGGCTGGGCCCACGGCGACCGCTATTCCGAGGATCAGTGGATCGGACCCGAGCGGTATTGCTGAGCCGAAGCCGGGGGCGGACAGACGGACCCCAGGCTATGCCGCGCGCGCGTTCGCGGCGAGGATCTTGGCCTTCAGGTCCTGGGCGATGCCCAGTTCCAGCGCGGCCATCAGCCGGTCATGGCCAGTGCGCAGGCGCTCCACCTGCTCGGCGGAAATGCACCATGCGCGGCCGGGCTCGGTGACGGTGGTTGTTGCGCTCGCCACGCCGCTGTCGACAAGCGACATCTCTCCCACAAAGTTGCCGGGGTTGCAGGTCGCCACGCTGCGTCCGTCGACGACGACATCGACACTGCCGCTCGCCAGGTAGACCAGCTGCGCAACCCTGCTGTCCTGCGTCGTCAGGCGGGTGCCCGCATCGAGTTCCCGCCATGAGCCGAGGTCGAGCAGGCGCCGCGCCTCGTGCGGGCCGAGGCCGGGGAAGCGGGCCTCCAGAAATACCCTTTCCTCGTCCGAGAACCGGGCGCGCCGGCGATTGCGCCATTCGAGCGCGATCTGGATGACATTCACCATGACCAGCATCGATTCCCAGGCAAGGCTCACCGGGTCGCGCAGCCAGATGCCGGCATAGAGGATCGCTGTCAGGGCCGAGGCGATCACGAAAATCCGCAGCCAGAACAGCGACCGCATGATCATCGACAGCACGAGCAGCAGATAGGCCAGGTGGCCGACCAACCCGCCGAAGGAAAAGGCCGAGGCAAGGGTCAGGTCCATGGGGCACCTGATCGCGCGGGCCGGTGCGGCACCCGGACCGCGCTCAAGATGTTCGTCACTCGTGAAACCCTTGGTGGACCATCCCGTCATAGTTGCCGGGTGGCGCAGGGGATCAAGAAGAAAATCCTACGTCATCATCATGGCGTCCGACGCGAGGCCTTGAGGGTTGCGTCACGGGGCCGTCTGGCGTAGAGACCGGCTCGTCAAATAGGCGGTAAACGTCAGCGAGCAGGGTCGGGGTCATCCACCGGCCCTTCTTGCTTTAGGTTCTGCCCGCTGACCAACCCAAGACCCGCGGAGACAACCGCGTGGCCTGAAAAGACGTTTGAAAAGGAAACACGACTGAATGTCCGCTAGCGCATCCATGGAAGAGTTCGAGGCTCTCCTTAACGAAAACCTCGAGATCGACACCCCGAACGAGGGCTCTGTCGTAAAGGGCAAGGTCATCGCCATCGAGGCGGGCCAGGCCATCATCGACGTCGGCTACAAGATGGAAGGCCGCGTCGATCTGAAGGAATTCACCAACCCCGGCGAAGCGCCCGACATCGCCGTGGGCGATGAGGTCGAGGTGTTCCTCGACCGTGTCGAGAACGCCCGGGGCGAGGCCGTCATCAGCCGCGACAAGGCCCGCCGCGAGGCCGCCTGGGATCGCCTGGAGAAGGCCTACGAGGACGACGCCCGCGTCGACGGCGCGATCTTCGGCCGGGTCAAGGGCGGCTTCACCGTCGATCTGGGCGGCGCCGTGGCCTTCCTGCCCGGCAGCCAGGTCGATGTGCGCCCCGTGCGCGATGCCGGCCCGCTGATGGGCCTGAAGCAGCCGTTCCAGATCCTCAAGATGGACCGCCGTCGTGGCAACATCGTCGTGTCGCGCCGCGCCATCCTGGAAGAAAGCCGCGCCGAACAGCGCGCCGAGGTCATCGCCCGCCTGAAGGAAGGCGATTCGGTCGATGGCGTGGTCAAGAACATCACCGAGTACGGCGCCTTCGTCGATCTGGGTGGCGTCGATGGCCTGCTGCACGTCACCGACATGGCGTGGCGCCGGGTCAACCACCCGTCCGAGATCCTGGCCATCGGCGAGACCGTCAAGGTGCAGGTCATCAAGATCAACAAGGAAACCCACCGCATCAGCCTGGGCATGAAGCAGCTGCAGGACGATCCGTGGGATTCGGTCGAGGCCAAGTTCCCGCTGGGCTCTGTCCATTCGGGCCGCGTCACGAACATCACCGACTACGGTGCGTTCGTCGAGCTGGAGCCGGGCGTCGAGGGCCTGGTCCACGTCTCGGAGATGTCCTGGACCAAGAAGAACGTCCATCCCGGCAAGATCGTGTCCACGAGCCAGGAAGTCGACGTCATGGTTCTGGAAATCGACACCGCCAAGCGCCGCGTGTCGCTGGGTCTGAAGCAGACCATGCGCAACCCTTGGGAGGTGTTCGCCGAGACCCACCCGGTCGGCACCGAGGTCGAGGGCGAGGTGAAGAACATCACCGAGTTCGGCCTGTTCATCGGGCTGGAGAACGACATCGACGGCATGGTGCACCTCAGCGACCTGAGCTGGGACCAGCGTGGCGAAGAGGCGATCCAGAACTACCGCAAGGCCGACATGGTCAAGGCCGTCGTCACCGAGGTCGACATCGAGAAGGAACGCATCTCGCTGTCGGTCAAGGCGCTCGATGGCGATCCGTTCGCGGATGCCACCGATGGCGTCAAGCGCGGTTCGATCATCACGGTCGAGGTGACCTCGATCGAGGATGGCGGCATCGAGGTGGAGTACGAGGGCATGAAGTCCTTCATCCGCCGTTCGGACCTGTCGCGTGATCGTTCCGAACAGCGTCCCGAGCGGTTTGGCGTGGGCGACAAGGTGGACGTGCGCGTCACCAACATCGATCCCAAGTCGCGCCGCCTGAGCCTGTCGATCAAGGCCCGCGAGATCGCCGAGGAAAAGGAAGCCGTGGAACAGTACGGCTCGTCCGACTCGGGCGCGTCGCTGGGTGACATTCTGGGCGCCGCCCTGAAAGGCTCCGACAACTGATCAGCCGCCAACCGGCGGCAGAGCGGCCCCGCCAACCGGCGGGGCCGTTCGTGTTTCCGGGGTCGCGAATCACCTTCCCCGTGCTGCGGAGCCTTCGCGCCCGGTGACGGGGCTGGGGGTGGCGCCCCCGGCATTGACCGGGATACGGCTTGTGATTCAGCGCTTTGGCCCTGCGAAATCCCGCCGTGCACCTTTCTTGTTGTTCCGCCCTCCCCGGTTTGTGCCTATAGTCGTCGCATTCTGTGCCGCAGCCCGGCTGCGGAGCCCCAGGCCCGACGGGAGGTGTGCCTTATGATCCGGTCCGAGCTGATCCAGAAGATCGCCGACGAGAACCCACACCTTTACCAGCGCGACGTGGAGCGTATCGTGAACACGATCTTCGAGGAGATCATCGAGGCGATGGCCCGGGGCGACCGGGTCGAGCTTCGCGGCTTCGGGGCGTTCTCGGTCAAGCAGCGGGATGCGCGGACGGGTCGCAATCCGCGGACCGGCGAATCGGTGCATGTCGAGGAAAAGCACGTGCCGTTCTTCAAGGCCGGCAAGCTTTTGCGTGACAGACTGAACGACCCGGTGGGTTAGGGAACGCCCGATGCGATACATCCGTTATGCCTTTCTGGCGGCGCTGGCCGCCTGCCTTGTCACGGTCGCCCTGGCCAACAGCGCGCCGGTGGCGCTGAACCTGTTGCCCGAGGGCGTGGCGCTTCTGGTGGGGATCAATGCAACGATTACGCTGCCCCTGTTCCTCGTGATCTTCACGGCGATCGTCGCGGGGCTTCTGATCGGCTTCGTCTGGGAGTGGCTGCGCGAGCACAAGCACCGCGCCGAGGCCGCGCGCGAGCGTCGCAGCCGCGAACGGCTGGAGCGCGAGGTCAGGAAGGTCAAGACCGAGGCGCAGGGCGGCGACGAGGTGCTGGCGCTTCTGGAAGACAGCGGCGCGACGCGCTGACCGCGATGCCCGCCGGAATAAGGTTCAAGGTCTGCGGTCTGACCGCGCCCGATGACGTTGCGGCGGCGGCCGAGGCGGGGGCGGGCTACGTGGGCTTTGTCTTTTTCGCGAAGTCGCCGCGCAACCTCGACCTCGACCGCGCCGCCGCACTGGCGCGCGAGGTTCCGGCAGGGGTGTGCAAGGTCGGGCTGACGGTGAACGCCGACAACGGGTTCCTCGATGCGCTGACGGCGCAGGTTCCGCTGGACATGCTGCAGCTTCACGGCCGCGAAACCCCTGAGCGGGTGGCGGAGGTGCGGGCGCGCTACGGCTTGCCGGTGATGAAGGCCGTGGGCGTGGCCGGGCCCGGGGATGTGGTGGCGCTCGACAGGTTCGCGCGGGTGGCTGACCAGATCCTCGTGGATGCCAAGCCGCCGGAGGGCGCCGATCTTCCGGGGGGCAATGGCGTCGCCTTCGACTGGCGGCTGATCGCCGGGCGGCGCTGGCCGGTGCCCTGGATGCTGGCGGGCGGGTTGACGCCCGGCAACGTGGCCGAGGCGGCGCGCCTAACCGGCGCGCGGCAGGTCGATGTCTCGTCCAGCGTCGAAAGCGCGCCGGGGATCAAGGACCCCGCGCGCATCGCGGCCTTCGCCGCGGCGCTGGCGGAGACGCCGTAACCCCGCGTTAACCAGGGTGTGAGAGCCTCGCGCCATGCCCATGCCCGCCCACCTGACCCCGCAGCAATGGATGACCCAGGTCCTGACCTCGGGCGAGGCCCGGCGCGGTGGCGTCGTGAAGCGCCAGGTGCGCGACGTCGAACGCCTGGTCGGGCGCGAGGCGTTCCTGGCGGAACTCGACCGGCGGGGCTGGCAGGCCGTCGAGAACGGCCGCCATTTCGTGATCTTCTGCAACAGCCAGCCGATCCGGCGCGTGCGGTAGAAGGGCCTTCGAAGGCCCTTCCTCCCGGGCCGCCGCGGCGCGGCCCGGGCACGGGCCTTGCAAGGCCCGTGTCACGCGGTTTCGAAACCGCGTGGCCAAGGCGTTTCGAAACGCCTTGCCCTTGCCCCGTGGCCCCGCGCGCGCTAGCACATCCGGCGTGCACAGGGGAGACGCGACCATGCCCGAGGATCTGATCAACAGCTTCATGACCGGCCCGGACGAGAACGGACGGTTCGGTGAGTTCGGCGGACGGTTCGTGTCGGAGACGCTGATGCCGCTGATCCTGGCGCTGGAGGCGGAATACGAGAAGGCCAAGACCGACCAGAGCTTCTGGGACGAGATGAACCATCTCTGGACCCATTACGTGGGCCGACCGTCGCCCCTCTATTTCGCCGAGCGTCTGACCGATCACCTGGGCGGGGCGAAGATCTATCTCAAGCGCGACGAACTGAACCACACCGGCGCGCACAAGATCAACAACGTGCTGGGCCAGATCCTGCTGGCGCGCCGCATGGGCAAGCAGCGCATCATCGCCGAGACCGGCGCGGGCCAGCATGGTGTCGCGACGGCAACGGTCTGTGCCAAGTTCGGCCTGAAATGCGTGGTCTACATGGGCGCCCATGACGTCGAGCGCCAGGCGCCCAACGTGTTCCGCATGAAGCTTCTCGGTGCAGAGGTGATTCCCGTCACCTCGGGACGCGGCACGCTCAAGGACGCGATGAACGATGCGCTGCGCGACTGGGTGACGAACGTGCGCGACACGTTCTACTGCATCGGCACGGTCGCGGGGCCGCACCCCTACCCGGCGATGGTTCGCGACTTCCAGTCGATCATCGGCAAGGAGGCCAAGGAACAGATGATGGCCGCCGAGGGCCGGTTGCCCGACACCATCATCGCCGCGATCGGCGGCGGGTCGAACGCGATGGGCCTGTTCTATCCGTTCCTCGACGACAAGGACGTGCGCATCATCGGGGTCGAGGCCGGCGGCAAGGGGGTGGACGACCGGATGGAGCATTGCGCCAGCCTGACCGGCGGCCGCCCCGGCGTGCTGCATGGCAACCGCACCTACCTTCTGCAGGACGAGGACGGCCAGATCCTCGAAGGTTTCTCGATCTCGGCGGGGCTCGACTACCCGGGAATCGGGCCCGAGCACAGCTGGCTGCACGATATCGGACGGGCCGAGTATGTCGCCATCACGGACCGCGAGGCGCTCGAAGCGTTCAAACTGTGCTGCGAGCTCGAAGGGATTATACCCGCGCTGGAGCCCAGCCATGCGTTGGCGCATGTCATGAAGATCGCGCCGACGCTTCCGGCCGATCACATCATCTGCATGAACATGTGCGGGCGGGGCGACAAGGACATATTCACCGTGGCCCGTGCGCTGGGTGTCTCGATGGGCGACAGCGCATAAACCTTTGGTATAGGCCCGTCCCGAGAAGGTTTATGACCCCCGGTTTAAACCTTTCCCGGATTTCGTTCCTGCCATCGTTCAGCCATGTTCGATTTGTTCGACCCGACGCACATCTGGTTCCGTGCACCCGGGGCGCGCCGACTGCCTTCTGTCCCTCGGCATCACGGCGCATCCGGTGGAACCACAGGATTGCGGGGAGTGTGCCGGCCGCTGCTTGTCCCTCGCGGCGCCGCAAGACACGAAACGGGACGGTCGGTGCCTTGTCCCTCGGCACCGGCCGTCCCGAGACGGCCAGATCCCTTCCCGCACATGCCGTCGCCAGCCGGAAACGGCCTATCTGTATGCAGTCATTGCATTTTGGGCATGTCAGGGGGTAAGTCTGGCAGGGCGCAGGTCATGCGCCGAGACGGGGAAGTGACGATGAACGCTATGAATGCCGCGTCGATGCCGGGTCCGGGAGAGCCCCGCGCATGAGCCGCGCGACGCTTGGCGGAGGCGTGCGGTTCACGGTGACGCTGACCGGTATTCTTGCCGTGCAGGCGATGTGCACCGTGTTCTTCGTTTCCGACATCCTGCTTGGCATTTTCGGCCCCGCGCCCGGCGCGGCGGGGTGGCAGCTGCGCGACATCGCCCAGATCGCGGCGGCTTGCGGGCTGGTGCTAGGGGTGGTGCTCGGAGCGATCGCGCTACAGCGGCAGCGCGCCATGAACCGCAAGATGGAGGCGCAGATCCGTGCCGCGTCGAGCGCGTTCCATTCCCTGATGCATGAGCGCTTCGACGACTGGGGCTTGACGCCGGCGGAACGCGATGTGGCGGTCTTCGCGCTGAAGGGCCTGACCCTTGCAGAGATCGCGGGGCTGCGCTCGACCAGCGAGGGCACGGTAAAGGCACAGACGGCGGCGATCTATCGCAAGGCGGGCGTGAGCGGCCGCGCGCAGCTGCTGAGCCTGTTCCTCGATGATCTGATGGACGACGGCCTGGCGCGCCCGGAGGCTCCCTGAGCGCGGAGGGGGGCGCCCTGCACCGACAGGCACGCAAGCGTCCGCCGCGGCGAGGGAAACCGGGGCGGACCAGGGCTTGTCGGCATGAAGCGGTGGATCAGCCCGCCACCAGCCCCATGCTTTCCAGCTTCAGCAGAACCTGGTGCGCGCAGTTGTCGACGTCCGTGCCTTCGGTGTCGACGCGCAGTTCCGGGCCTTCGGGCACGTCATAGGGGTCCGAGATGCCGGTGAACTCCTTGATCTTGCCTTCGCGCGCCAGCTTGTAGAGCCCCTTGCGGTCACGGCGTTCGCACTCTTCGAGGCTGGTGGCCACGTGCACTTCGACGAAGGCGCCGTAGCCCTCGATCATCTCGCGCACCTTGCGCCGGGTCGCGGCATAGGGGGCGATGGGGGCGCAGATCGCGATGCCGCCGTTCTTGGTGATCTCGGAGGCGACATAGCCGATGCGCAGGATGTTCAGGTCGCGGTGTTCCTTCGAGAAGCCCAGTTCGGACGACAGGTTCTTGCGCACCACGTCGCCATCCAGAAGCGTCACGGGGCGGCCGCCCATCTCCATCAGCTTGACCATGAGCGCGTTGGCGATGGTGGACTTGCCCGATCCCGAGAGGCCGGTGAAGAACACGGTAAAGCCCTGCTTGGCGCGCGGCGGGCGGGTGCGGCGCAGTTCGGCGACGACCTCGGGGAAGGAGAACCACTCGGGGATCTCCAGCCCTTCGGCCAGGCGGCGGCGCAGCTCGGTGCCAGAGATGTCCAGCACGGTCGAGCCTTCGGGCACCTCGTTGGCGGGGTAGTACTGGGCCTTCTCCTGCACGTAGACCATGTGCTTGAAGTCCACCATTTCCAGCCCGATCTCGGCCTCGTGGGTCTTGAACAGCTCTTGCGCGTCATAGGGGCCGTAGAAGTCCTGGCCCTGGCTGTTCTTGCCCGGGCCGGCGTGGTCGCGGCCGACGATGAAATGGGTGCAGCCGTGGTTGCGGCGGATGATGCCGTGCCAGACCGCCTCGCGCGGGCCGGCCATGCGCATGGCAAGGTTCAGAAGGCTCATCGAGGTGGTGGCGGCCGGGTACTTGTCCAGCACCGCCTCGTAGCAGCGCACGCGGGTGAAATGATCGACGTCGCCGGGCTTGGTCATGCCGACGACAGGGTGGATCAGCAGGTTGGCCTGCGCCTCGCGCGCGGCGCGGAACGTCAGTTCCTGGTGGGCGCGGTGCAGCGGGTTGCGTGTCTGGAAGGCGACGACGCGGCGCCAGCCCACCTTGCGGAAATAGGCCCGCAATTCGTTGGGCGTGTCGCGGCGGGCGCGGAAATCGTAGTGCGTGGGCGGCTGGATACCGGTGACCGGGCCGCCCAGGTACACGGGGCCTGCCGTGTGATGCAGGTAGTGCACCGCCGGGTGCGCCTCGTCGTTGGCGCCGAACACCTTCTCGGCTTCGTGCGCCTTGTTGGGGGTCCACTTGTCGCTGACCGACAGGATGGCGAGGATCACGCCTTCCTGGTCGCGCAGCGCGATGTCGGTGCCCGGCTCGATCTTGTCGGCGAAGGCCTGGCTGACATCCAGCGTGATCGGCATCGGCCAGAGCGTGCCGTCGGTCAGACGCATCGTGTCCACGACGCTTTCGTAATCGGCCTGCGAAAGGAAGCCCTTCAGCGGGCTGAAGCCGCCGTTTATCATGAGTTCGAGGTCGCAGATCTGGCGCGGGGTCAGGTCCCACGACAGAAGGTCGCCGGCCTCGCGCTTGAGCTTCTGCGCGCTGTCCGGCGAGACATAGAGTTCCTGGACGGGGGTAAGGTGGTCTTGCATGACTTGGGTCCGATGCTTGGTGGAAAGAAGGCCGCTTGCCGTGCCCGTCAGTTCCGCGTGAAGGGCGTCGTATTCGGCAAGCTTGCGGGCGAGAAACCGGTCGGTCAGGCGCGCCTTTTCGACGGCCCCCCGAGAGGTGAGGGCATAGGCGAACCGCTGGCGGCGGTCGGGGCCGGGGCGGTCCGTGATCTTGACGAGCCCGGCCTCGGCCACCGCGCGCAAGTGCGCGTTGAGCCGCCCCAACGAGATCCCCAGCGCCTCGGCCGTGGCGCGCTGCGTCGCGTCGGGCGCGGCGTCCAGCTGGCGCAGGATCAGGAACAGCTGATCCTCGTCCGGCAGGGTGGATTTCGGGTCGGTGGCGGGCATGTGCGGGGCGGCTCAAAGTGTGTTCAGCGCTGAACACATCTCACATTTCGCACTTGCAGAAAACCCCAAATCTTCGCGCGACGGGTGAAAAACGGAAACAGGACGTTGCGCAGCCGGAACCTGTGGGTCCGGCAGGGTCACGTCCGGGCGCAGCGTCAGGTCAGGCGGATCGCTCAGGCATCGGGTCGCAGGGCGATCGCGCGGGCCGTCGCCGGGCGGGCCAGGTTGCGCCCGATCCAGGCCACATCACGTTCGGAAAAGATTCCAGCCTCGGTTCATCGAGGTAGGTGTACATGCCGGCCCAGGGAACGGCCGCGATGTCCGCGATGGAATAATCGCCCGCGATATAGTCCCGCCCGTCAAGCTGGCGATCCAGAACACCGAACAGGCGCACCGTCTCTTCGAGATAGCGCTGTTCGCCATAGGGCACCTTCTCGGCCAGCCCACGAAAGTGGTTGGCCTGCCCCATCATCGGGCCAAGCCCGCCCATCTGCCAGTGCAGCCATTCGGTGATCTCGGCGCGCTCCTGCAGGGTGTTCCCGCCGAAACGCCCCGTCCTTTCGGCCAGGTATTGCAGGATCGCCCCCGATTCCATCATCTGAAGCCCGGTGTCGTGGTCCTCGATCGCGGGAATCCTGCCATTGGGCGAGATGGCAAGGAACGCGGCCTCGCGCTGCTCTCCCTTTTGTAGGTTCACCCAGTTGATCGTGTAGTCGAGCCCCATTTCCTCAAGCGCGATGGCGATCTTGAAGCCGTTGGGCGTGGTCCAGAGATGGGCGGTAATCATGGCAGGCATTCCAATCGTGATCTGGTGGCACGGGGTCGTTGAAATCGTCGCGGATGCGCGTGGGGACGTGTCATTCGGCCAGCCCCAGGGCGTTGCACAGCATCGCGAAGGTAAGGTCGGCCTGGGGGTCCGGCAGGTCTTCCGTGATGACAAGGTCGATCTGGAAGAAGACGAGCTTCGCGACGAAGCTGGCGCTGGGCCCCCGGATCGCGCCGCTGCCCAGGGCGCGCTGCACCCATGCCGCGTGCGGCGCGGCGAGCGTGTCCATCTCGTTGCGGGCTGCCTCACTGACCAGACCCGCCTCGGCCAGCAGGTGCATGACCGCCCTCTGGTCGGGGTTGGCGCGGGCCCAGGCAAGGTAGCCCTGCCAG
>JAUIIC010000049.1 GCA_030431935.1 Alphaproteobacteria bacterium | reverse complement strand
AACTGGCCGATCCCGACCGCTATGACGCGGTGGTGGTGACGAACCTGTGCGTGCCCACGGCGTCGGGCGTGCCGCTGCGGCTTTTGCCCAACGAAATCAACGGTGTGCGGATCATCGGCATCGACGTTCCGGGCTTTGGCATCCCGACCCATGCAGAGGCCAAGGACGTGCTGGCCGGCGCGATGCTGAACTATGCCCGGCAAGAGGTTCAGGCCGGTCCGGTGCAGGCGCCCGAGGGCGGCCGCGCGGATCGCCCGACCGTCACGCTTCTGGGCGAGATGTTCCCCGCCGACCCGATCATCATCGGGCGGATGCTGGACCCGCTGGGCCTGGCCGTGGGGCCGGTGGTGCCCTGCCGCGAGTGGCGCGAGCTTTATGCCGCGCTGGACTGTGGCGCGGTGGCGGCGATCCATCCGTTCTACAGCGCCGCCATGCGCGAGTTCACGGCCGCCGGGCGGCCCATCGTCGGATCCGCGCCCGTGGGCCATGACGGCACCGCCGCCTGGCTGGCGGGGATCGGCGATGCGTTCGGGCTGCCCGCCGACAAGATCGCGGCGGCGCAGAACATGTTCCTGCCGGCGATCAAGGGGGCGCTGGCGGCGATGCCGATCAATGGCACGATTACCTTGTCAGGCTATGAAGGCAGCGAGCTTCTGGTGGCCCGGCTCTTGATCGAGAGCGGCGCGGACGTGCCCTATGTGGGCACCGCCTGCCAGAAGACCGAACAGTCGAAGGCCGACCGCGAGTGGCTGGAGGCGCGCGGCGTCAAGGTCAAGTTCCGCGCCAGCCTGGAAGACGACTGCGCGGCGATGGAGGCCATCAGGCCCGACCTGGCCATCGGCACGACACCCGTGGTGCAGAAGGCCAAGGAGCTTGCGATTCCAGGGCTTTACTTCACCAATCTCATTTCCGCGCGCCCCCTGATGGGACCGGCGGGCGCCGGGTCGCTCGCGCAGGTCGTCAATGCCGCCATCGCCAACAAGGCGCGGATGGACGGCATGAAGGCGTTCTTCGAGGGCGTGGGCAGCGGCGACACCGCGGGCGTCTGGGAAGGCGATCCGAACCTGCGGCCGGACTTCCGCGCGCAGCACCAGAAGAAGCTCGACAAGGCCGCCCGCGCGGCCAAGGCGCAGGAGATGATCTGATGCGCCGGGCCCTGTTTCAGACCCCGAAATACGCTGTCGGCATCACGTCGGCACAACGTCGGCATCACGTCGGCGCCTGCGCGGAGGGCGGCCCATGCTAGTGCAGGACCACGACCGCGCCGGCGGCTACTGGGGCGCCGTCTATGCCTTTACCGCGGTGAAAGGGTTGCAGGTGGTCATCGACGGGCCGGTCGGGTGCGAGAACCTGCCGGTCACGTCGGTGCTCCATTACACCGACGCCCTGCCGCCGCATGAGCTGCCCATCGTCACCACCGGGCTGGGCGAGGAAGAGCTGGGCCGCGACGGCACCGAGGGCGCGATGAAGCGGGCGTGGAGCACGCTTGACCCCGCGTTGCCCGCCGTGGTCGTCACCGGGTCCATCGCCGAGATGATCGGCGGAGGCGTGACGCCGCAGGGCACCAACATCCAGCGCTTCCTGCCGCGCACCATCGACGAGGACCAGTGGGAAGCCGCCGACCGGGCGATGACCTGGATCTTCACCGAGTTCGGGATGACCAAGGGCCGGATGCCCCCCGAGAAGGCGCGCGACGAGGGCGCGAAGCCGCGGGTCAACATCCTTGGCCCGATGTACGGCGTGTTCAACATGCCCAGCGACCTGGCCGAGATCCGCCGCCTGGTCGAGGGGATCGGCGCCGAGATCAACATGGTGATGCCGCTGGGCAGCCACCTGGCCGAAATGCGCAACCTGGTGAACGCCGACGTCAACGTGGTCATGTACCGCGAGTTCGGGCGCGGGCTGGCCGAGGTTCTGGGCAAGCCCTACCTGCAGGCGCCCATCGGCATCGATTCCACCACGAAGTTCCTGCGCAAGCTGGGCGAGATGACCGGCCTCGACCCCGAGCCGTTCATCGAGCGCGAGAAGCACTCGACGATCAAGCCGGTGTGGGACCTGTGGCGCTCCGTGACGCAGGATTTCTTTGCCACCGCAAGTTTCGCCATCGTCGCGAACGAGACCTATGCGCGCGGCATCCGGCATTACCTTGAACGCGACCTGGGCCTGCCCTGCGCCTTCGCCGTGGCGCGGCAGCCGGGCAAGAAGACGAACAACGAGGAGGTGCGCGCGCTGACCCGCCAGCACCGGCCGCTGATCGTCATGGGCTCTATCAACGAGCGGATGTACCTGGCGGAACTGGCCGCGGGCCACGGGCCGCAGCCGTCGTTCATTCCCGCCAGCTTCCCCGGCGCCGCCATCCGGCGCGCCACGGGCACGCCCTTCATGGGCTACGCGGGTGCCACCTACATGCTGCAGGAGGTGTGCAACGGGCTGTTCGACGCGCTGTTCCACATCCTGCCGCTGGGCAGCCAGATGGACAGCGCGGCGGCCACGCCGACCACGCTGCGCCGCGACTTCCCCTGGGACGAGGACGCCCAGGCAGAGCTTGACCGGATCGTGGCCGAACACCCGATCCTCACCCGAATTTCCGCGGCGAAAACGCTGCGGGACGCCGCGGAACGCGCGGCACTCGCCCAGGGCGCGGAACGCGTCGTGCGCGAAACCGTGGAGGCGCTTCGCGGCGCCGACATCAACATCGGAGGTACCTGAGATGGCCGACTTTACCAGTGACGTGCCGGTCCAGCAGAGCGCGGCGCACCGCCCGCCGCGGACCGAGTTCTGCGTCTATTTCGGCATCATCTTTCTGGCGACGCTGCCGCTGGCCACGCTGACATGGGCGCTGGCCGCGATCCGGCAGGGCAGCCTGACCGACAAGGGGCCGATCGCCCGTGCCTGGAGCCAGGCGCGGATCATCACGCCCATGATCTTCTCCGCCTAGGCGGAACGGTCTTTCCCGCCCGCAAGGGCGGACCCGAGTTTCGCCTCTCCCCCCCGGGGGGGCGAAAACCCGAGGGGCATGACGCCCTTAGGGGACCCGGCCGCGGGGGACGCGGCGTCAGTCTGTGATCCGGAGGATTCTATGGCTGATAGAACCGACCTGTCTTTCACGGGTCTTACCGACGAGCAGGCGCAGGAACTGCACGCGGTGTATATGAGCGGGCTTTGGCTTTTCGTGGCCATCGCCGTTGTCGCTCATATCGCCACGTTCATCTGGCGCCCGTGGTTCTGAGGGAGATTGAAGCATGAGCAAGTTCTACAAGATCTGGCTGATCTTCGATCCGCGTCGCGTCTTCGTGGCGCAGGGGGTCTTCCTCTTCCTTCTGGCGGCGATGATCCATCTCGTCGTCCTCAGCAACGGCATCAACTGGTTTGCCACTGCGGCGGAAGCCGCGATGTGATGCGTCGGGCTTCGGCCCGGGGTGTCGGCATCTGCTGAACACCAAGAACCGTCGCGGGCGGGATTCGTTCCGCCCGCGACAAGACAAGACACGACACGGGAACGACGGCTCTGCCCTGACGACAGAGGCCGCCAAAAGCGGAGAGAAGTATGGCGCTGCTCAGCTTCGAACGAAAATACCGCGTGCCCGGAGGCACGCTTGTCGGCGGAGACCTGTTCGACTTCTGGGTCGGGCCCTTCTACGTCGGGTTCTTTGGGGTGACGACGATCTTCTTCGCCGCCCTTGGCACATTGCTGATCTTCTACGGGGCCGCGCTTCAGGGCGAATGGAACCCGTGGCTGATCTCTATTCCTGCACCCAACCTGGAATACGGGCTGGGCGCGGCACCGCTGGCCGAAGGCGGGTTGTGGCAGATCATCACGATCTGCGCGATCGGGGCCTTCAGCAGCTGGGCACTGCGCGAGGTGGAAATCTGCCGCAAGCTGGGCATCGGCTATCACGTGCCGGTCGCGTTCAGCTTTGCGATCCTCGCCTACGTGACGCTCGTGGTGATCCGGCCCATCCTTATGGGCGCCTGGGGCTACGGCTTCCCCTACGGGATCTGGACGCACCTCGATTGGGTGTCGAACACCGGCTACACCTACGGCAACTTCCACTACAACCCGGCGCACATGATCGCGGTGTCGTTCTTCTTCACGACGACGCTGGCGCTGGCGCTGCACGGCGGCCTCATCCTTTCGGCGGTCAACCCCGAGAAGGGCGAGGAGATCCGCAGCCCCGATCACGAGGACACGTTCTTCCGCGATTTCATCGGCTACTCGGTCGGCACGCTGGGCATTCACCGCGTCGGCCTGCTGCTTGCGCTGAACGCCGGCTTCTGGAGCGCGGTCTGCATCGTGATCTCGGGCACCGTCTGGTTCGACGCCTGGGTCGTCTGGTGGGACTGGTGGCTTGAACTGCCCTGGTGGGCGGACCTGTAGGAGAGGTATGAGCAATGGCTGAATATCAGAATATCTTCACCCAGGTTCAGGTTCAGGGCGCGCCCGAGATGGGCATGGTCGAGGACGCGGACCTTGGGGATCGCACCAAGTCCGCCAGCTTCTCGACCCTGATGGGCTGGCTGGGCAATGCGCAGCTTGGTCCCGTCTACCTCGGGCCCTGGGGCGTGCTGTCGCTGATGACGGGCGGCACCTGGTTCGTGATGGTGGGCCTGTGGTTCTGGAACGAGGCAGGCTACAACCCCGCGATCTTCATGCGCGAGCTGTTCTACCTGTCGCTGGAGCCGCCGGCGCCCGAATACGGCCTCGGCTTTCCCCCGATGGCAGAGGGCGGCTATTACCTGATCGCCAGTTTCTTCCTGCTGATCGGGGTGCTGAGCTGGTGGGTGCGGGCCTATACGCTGGCCGCCCAGATGAAGATGGGCAAGCATGTCGCCTGGGCCTTTGCGTCGGCGATCTGGCTGTTCCTGGTGCTGGGCCTGATCCGGCCCGTGCTGATGGGCAGCTGGTCCGAGGCGGTGCCCTACGGCATCTTCACCCACCTCGACTGGACCAACCTGTTCTCGCTGACCTACGGCAACCTGTTCTACAACCCGTTCCACGCGCTTTCGATCGCGTTCCTCTATGGCTCGACCCTGCTGTTCGCCATGCACGGCGCGACGATCCTGTCCGTCACCCGGCTGGGTGGCGACCGCGAGATCGAGCAGATCATCGACCGTGGTTCGGCCTCGGAACGGGCGGCGCTGTTCTGGCGCTGGACGATGGGCTTCAACGCCACGATGGAGGGCATCCATCGCTGGGCCTGGTGGTTCGCGGTTCTGTGCACGCTAACCGGCGGCATCGGGATCCTGCTTACGGGCACCGTTGTCGACAACTGGTACGTCTGGGCGCAGGACCACGGCTACGCGCCGCTGGATTGATGGGGAGACCGACCGATGTCTGACAAGGAATGGTATCTGGAACATGACCGCAAGCCGTCGCTTTACGCTTGGGTGTTCCAGCAGATGGCGATGGGGGCGGTCTATGCGGGCCTCTTCCTGGTGGCGATCATGGGGGTCATCCTGATCCTCTATGCCCTGGGCCAGCTTCTGCCCGAGGACTCGAAGTTCGCCCCGCCGCCGATGCCCCAGATCGAGGGCAGCCTGGTGGCGCCGGACGACACGATCCGCCGGATCTGAGCATGCCGGGGGCGGCACGCATCGCCCCCGCGCTCGACACGCATTCGGGCCTTATCCCGGGCCCGGATGTCGGGGTCTCCACACCCCGGTTCCCTTCCTGTTGGCTACAGGAAACTCGCGCCGCAGAGGGGTTTCCCTTTGCGGCGCCTTTTTTCTGAGGAGGACCAAGGCATGATACGACCGATCACCCCCACCCTGGACCGTGTGGCCGGCCCCGCCGATCTCAAGGCGCTGGGCGATGCAGAGCTGCGGCGCCTTGCCGATGAAGTCCGTGCCGAAGTGATCTCTGCCGTCAGCGAGACGGGCGGGCACCTTGGATCCTCCCTGGGTGTCGTGGAACTGAGCGTGGCGATCCACGCGGTGTTCAACACCCCCCATGACAAGCTGGTGTGGGACGTGGGCCACCAGTGCTATCCGCACAAGATCCTGACCGGGCGGCGCGACCGCATCCGCACCTTGCGCCAGGGCGGCGGGCTGTCGGGGTTCACCAAGCGGTCTGAATCCCCCTACGACCCGTTCGGCGCGGCGCATTCCTCGACCTCCATTTCCGCCGCGCTGGGCTTTGCCGTGGGCCGCGACATGGGACAGGCGACGGGCGACGCCATCGCCGTGATCGGCGACGGGTCGATCAGCGCGGGCATGGCCTACGAGGCGCTGAACAACGCGGGCCACGAGGGGCGGCGGCTGTTCGTGATCCTGAACGACAACGAGATGTCGATCGCCCCGCCGGTGGGCGCGATGTCGAAATACCTCTCCGGCCTTTATGCCAGCCCGCAGGGCGCGGCGCTGGAGAAGATGGCAGAGGGGTTCGAGGCCGCGCTGCCCGGACCCTTGCGCGAACGTGCGCGGCGCGCGCGCCAGCTGGTCACCGGGCTTCCGGGCGGGCAGGGCACGTTGTTCGAGGAACTGGGCTTCGACTACATCGGCCCGGTGGACGGGCACGACCTGACGCAGCTTTTGCCTGTGCTGCGCGCGGCGCGGGCGCGGGCGACGGGGCCGGTGCTGATCCATGTCTGCACGGTCAAGGGCAAGGGCTATGCGCCCGCCGAAAGCTCTGCCGACAAGTATCATGGCGTGTCGAAGTTCGACGTGGCCTCGGGCGCGCAGGCGAAATCGGCACCGAATGCGCCGGCCTATACCAAGGTGTTCGGCCAGGCGCTGACCGATGCGGCGGCGCGGGATTCGTCCATCGTGGCGGTGACGGCGGCGATGCCCTCTGGCACGGGGCTCGACATCATGGCGAAACGGTTCCCGGCGCGGGTCTTCGATGTGGGCATCGCCGAGCAGCATGGCGTGACCTTCGCGGCCGGCATGGCGGCGTCGGGGCTGAAGCCCTTCTGCGCGATCTATTCGACCTTCCTGCAGCGCGGCTATGACCAGGTGGTGCATGACGTGGCCTTGCAGGGGCTGCCGGTGCGCTTTGCCATCGACCGCGCGGGGCTTGTGGGGGCCGACGGGGCGACACATGCGGGATCCTTCGACGTCGCCTACCTGGCGAACCTGCCCGGTTTCGTCGTGATGGCCGCCGCCGACGAGGCGGAACTGATGCACATGGTCGAAACCGCCGCCGCGCATGACGCGGGGCCGATCGCCTTCCGTTATCCGCGCGGCGAGGGTGTGGGCGTCGAGATGCCCGAGCGTGGGCAGGTGCTGGAGATCGGCAAGGGCCGCGTGGTGAAGGAAGGGACGGGCGTGGCGCTTTTGTCCTTCGGCGCGCACCTGGCCGAGACGCTGGCCGCGGCCGAGGAGCTGGAGGCGCGCGGCGTCTCCGTCACGGTGGCCGATGCGCGCTTTGCCAAGCCGCTGGACATGGACCTGATCCGCCAGCTGGCCGCGCATCACGCGGCGCTGGTGACGGTGGAACAGGGCGCGACCGGCGGGTTCGGCGCGCATGTGCTGCACGCCATGGCGGCCGAGGGGCTGCTGGACCGGGGGCTTGCGGTGCGCACGATGACGCTGCCCGATGCGTTCATCGACCACGACAGCCCGGCGAAGATGTATGCCGCCGCCGGCCTGACCGCGCGCGACATCGCCCGCACGGCACTGGGCGCGATGGGCGTGGTGGACGGGGGCTTCGGGGCGCTGCGGGCCTGACGCCCGCCGCCCTGCGTCCCTGTCACAGCGGCAGGGCGGTCGTGTCCTTGATGTCTTCCATGACGAAGCTGGCCGAGACGTCGGCGATCTGCACCTTGTCGATCAGGCGCTGGTAGAAGCGGTCATAGGCCTGCACGTCCGCCACGCGCACGCGCAGGACATAGTCGAGGTCGCCGGTCATCCTTTGGGCGCCGGTGATCTCTGGCATCTCGCGCACCGCCTTGCGGAAGGCCGCCAGCCAGGCGGCGCTGTGGTCGTTCGTCCGGATCAGGACGAAGACCTGAAGCGGCAGGCCCACGGCGGCGGGGTCCAGGATGGCGACGCGGTTACGGATGATGCCCTCGGCCTCCATCCGCTTGACGCGCCGCCAGCAGGCATTGCGGGACAGTGCGACGCGGTCGGCCAGGTCATCGACGCTCTGGCTGGCGTCGCGCTGAAGCTGGGCCAGCAAGGCGCGGTCATAATCATCCAGTTTCTTGGTCATTCTTGGGATAGTATCCACAAAACTCGCGTCATGCAGCAGGAAATTGGGACATATGTGGACGGCGCGGTGGTTAGTCTTTCGGACACGGCACACCGGAACGAAAGAGGCAGCACATGACGCGCACGTTTCAGCGGATCTTCGTGGACCACCCGGAATCGGTCGACGAGACCTATTTCGAGCACATGCGGTTCGCGGGCTGGTTCGCGTCACGCCTGCTGCTGGCGGGCGGTGCGGCGCTGGTGCACGCGGTCATCCCCTGCCTGTTCGAGAAGACGGCCAGCAGCATGATCCGCGAGATGCACGCGCGGATCTCGACGCGGAGCTGAGGCAGGCCGTCAGACCCGCGCCAGCGCGCCGAAGATCTTGTCCTTGTGTTCCGCCAGGTAGATGCGCAGCCAGGGGGTATAGATCGCCGGGCGGCGGGCGACCTCTGCGGCAAGGTCGTAGAGGTTGATCCAGCGCACCTCTGCCACCTCGTCGGGATTGGGCGTCACGCGCAGGCCGGGGGCGGCGTCGGCAAGGAAGATGTCCACCACCTCGTGCTCGATCAGGCCGTTGCCCACGTCGGCGCGGTATTCCACGCGGTCGCGGTGGGCGGGATAGACGCCGGTGATGCCGAGTTCCTCATCCAGCCGCCGGACGGCGCAGTCGCCGGGGGTTTCGTCCCAGCCGGGGTGGGTGCAGCAGGTGTTCGCCCACATGCCCGGCGTGTGATACTTGGACAGCGCGCGGCGCTGGATCAGCACCTTGTCGCCGTCCATGACGAACACCGACACCGCCTTGTGCCGGAGGCCCCTTTGGTGGACCTCCAGTTTCTCGACGGGGGTGAGCGTGCCGTTCACCCAGGCGGGGATCATGTCTGTCATGTGTAGGCGGGCGGGACGATGCCGGTCAGGTGTGCAAGGTTCTTGAGCCCGATCTTGATGTGCGCCAGGGGGCGCTTGGTCACGAGCTTCTTGTTCATGTAACCTTCGAAGGTCAGCTTTTGCACGTCGACATCATGACACAGGCTGACGAAGCGTTCGCGGCGCTCGTCGGACTTGTAATAGGCGTCCTGCATCGAGCGGAGCACCTTGAAGACCGTCTTGTGCTCTTTCATGAAGAGCTTGCGCGCCAGTTGCAGGTCCTTGACCCGGCCGCTGGCCAGCGCGGCCTGAACGGCGGTCGCGGCGACACGGCCACCGGCCATGGCGTAGAAGATGCCCTCGCCCGAGGACGGCGCGACCACGCCGGCGGCGTCGCCGGCCAGCACCACGTCGCGGCCGTTGTCCCATTTGGGCAGCGGTTCCAGCGGGATCGGCGCGCCTTCCTTGCGGATGGTGGCGCAGTCGGTCAGGCCGCTGGCGGCGCGCAGCGCGGCGGTCGCCTCTTTCAGGTTCACGCCGTCGACGCCGGTGCCCATGCCGACGCTGGCCTGCGGGCCGTGCGGGAAGACCCAGCCGTAGAAATCGGGGCTGATCTTGCCGTCGTAGATCACGTCGCAGCGGGTGGGGTCGTAGGTGCCGATCTTGCCCGGCGCCTCGATGATCTCGTGATAGGCGATGACATAGGGGATCTTGTCGCCGCCGGGCACCTCTTGCCGGGCCACGTCCGAGCGCGCGCCATCGGCGCCGATGATGTACCTGGTGTCCAGCCGCATCTCGTTGCCGCTGACCTTGTCGCGGTAGACGACGGTGCTGTGCGCCTCGCCGTGTTCGATCCGCAGGAAGGTGCCGGTGTTGCGGTGGGCGCCGGCCTTGGTGGCGCGGACGCGCAGGAACTCGTCGAAATGTTCGCGGTCGACCATGCCGACATAGCCGTTCTCGATCGGGATATCGACGGCGCGCTGGGTGGGCGAGATCATGCGCGCGGTGTTGATGCGCGCGACGATCTGGCTGTCGGGAATGTCGAAGTCGGTAATCAGCCGCGGGGGCACGGCGCCGCCGCAGGGCTTGATCCGTCCGGCCCGGTCCAGCATCGCCACGCGCTTGCCCGCGCGGGCGAGGTCCTCTGCCGCGGTGGCGCCCGACGGCCCCCCGCCCACAACCACGCAATCGTAGATCATCGTCATTCTCCCGGAACCAGGTGCGCCGAAGCGCCGGGGCGGTCGCGCCCCTGCATGATACGCGCCGCCAGAAGGGCGGAGGCGAGGTAAAGCACCGCTTCGAACGAGAAGACGGCGGCGAATGCGGTTTCTGTGGCCATGACGGTGCGCATGGCATCGACGGCGGCGGCGCCCAGAAGCCCGCCGAAGCCCGCGGCGATGGCCTGTGCCGCGCCCCAAAGGCCCATGCGCGTGCCCTCGCGCGCGCCGCGGCCCTGACCGGCAAGGGCCATCATGCTGCCGATGGCGGCGACGGCGAACATGCCGTTGAAGTAGCCCAGCGCGACGACGGCGGGCACCAGCGGCAGGGCGGGCCCCACCTGGCCCATCGCCGAGATGACGCAGAGCATGGCGGCGGACCCGATGCATCCGGCGATCACCCAGGCGCGCAGGCTGCCGAGGCGCAGCGCGGTGCCGGCGATACCCACGGTGACCATGCCAAGGAAAACGCCGCCGTTCTGCGCGCCCGAGAGCGAGGTCGACTGACCGGGCGTGAAGGCGAAGACGAGGCCCGCGTAGGGTTCGAGGATCAGTTCCTGCATGAAATAGGCGGTCATGCTGAGGAAGACGAAAATGGTGAAGTTGCGCGCGTCGCGTTCGGCCCAGACTTCGCGCAGGCCGTCGAGGAAGGGCATGGAATCGGGTTCGGCGCGGGCGATGACGCCGCGCTCGATCCCCCAGACGGCAAGCGCGGTCAGGACCACGGCGCCGGTGCAGACGATGGCCACGATCCGCAGCAGAAGCGCGGGCGTGTAGGGGTCGAGGAAGGCGCCGACGGTGGCGGCGGTGACGGCGATGCCGGCGATCATCATCAGCCAGGTGATGGTGGCGGCGGCGGGGCGGCGGCGCGGCTCTGTCGCGGTGGCGAGCAGAGCGAGCAGAGAGGTGCCAGAGGCGCCCACGCCAAGGCCGATCAGCGCGTAGGCGACGATGGACAGGATCAGGCCGGGCATGAACGCGGTTTCAAGCACCACGACGCCCGCCGCGGCCCCGAAGCCGCCCAGCGCCAGCGCGACCATGCCGCCGACGATCCAGCGGGTGCGGTGGCCGCCGGTGTCCGACAGGAAGCCCCAGTTGGGGCGGGTGATCTGGATGCCGTAGTGCAGGGCGACCAGCAGGCCTGGCAGCACCGCGGGCAGGGCAAGTTCCACCACCATAAGGCGGTTCAGCGTCGAGGTGGTCAGCACCACGATCGCGCCAAGGCACATCTGGACGAGGCCAAGGCGGACGATGCCGAGCCAGGACAGCGTCATGGGATCAGGTCCAGCGTGCGGATCGCGAAGGCCGAGACCATCATGCCCGCGACGTAGAGCGTGACGCCGGTGCCGTTGTACCAGGGCGCCTTGCCCTTGGGATCACGGAACCAGACGCGCATGGCGAAAAGCTGGGCGATGACCAGCCCGGCGATGGCCAGCGCGTGCCAGGGGCGGCCCCAGATCACCAGCATGGCGATGACCAGAAGCTGCGGCAGCACCATGACGGTGCAGGCGATGCGGGCGGCGATGTCGGGGCCGTACATGACCGGCAGGGACCGGACGCCCATCTGCCGGTCGCCTTCCAGCGCCTTGAAATCGTTGATCGTCATGATGCCATGCGCGCCAACGGCGTAGAGGATCGCCATGGTGACGACGGGAAACTCTGGCGCGCCCATGGCAAGGACGGCGGCGCCGGTGAACCACGGCAGGCCCTCGTAACAGATGCCGACAAGGCCCGGGCCCCACCAGCCGGATTTCTTCAGTCGCACGGGTTCGGCGGAATAGGCCCAGGCGCAGAGGACGGCGACGACTGTCGCGCCGAAGCCCCAGGGGCCGAGGAACCAGCCCAGCCCCAGCGACAGGACGGACATGACCAATGCAATGTAGAGGCCCCAGCGGCCGGGAATGCGGCCCGAGGGAATCGGGCGGTCGGGTTCGTTGATGGCGTCCACATGGCGATCGCACCAGTCATTCGCCGCCTGGCTCATCCCGCAGACGACGGGGCCGGCGAGCACGACGCCCAGAAGCACCAGCGGCCAGTGTTCCCAAGGCGCGATGCCGGCGGAAATGATGCCGCAGAGATAGGCCCACATGGGCGGGAACCAGGTGATCGGCTTAATCAGCCGCAGCATCGCCGCGGGCTCTGGCAGGGTGCGGGTCTGTATCGTGTGGCTTACAGTCATGTGTCAAGTAAAGCTGACACATGGACGGAAAGCAAGGATTCCTTTCCCGCGGGACAGGGTGTCGCGCCCCTTTTTTACGAGGCGTGCCAAGCGGGGTCAGCTGTGGTGGAACGGGGCTGCGGCCATGGGCCGCCGGGGCCCTTGCCGGCGTTCAGTCGCCGTCGCGGTTCAGAAGGCCGTACTTGCGCAGCTTGACGTAAAGCGACTGGCGCGAGAGGCCCAGCATTTCGGCGGCGGCGACGCGGTTGTTGTTGGTCAGTTCAACCGCCGTCTCGATGCACATCTTTTCCACCACGTCGGTGGTTTCGGCGACGATGTCCTTGAGGGTGGCGCTGCCGACCAGTTCCATCACGTTCTGCATTCCGTCTTCGCTGACGGTGGCGCCGGGCTTGCGCAGGGCGTCTATGCGGCTGGCGTCGCGGAGCACGAAGGCGATGGCGGGGTTTGCACGGTCCGCAAGGTAGGCGGCAGAGATTTCCACCGCGACCTCGCTGCCGTGGGCGCGCACCAGGCGGGTGGCGTATAGGCGCATGTGCCCCGCCCGCGCGGCGTTCTCTGTCAGCACCTTCATGTCGACCGATCCGCGGGACAGGAACTCGGCCAGCGAGCGGCCCTTGACCTGGCCTTCGCTGGCGCTGTCGCTGAGATCGAGGAACGCCTCGTTCGCGGCGGTGATGGTGCCCGAGGCATCGGTGAAGAGGATCGCATCGACACCCTCGCGAAACAGGGCCGCAAGATCCTCGGACAGGGCGTCGGTGGCGCTGTGCGCCTCATCGGCGGGTTCAAGGCGCAAGAGGAGAAAGCGTTCGCCCGCCGCGCGGAACAGGCGGGGGCTTACGGTCAGCCGGCGTTGCGAGTTGCGTGCCTGAAGTTCTGCCGGAAGCGATTCCTGCGCCAAAACGGCGGCAGACACGTCTTCCGCGTCGTCCCCGGTGCCCCGGGGCTCGAAGACCTGGGCCAGGGAAAGGCCGGTCACGTCATCGCGCGACCCGCCCAGAAGCTGTGCGGCGGCATTGTTCAGATCGGCGACCCGGCCATTGGCCACGGTCACGAAGATCACCGCGTCGCGGGCGTTGTCCATCAGCACGCGGTAGCGCGTGTCGAATTCGCGCTGGGCCTCGTAGTCGCGTTCGAGGGCAAGCTGGGCCTGCACGAGCTGTTGCTGCATCTCGGCGATCTGGCGCAGGTCGCGGCCCAGAAGCAGAAGCGCCCCGTCCGGTCCGATCTCGTGGAAGGTGTAGCGCACCGGGAAATCCCAGTTCACGCCGTCGGAATGGTTGAGTTCCACCGCGCGCAGGTTCTCCTCGCCCGTCGCGATGGCGTCCATGCGTTCTTCGAACTTGGGGATGCTTTCGCGCGTCAGGAAATCGCGGATGTCGCGGCCTTCCCAATGCTCCAGCCGACCGAACGAGGCGTGGTTGGGGTTCACCAGCACCGACAACACCTTGCCGGTGTCCGACACCATCATGGCGATGTCGGATGCGGCGGTGATGATGTCCGCCAGTTTCTCGGGCGCAATGAGAGGGACTGCACCGGAGGTCCAGTATTTAACGCCTCGCGATGTCACAGTCCGATCCTCGGCATAGGATGCCGACCTTTCCTGAGTCTGAGTCAGGCGCCGGTTACGCGTGCTCCTGCCGGTTGGAACTGGTCCGTCAGGCCGCATAGACGGACCGCTTCTTCAATGTCACTCGTCGCGTAGTCCGCACCAGTCTGCCGCTCGATCTGCCTCGCCGTCGCCAGAACGGCACCCCCGACAACGATCGGTGTGGGGCGCGGCATGGCGTCCCGAATTTTTAATATCAGGGCGTGCAGCGAATCAAGTCGGTCGCTGCGTGCCCATGACACCAGAATCATGTCGAAATCGTCCGTCTGGACCATTTCGCATACCGTGCGGGTGGACTGACCTGCGGACAGCCGCACCGAAAAGCCCAACTTCCGCAGTTGACCCGTGGCCACCATGGCCCCGAGCGTGTGGTACTCGCCCGCCGGAATGACCATCAGCGCGGCGGGCGCATACGGTTCCGGATTGGTCAGTGCCGGGGGCTCGGACTCCAGCTGGCGCAGCATCCGCTGAAGCCATGCGGTTGCAATGCTGACGTCCGTGAAGCTGAGCGTGTCGTCGACCCAGGCCTGCCCGAAGCGGCGCGCCACCTCTGGGACGAAGCGCTGCGCGATGACCTCGTCACAGTGGCCGGCGCGGTGCAGTGCGGCACGGGCGCGGGTCAGCGCCCCGCGTTCGCCCGAGCGTGCGGCGGACATCAGTTGTTCGAGCAGATCCTCTTCCGTCCTGCGCGGCTGACGGTCCGACGCGCCTTCACAGATCGAGACCACGCGGCGTCCGCGCTCGGCGTCGGCGATCTCTCGAAGGGGGTGTGGTGCATCAGACATGTCAGCGTCCCCTTTCAGTGGGACCGGCCAAATGCAAGGCCGTGCGTCAAAGTTGCCTCATAGTGACTCCGAGGTCGACCGAATGTCAAAAGAAATTGACACCTTTGGTGCGCGAAAGGCCGCTTTGGGCATGGATTTTGGCGGAAATCACGGAATATCAGGGGATTTTTCGGTCGGGTATTGATCGGAATGTCAATTCAGCTTGGCGCTTCCCGGGGCCAATGTGTAAGTTATAATTGACACCTTGATGAAAGCGGCCATAAGTTTGGACAGGACGAGACCAGGGGAGTCGGAGATGCCGCACGATCCCGCCGCGCCGAAACCCGGAGCGCGGCTTTACACGGAAGAGGAGCGCGCCCGCCGCGATGCCACCGTCTGGACACTGGTCCAGGGGATTCTTGCGCCGCTGCAGTTCATCGCCTTCGCCGTGTCGCTCGTGCTGGTTGTCCGCTACCTGATGACGGGTGCCGGATACGAGGCGGCGACCGTCTCGATCCTCATCAAGACCGGGTTCCTTTACGTCATCATGGTGACCGGCGCGATCTGGGAAAAGGTCGTGTTCGGGCAGTATCTTTTCGCGCCCGCCTTCTTCTGGGAGGACGTGTTCAGCTTTGGCGTCATCGCGCTGCACACCGCTTATATATGGGCGCTGCTGACCGGGTCGCTGTCGGCGAACGGGCTGATGTGGCTCGCTCTGGCGGCCTATGCCGCCTATGTCGTCAACGCCGGGCAGTTCCTGTGGAAGCTGCGCATGGCCCGCCTGGAGGGTGAGCGTGCCTCGGCCGCGGCAGGGGAGGTCGCCGCATGACCGACCAGACGCCGATGCCCCCCGAGCGTGGCTGTCGCGCCACACCTGTCCTGAAGGAGCGGGGCCAGCACGAGGTCTTCTGCGGGCTGACGGGAATCATCTGGCTGCACCGCAAGATGCAGGACGCGTTCTTCCTGGTGGTCGGGTCGCGCACCTGCGCGCATCTGCTGCAATCGGCCGCTGGCGTGATGATCTTCGCCGAGCCGCGATTCGGCACCGCGATCCTGGAGGAAAAGGATCTGGCCGGGCTGGCTGACGCGAACGAGGAGCTGGACCGCGAGGTGGCGCGCCTGCTGTCGCGGCGCCCCGACATCCGGCAGCTGTTCCTGGTGGGGTCCTGCCCGTCCGAGGTCATCAAGCTGGACCTGGCCCGCGCGGCGGAACGCCTGTCGGCGATCCACGCGCCGAACGTGCGGGTGCTGAACTATTCTGGCTCGGGCATCGAGACGACGTTCACCCAGGGCGAGGACGCCTGCCTTGCCGCGATGGTCCCGGTGCTGCCCGAGACGCAGGAGAAAGAGCTTCTGCTGGTCGGCGCGCTGCCCGACGTAGTCGAGGATCAGGCGCTGTCGCTTCTGGAGCAGCTGGGCATCGGGCCGGTGCGCTGCCTGCCCGCGCGGCGTGCCGCCGACGACCCGGCGGTGGGGCCGAACACCGTCTTCGCGCTGACCCAGCCGTTCCTGGGCGACACCCATGCGGCGCTGATCCGGCGCGGGGCGCGCCATATCGCGGCGCCGTTCCCCTTTGGCGAGGAAGGCACGACCGCCTGGCTGGCCGCCGTTGCCGCCGAGTTCGGCGTGTCCGCCGAGCGGTTCGAGGCCGTGACCGCCGCGCCACGCGCCCGCGCGCGCAAGGCCATCGCCGCGCAGGCGGCGGAATTGCAGGGCAAGCGCATCTTCTTCTTCCCCGACAGCCAGCTGGAGATTCCGCTGGCCCGTTTCCTGACCCGCGAATGCGGGATGGAGGCGGTGGAGGTTGGCGCGCCCTTCATCCACCAGGCTGTTGTCGGGCCTGATCTCGACCTGCTGGCCGAGGGGCCGGTGATCGCCGAGGGGCAGGACGTGGACCGGCAGCTGGACCGCTGCCGCGCCGCGCGCCCCGACCTGACGGTCTGCGGGCTTGGCCTTGCCAACCCGCTGGAGGCCGAGGGACTGGCGACCAAGTGGGCGATCGAACTGGTGTTCACGCCGGTGCATTTCTACGAGCAGGCGGGCGACCTGGCCGGGCTGTTCTCGCGCCCGCTGCGGCGGCGCGCGATCCTGAACGTGGAGGCCGCCGAATGAAGCTGACGGTCTGGACCTACGAAGGCCCGCCCCACGTGGGCGCCATGCGGGTCGCCACGGGCATGAAGGGCCTGCATTACGTGCTGCACGCGCCGCAGGGCGACACCTATGCGGACCTTCTGTTCACCATGATCGAGCGGCGCAACCATCGCCCGCCGGTGACCTACACCACGTTCCAGGCCCGCGACCTGGGCGCCGACACCGCGCATCTGTTCAAGGATGCCGCGCAGGAGGCTTATGAGCGGTTCCGGCCGCAGGCGATGATCGTGGGCGCGTCCTGCACGGCCGAGCTGATCCAGGACGATCCCGGCGGGCTGGCCGAGACGATGGGCCTGCCGATCCCGGTGATCCCGCTGGAGCTGCCGAGCTACCAGCGCAAGGAGAACTTCGGCGCGGACGAGACGTTCTTTCAGATCGTGCGCGCGCTGGCGCAGCCGATGGACCGGACGACGGGAATCAGCGCCAACCTGATCGGGCCCACCGCGCTGGGGTTCCGGCACCGCGACGACATCGAGGAGGTCACGCGGCTTCTGGGCCAGATGGGCATCGCGGTGAACGTCGTGGCGCCGATGAACGCCGCGCCCGCCGATATCGCCCGGATGGGGGCCGCGCATTTCAACGTGCTGATGTACCCCGAAACGGCGGAGACGGCGGCGCGCTGGTGCGAAAAGACGCTGGGCCAGCCCTATACGAAGACCGTGCCGATCGGCGTGGGCGCCACCCGCGACTTCATCGCCGAGGTGCAGGCGATCACCGGGATCGACCGCGCGCCGGACGAAAGCCGCCTGCGGTTCCCCTGGTGGTCGGCCAGCGTCGACAGCACCTACCTGACCGGCAAGCGCGTGTTCCTCTTCGGGGACGCGACCCATGTGCGCGCCGCCGCCCGCATCGCCCGCGACGAGATGGGCTTCGAGGTGGTGAGGCTGGGCTGCTACAACCGCGAATTCGCCCGCCCGATCCGGGCGCTGGCCAAGGAGTTCGGGGTCGAGGCGCTGATCACCGACGACTACCTGGAGGTCGAGGCCGCGATCGAGGCCGCCGCGCCCGAGATGATCCTGGGCACCCAGATGGAGCGCCATATCGGCAAGCGGCTGGGCATCCCCTGCGCCGTGATCTCTGCCCCGGTGCATGTGCAGGACTTCCCCGCGCGCTACTCGCCCCAGATGGGGTTCGAGGGCGCCAACGTCATCTTCGACACCTGGGTGCATCCGCTGGTCATGGGTCTGGAAGAGCACCTTCTGACCATGTTCCGCGAGGATTTCGAGTTCCACGACGCCGCCGGCGCCAGCCACCACGGCGCCAAGGCCGTGCTGCGCGACATCGCGGCCGGGGGGCAGGACGATCCTTCGCCGAAGGATCGTCCCGAGTTTTCGCAGAAAACCCGGGAGGTGCCCATGCCCGAGGCGCCGCATATGGCCAAGGACGGCGGCGCCGTGATCTGGCTGGCCGACGCCGAGAAGGAATTGCGCAAGATCCCGTTCTTCGTGCGCGGCAAGGCAAAGCGCAACACCGAGAAATTCGCCGCGGAACGCGGGGTGGCGGAGATCAGCATCGACACGCTTTACGAGGCCAAGGCCCATTATGCGCGATAGCGGGCATATCCCGGGATACCGGTTCGTGATCGTCACGCTGGACGCCCATGCGGCGGGCCCCGCCGCGCGCGTGGCCGACCGGCTGGCCGCCGATTTCCCGGGCCTGCACGTCAGCATTCATGCCGCCGCCGAATGGGCGGAAAACCCCGCCGCGCTCGAGGCCGCGAAGGACGCGGTGCGCCACGGCGACATCATCGTGGGCAACCTGCTGTTCATCGAGGAACACGTTCAGGCGATCCTGCCCGAGATGGAGGCCCGCCGCGACGCCTGCGACGCGATGATCGGGGTCATCGCGGACGGCCAGATCGTCAAGCTGACGCGCATGGGCGGGCTGGACATGGCGAAGCCCGCAAGCGGCGTGGCCAAGTTCCTCAAGAAGCTGCGCGGATCGTCCAAGCCCAACGGCGCCTCGGGCGAAAGCCAGATGAAGATGCTGCGCCGCCTGCCGAAGATCCTGCGCTTCGTGCCGGGCAAGGCGCAGGACCTGCGCGCGTGGTTCCTGACCATGCAGTACTGGCTGGGCGGGTCCGACGACAACGTGGAACAGATGATCCGGTTCCTTGTCTCGCGCTATGCGCAGAACCGGGACTGGAACGCCGTCGAGGCCAAGGCGCCGGTCGATTACCCCGAGGTGGGGCTCTATCACCCCGACCTGCCGGACCGGATCACCACGCGGCTTGCCGACCTGCCGGGGCCGAAGGATCCGGTGGCGACGGTGGGGCTGTTGCTGATGCGGTCCTATGTGCTGGCCTCGGATACCGCGCATTACGACGCGGTGATCCGGCGGTTCGAGGAGAAGGGCGTGCGCGTCCTGCCGGCCTTTGCGGGCGGGCTCGACGGGCGGCCGGCGATCTCGACCTATTTCAAGACGGTGGCGGGCACGCATATCGACGCGATGGTGTCGCTGACGGGCTTCTCGCTGATCGGGGGGCCGGCCTACAACGACAGCGCGGCGGCGGTCGATGTGCTGAAGGACCTGGACCTGCCCTATGTGGCCGCCCATGCGCTGGAGTTCCAGACGCTGGGGCAATGGGCGGGATCGGGGCAGGGGCTGGGCCCGGTGGAAACCACCATGCTGGTCGCCCTGCCCGAGATCGACGGCGCGACCAACCCCACGGTGTTCGGCGGGCGCCATGGGGCCGAGGGTTGCCAGGGCTGCACGCTGGGTTGCGGGTCCGTGTCCGCGACCAAGGCGATGGCGCCCTGCCTGGAGCGGATCGAGAGCCTGACGGAAAAGACGCTGCGGCTGGCGCTTCTGCGGCGCAAGGCCAATGCCGAGAAGAAGGTGGGCATCGTGCTGTTCGGCTTTCCGCCGAATGCGGGCGCCGTGGGCACCGCCGCCTACCTGTCGGTGTTCGAGAGCCTTTACAACACGCTGCACCGGATGAAGGCCGAGGGCTACGACGTGACCCCGCCCGACAGCGTGGACGCCCTGCGCGCCGCGGTGCTGGAGGGCAACGCGCGCCAGTTCGGCCAGCCCGCCAACGTGGCCGATCATGTGAGCGCCGACACCATCGTGCGCAACACGCCGCCCCTGAAGGTGATCGAAAGCGTCTGGGGTCCGGCGCCCGGCAAGATCCAGTCGGACGGGCGCGGCGTCTTCGTGCTGGGCGCGCATTTCGGCAAGGTGTTCGTGGGCGTGCAGCCGACCTTCGGCTATGAAGGCGACCCGATGCGCCTGCTGTTCGAGCGCGGGTTCGCGCCGACGCATGCCTTCACCACTTTCTATCTCTGGCTGAAGACCACCTTCGCCGCCGACGTGGTGCTGCATTTCGGGATGCATGGCGCGCTGGAGTTCATGCCGGGCAAGCAGGCGGGCCTTGGGGCGCGCGACTGGCCCGACCGGCTGATCGGCGAGATGCCGAACGTCTATCTTTATGCCTCGAACAACCCGTCCGAGGCGACGCTGGCCAAGCGGCGCGCGGGCGCGGTGACGGTCACGCACCTGACCCCGCCCTTGGCGGCATCCGGCCTCTACAAGGGCCTTCTGGAACTGAAGGACAGCCTGACGCGGTGGCGCGCGCTGCCGCCCGATGCGGGCGAGCGCGACGACCTCGCCCGGCTGATCCGCGACCAGGCCGAGGCGGTGGACATCGCCGAGACCGATCCCGACAAGCTGTGGCTGACGCTGCTGGAGACCGAGGACGCGCTGATCCCCGACGGGTTGCACATTGTCGGGCGGGGCATGTCGGACGCGCAGATCGGCGATTACCTGGACCTGATGGCGGACCAGAGCCCCGAGGCGCGCGAGACCGCGAACCGGCTGCTGCGCGAAGATGGCGAGCTTTCGGGGCTGATGCGGGCCTTGTCGGCGCGCTACGTCGCGCCGGTGCCGGGGGGCGACCTGATCCGGTCGCTGGACGTGCTGCCCACGGGCCGCAACATCCATGCCTTCGACCCGTTCCGCATGCCCACGGCCTTTGCGCTTGAAGACGGGCGCAAGCAAGCGGACCTGCTTCTGAAGAGCCACGCCAGCCTGCCGCGCACCGTAGCGCTGGTGCTGTGGGGGTCCGACAACATCAAGTCCGACGGCGGGCCGATCGCCCAGGCGCTGGCGCTGATGGGGGCCAGGCCGCGTTTTGACAGCTTCGGCCGCCTGTCGGGCGCCGACCTGATCCCGCTGGAAGAGCTGGGCCGCCCGCGCATCGACGTGGTGATGACCCTGTCGGGCATCTTCCGCGACCTGCTGCCGTTGCAGACCCGCATGCTGGCCGAGGCCGCCTGGAAGGCCGCCACGGCGGATGAGGACCCGGCGCGGAACTTCGTGCGCGCCCATGCGCTGGCTTATGCCGCCGAGATGGGCTGCGACATGGAAACCGCCGCGCTGCGCGTCTTTTCCAACGCCGAGGGCGCCTATGGCTCGAACGTCAACACGCTGGTCGACAGTTCGGCCTTTGGCGAGGAGGACGAGCTGGCCGACGCCTACGAGGCGCGCAAGTCCTTCGCCTATGGCCGCAACGGCAAGGCGGTGAAGCAATCGGCCCTGTTGCAGCAGGCGCTGAAGGACGTGGACCT
>JAUIIC010000286.1 GCA_030431935.1 Alphaproteobacteria bacterium | reverse complement strand
CAGCTGCAAGAGGTCGTCTGGGCCTGGGACCAGATCAAGGACAGCCGCAACTTCCAGGCGTGAGGCGCGGCGCTTAACCCAACACCTCGGCCATCAGGTCGAACACCAGGCGCACGCGGCGGCTGGTGTTGAGCGCGCGGTGGGCGGTCAGCCAGACCGGGAAGGGGATGGTGAGCGACGGCAGGACGCGGGTGACAGCCGGGTCGGCCTCGGCCATCGCCGTGGGGAAGACGCCGATGCCCACGCCCTCGCGCGCCATCGCCCATTGCACCAGGTGGCTGGCGGTGGTGACGGGGAAGTTGCGGCGGGTCAGCGACAGGCCCATGGCGTTCAGCCCGTCGAGCAGCTGGTCGATGCTGTCGAAGCCCACGAAATCGCAGCGCGACAGGTCCTCGGCGGTTTGCGGGTGGCCGAAGCGGGCAAGGCACTCGGGCGTCGAGTAAAGCCCGGCCGCGTCGTCGCGCAGGCGGCGGGCGATCAGGTCGGGATCGGTGGGGCGGGCGTTGCGCAGGGCGATGTCGGCCTCGCGCCGGCGCAGGTCGGAGACGGCGTTGGAGGCGACGATCTCCAGCTCGATTCCCGGGTGGTCGTGGCGGATGCGGCGCACGATGGGGGGCAGGACGTGGGCGGCGTAGACCTCTGACGCGGTCAGGACCACGAGGCCCTCGACCGATTGCGACTGGCCCGAGGCGGTCAGCGAGACGCGCGTTGCCGCCTCTCCCATCGCGCGGACGTGGTCGACGAGTTCCATGCCCGCGGGCGTCAGCATCAGGCCGCGCCCGGCGCGTTCGAAGAGCGCCACGCCCAGTTCCTGTTCCAGCGCGGTGACCTGCCGGCCGAGCGTCGGTTGCGCCAGCCCCAGCGCGCGGGCGGCGGCCGAAAGGCTGCCCTCTTCGGCGGTGACGAGGAACGCGCGGGCGCGGTTCCAGTCGAAGGTGACGGATCGCCATTCCATGCGAATCTGCATAGCAGACAGGCGGGATTGGTCAATTTCCATTTCGTTGACGCATGGGTATCTCGGGCGGCAGTGATCGGATGCGCCACGAAGGAGGGCCGGAGATGAAAGCGATCGTTCAGGACAGATACGGGGCGCCAGAGGTGCTGCGGATGGTGGAGCTTCCGGTGCCCGCGCCGGGGCCGGGCGAGGTGCTGGTGCGCGTGGGCGCCAGCGCGGTGGGCACGGGCGACTGGCGGCTGCGGGCCGCGGCCTTTCCGGGGATCATGGCGGTGCCGGGGCGGCTGATGTTCGGCATCCTCGGGCCGCGGGCCCGGGTGCCCGGGCAGGATTTCGCGGGCACGATTGCGGCGGTGGGCGCGGGCGTCACGCGATTCCGGCCCGGGGACCGGGTGTTCGGCACGGGCATGTCGGGGGCGCACGCGGAGTACCTGGCGATGCCCGAGGACGCCGCGATCGCCGCGACGCCCGAGGGGTTGAGCGACCTGGAGGCCGCCGCCCTGCCCTTCGGCGCGGTCACCGCGGTGACCTTCCTGCGCGACGTGGCCAAGGTGCGCACCGGCGACCGGGTGCTGATCGTCGGCGCCTCTGGCGGGGTCGGCAGCATCGCGGTGCAGGTGGCGGCGTCGATGGGCGCGCAGGTGACGGGGCTGGCCAGCGGCGGGAACCTGGACCTGGTGCGCGGCCTTGGGGCCGAGGAGGCGCTGGACTACCGCCGGGTGGACGTGACGGCGCGGCAGGCGCAGCGCTTTGACGTGATCCTCGACACCGTGGGGGCGCTGTCATGGCGCAAGGCGCGGCGCATCCTGTCGCCGGGCGGGCGGTTCGTGCCGCTGAACTTCGGTGTCGGCGACATGCTGGCGGCGCTGCTGCCCGTGCGGGGCGGGCGCAGGATGCGGCTGGCGATCAGCCAGGGGAGCGCGCCCTTGATGGCCGAGATCGCGCGGATGGCCGCCACGGGCGCGATCCGCCCGGTGATCGACAGGGTCTACGGGCTGCGCGAGATCCGCGCGGCACACGCCCATGTGGAGGCCCGCCACCGCGCGGGTGCCGTGGTGATCGACGTGGCCGGGGCCGAGGCGCTGGCCCGAGCGGCCTGAGCCGGGTCAGGCCGGGGTGAAGGCAAGCGCCACGCCGTTGATGCAGTGGCGCTTGCCCGTGGGCGCGGGGCCGTCGTCAAAGATGTGGCCGAGGTGCCCGCCGCAGCGCCGGCAATGCACCTCTGTCCGGACGACAAGCAGCTTGCGGTCGGGCTTGGTGCGGACGGCATCGGGCAGGGCCTGCCAGAAGCTGGGCCAGCCGGTGCCGCTGTCGTATTTGGTTTCCGAGGCGTAAAGCGGCAGGGCGCAGCCGGCGCAGTCGAAGGTGCCGGTGCGTTTCTCGTTCAGAAGCGGGCTGGTGAAGGCGCGTTCGGTGCCTTCCTGGCGCAGCACCTTGTAGGCGGCGGGCGACAGGCGCGCGCGCCATTCGGCGTCGCTGAGGCGCAGGGTGACATAGTCGGCCTCGGTCGCGGCGGGCAGGCGCGGGGCGGCCAGTGCGGCGGCGCCGGCCAGAAGCAGGGTTCTGCGGTGCATGGGCGGTCTCCTCTCCCGCTCAACGTAGGGGGTCGCGTCCGGCCTGTCGCGCAAGGTGTCAGGCTCTCGCGCATCTGTCATCGGGCGTGATGTGCGGACAATTGCCGGGCGTGACGTTGACCTCCCCCGCGTTATCTTTCACAACACGCCGGAAGGACGGGCGGCCTGGCCTGTCGGCGACCCTTCCCCGAACGAGGACGAACATGGCGGACGGCACGATGGATGTTGCAGCGAAACCGACCGAGGAAATCTCGGTCCGCGAGGTGTTCGGGATCGACACCGAGATGAGGGTGAAGGGCTTTGCCGAGCGCACCGAGCGTGTGCCGGACCTGGACAGCACCTACAAGTTCGACCCGGACACGACACTGGCGATCCTTGCGGGCTTTTCCCACAATCGCCGCGTCATGATCCAGGGCTATCACGGCACCGGCAAGTCCACCCATATCGAACAGGTGGCGAGCCGGCTGAACTGGCCCTGCGTGCGGGTGAACCTCGACAGCCACATCAGCCGGATCGACCTGATCGGCAAGGACGCGATCAAGCTGCGCGACGGGATGCAGGTGACCGAGTTCCAGGAGGGCATCCTGCCCTGGGCGCTGCGCAACCCCACGGCCATCGTGTTCGACGAATACGACGCGGGCCGGGCGGACGTGATGTTCGTGATCCAGAGGGTACTGGAGGTGGACGGCAAGCTGACGCTTCTGGACCAGAACGAGGTCATCACCCCGCATCCGTATTTCCGCCTGTTCGCGACCGCGAACACGGTGGGTCTTGGCGACACCACGGGGCTGTATCACGGCACCCAGCAGATCAACCAGGGCCAGATGGACCGCTGGTCGCTGGTGGCGACGCTGAACTACCTCAGCCACGACGCCGAAACCGCGATCGTGCTGGCCAAGAACCCGCATTACAACACCGAGAAGGGCCGCAGGCACATCGGCCAGATGGTGACGGTGGCCGACCTGACGCGCACCGCCTTCATGAACGGCGACCTGTCCACGGTGATGAGCCCGCGGACGGTGATCTCCTGGGCGCAGAACGCCGAGATCTTCCGCGACATCGGCTATGCGTTCCGGCTGACCTTCCTCAACAAGTGCGACGAGCTGGAGCGGCAGACGGTGGCCGAGTTCTACCAGCGCTGCTTCGACGAGGAACTGCCGGAAAGCGCGGCCTCGACGGCGATGAGGTGAGGGGGCGCTCGCCGCTTCCCTGCGGGCGCGTTCCGCCGGGGGGCCGCGGGCCTGGGAAGGCCGGGCGATGACCAAACCGCAGAACGACAACCCAGCAGAGCCGTTCAAGAAGGCGCTGGCCGAGGCGACCAAGGTAATGGCCGACGACCCCGAGATGGGCGTCGTCTATTCCGTCGATCCGCCGG
>JAUIIC010000048.1 GCA_030431935.1 Alphaproteobacteria bacterium | reverse complement strand
ACGTAGACCCCCGCCTTGACCATGGTGGCCGAATGCAGGAAGGCCGACACCGGCGTCGGCGCCGCCATCGCGTTGGGCAGCCAGAAATGGAACGGCACCTGCGCGGACTTGGTGAAGGCGCCGGCCAACAACAGGATCAGGATGGGCAGGTACATCTCGTGCGCGCGCAACGCCTCGCCCTCGGCCAGGATCGCCGAGATCTGCGTGGTACCGGCGGCAAAGCCCAGCAGGATCAGCCCCGCCAGGAAGGCCAGCGCCCCGGCGCCCGTCAGGAACAGGGCCTGCAGAGCCGAGCGCCGGCTTTTCTCTGCGGTATGCGAAAAGCCGATCAACAGGTAGGAGGTGACGGTCGTCAGCTCCCAGAAGACGAAAAGCGCGATCAGGTCGTCGGCCAGCACCAGCCCCAGCATAGACAGCATGAAGGACGTCAGGAACAGCGCGAAGCGGGCATAGTGCGGATGCCCGGCGAGGTACGTGTTCGAGTACAGCAGCACCAGCGTTCCGATGCCCGAGATCAGCAGCGCGAAGGTCAGGCTCAGCCCGTCCACCAGGAAGGACAGCGCGATCCCCTGCGAGGGGATCCAGTCCACCGACCAGACCAGCGCCTCGCCGCGTGCGACGGCAGGCGTGAAACCCAGAAACCACGCGAACAGGGCCGCCGCCAGCAGGATCGGCAGGATGCCCGCCAGCCCGTTGCCGCGTGGAGATGTCGAAGCCGTGCCCTCGATGGCCATGTTCATGCGTCCTCTTCTGTGCCGTCACCGGCCATTGTCACGGGAGAGACGAACCCGCGCGGCTTCACGGTCAGCACGCTGCAACTGACCCGGTTCAGGACCGTCTCGGCGGTGTTGCCGATGAAGAACCCCGCGATCCCCGTGCGCGCCACCGTGCCCATCACGACGGTATCGATGCCTTCGTCGGCCACATGCTGCGTGATGACGTCGGCTGCAACGCCCTTCACGTGCAGCGGGCGCATCCGATCGGCGAAACCCTCGAAGCGCTCGACCAGGTCGTTCAGGCGCGCGCGCGTCTCCGTCTCTTCGCGCAGCAGGATCATCGCGATCTCGGAATCCGGGATCTTCACCATGCTGTGGCGAAGCGTGCCCTCCTCCTGCACGTTCCAGACGCTCAGCACGTCGATCCGGGCATCATCCTGGGCGGCAAGCGAGGTGGCAAGCTCCATGATCCTGGTGTTCAGCGTGGCCCGCGCCGCGGTCGTCGCCTCCGGGTCGATGCAGGCGAGGATGCGGCTCGCCCGTGGCCCGTTGCGGGAGTTCAGGACCCAGACCGGGCACGGACACTTGCGCATGAGGTGAAGATCGGGCCCGCGGAAAAGCGGCCGGTCCGGCGACAGGTCGGCCCCCTTGAGAACGAGGTCATGTTCCTCGCGCAGCACGCGGCGGATGATCTCTATGAACGCGGTGCCCTGGCGCACGGTGGTCCGCACGCGCAGTCCTTCGGCGCGCAGCGGCGCGGCGATCTGTTCGATGCGCGTGCGGTGGGCTTCGAGAATCTGGTCTTCCAGTTCCTCTCCGCGCGCGCCGGGCAAGGCGCCGAACAGGCGCCCCAGGTCCCCCGGCGCGCCGTCGATCACGTCGATCAGGGTCACATCCGCGTCGTTCGCCTTCGCTAGCCAGCGGACCCTGTCTAGCGCATGCGCATAGGCGCTGCGATCATCGCAGACGACAAGTATGTTCTTGAAACGCCGCATGAACCGTCGCTCTACCCTTGGACCCGATGGTAGAGATGGGACGAACGCCTTATTGATCCAATCGAATTTGATGCTTTTCTTGATAGTTTTTCTCTATTACCGTCGCACACCATGCCCACCCTGCAACAGCTTCGCTATCTTGTCGCCGTCGCGGACACCCTGCATTTCCGCCGCGCGGCCGAGGCCTGCCACGTCACCCAGCCCACGCTGTCGGCGCAGTTGAAGGAACTCGAGGCCAAGCTGGGGGTCGAGCTTGTCGAACGCTCGCGCGCACGGGTCATACTGACCCCGATGGGCCGCGACATATCCGAGAGGGCACGCCGGGTGCTGCGCGGTGTGGACGACATCCGCGACACGGCCCGCATCGGGCGATCCATGCTGGAGGGGGTGATCCGCATCGGCGTGATCCAGACCCTGGGCTCTTACCTGCTGCCGCTGATCGTCCCCGACCTGCACAAGAGCCATCCCAAGCTGGGGCTCTACATGCGCGAGGGGCTGCCGGACCTTCTCTTGCGCGGGATCGAGGACGGCACGCTGGACCTGCTGTTCTTCCCGCTGCCCCTGGCGCGCGCCGAACTCGAAGCCCGGTCGCTGTTCCGCGAGCCCATCCATGTCGTCACCCCACACGATCATCGGCTGGCCCGGGAGGACGCGATCGAACCGAGCATGCTGCACGGCGAGACCATCCTGTCGCTGGAACCCGGCCACAAGCTGTATGAGCAGGTGCGCGCGCTCTGCGCGGACTACGGCGCCGAACTGTCGCATGATTTCGAGGGCACCAGCCTCGACACCTTGCGCCAGATGGTCGCCATGGGGATGGGCATTTCCCTGATGCCCGCGCTCTACGTCAAATCCGAGGTCGCACACCAGGACATCGTCGTCTCGCGCCCCTTCCGCGGGACGCCGCCGGCCCGCACCATCGGCATGATCTGGCGCAAGGGCACGGCGCGGGAACCGGAATACCGTGCACTGGGCGGACTGATCTGCGAGATCCTGCGCCGCCGCGCGCCGGAAATCACCGTGCTTGGGTGATGCAAAGTGCGAGGAATCTTTTCCGACAAAATTGATCGGAAAAGGGGTTGCAAACCACTCGCAACTCTGTTTCTGACTTCTTTAGTCAGATTTTTGTCAATGGAGGTCACGATGCCTTGCACCACCAGAACGTCCACCCTCGCGCTTGCCGCTGCTGCTGTCCTGGGCAGCGCCGTCACGGCCTTCGCCGATGGAGAGGTCAACCTCTATTCCTCGCGCCACTACGACACCGATGAACGCCTCTACTCGGATTTCGAGGAAATGACGGGCATCCGCATCAACCGCATCGAGGGCAACGCGGACGAACTGATCGCCCGCATGGTCGCCGAGGGCGACAACTCTCCGGCCGATGTCTTCCTGACCGTCGACACCTCGCGGCTGGAGCGGGCCAAGGACGCCGGACTGTTCCAGAGCGTCGATTCGCCGATCCTCGAAACCCGCATCCCCGCCTACCTGCAGGACGAGGACAACCAGTGGTTCGGCTTCTCGCAGCGCGCGCGCATCCTGTTCTACGACAAGGCAGAGGTCGCCAACCCGCCGCAGACCTACGAGGACCTGGCCAAGCCCGAGTATGCCGGCCAGATCTGCATCCGCTCGTCCTCGAACGTCTACACCCAGACGATCACCGCCGCGCTCATCGCGCACCTGGGCGAAGAGGCGACCCGTGCCTGGGCCGAAGCCGTGGTGGCGAATTTCGCCCGCGACCCGCAGGGCGGTGACACCGACCAACTGCGCGGCATCGTCTCGGGCGAGTGCAACATCTCGATGTCCAACACCTACTACTTCGGTCGCGCCGTGCGCACCTCGGTGGACGGTCTGTCCGACAGCCTCGACATGATCGGCTGGGTGTTCCCCAACCAGGACAGCTTTGGCGCACACATGAACCTGTCGGGCGGCGGCGTCGCGGCCCATGCGCCCAACCGCGACAACGCGGTGAAGTTCCTCGAATATCTCGCCAGCGCGCAGGCACAGGAATACTTCTCGGCGGGTAACGACGAATACCCGGCGGTGCCCGGCGTCGCCATCAGCCCCTCGGTCGCCTCGCTGGGCTTCTTCAAGCCCGACGACCTGGACGCGACGGTGATCGCCAACAACATCCCGGCCGCCCAGAAGCTGCTGAACGAGGCCGGCTGGGAGTAATCCTCCACCCGAAAGAACAGGGGGGGCGCGGTTCCGGCCGCGCCCCCTTCTTGCGTCGGCCCGTCCCGCGGTTCCTCGCCCCAAAACGTTTCGCACACATTCGCCCTCGCCAAGGCAGCCGAACGCGTTTGGCCTCGCAAACGCGGCCTGCCCTGGAGAGGTCTGACTCCGCTTGAGTGCGATACGCCCTAGCCGACCCGCCGGATGCGCCGGATCAGCAGGATCACCGGCAGAAGGCCAAGCCCAACGATCACCAGGCTCGGCACCGCTGCGCCGTCCAGCCGCTCGTCCGAGGCCAGCCGGTGGGCCTGCACCGCCAGCGTGTCGAAGTTGAAGGGCCGCATGATGAGCGTCGCCGGCAGTTCCTTCATGACGTCGACAAAGACGATCAGGCCGGCGGTCAGCAGGCTCGGCCGCAGAAGCGGGATGTGAACCCGCATCACCGTGCCCCAGACCCCCTGCCCCAGCGCCCGCGAGGCCGCGTCGATATTCGGGCTGACGGCAGAGATGCCGCCCTCGTAGGCGCCGATCGCGGCCGCCATGAACCGGATCACGTAGGCCCCCACCAGCACCCAGATCGACCCGGTCAGCAAAAGCCCCGTCGAAATGCCGAAGCGCGCCTCCATGAAGGCGTCGAGCGCGTTGTCGAAGGCCGCGAAGGGCACCAGAAGCCCGACCGCGATCACGCCGCCCGGCACCGCATAGCCCAGCCGCGCCACATAGAGCGTGGACAGCGACAGCCGCCCCGGCACCGCGCGCTGGAAACTGCCCAGCAGCATCGCCGCCGTGACGGTCAGCAGCGCGGCCACCGTCGCCAGGATCAGCGAGTTGCGGATGAACCCCATGTAGCGGCGCCCGAGCAGGTCCTGCTCGGACCCGATGGCCATCGAGGCCAGCGCGATCGCGGGGATCACGGCCCCTGCCAGCACCGGCAGGGCACACAGCAGCACTGCCCCCCAGCGGGCGCCCCCGCTCAACGGCATACGCGCCATGCCCTCGACCCGGTGGCCCGCGTGATAGCGCGCCCGCCCCCTGCTGAAACGCTCAAGGAGCGCCAGCAGCAGCGCGAAGGACAGTAGGCCAAGCGCCAGTTGCGCGGCCCCGGTCCGGTCGGCCAGCGAGAACCAGCTGGTGTAGATGCCGGTGGCGAAGGTCTGCACCCCGAAATAGGACACCGTCCCGTAGTCCGCGATCGTCTCCATCGTGGCCAGCAGCACGCCCGAGGCGATGGCGGGCCGCGCCATCGGCAGCGACACGGACAGGAAGGCCCGAAGCGGCGTGCGCCCCAGCGCGCGGGCGGCGAAGAACGTCGTCGCGCTCTGGCTGACGAAGGCCGCCCGCGCCAGCAGGTAGACATAGGGAAAAAGCACGATCACCAGCATCGCCGCCGCCCCCCCGACCGACCGGATCTCGGGGAACCAGTAGTCGCGCGGGCCCCATCCCGTCACCTGCCGCAAGGTCGTCTGCACGATCCCCGGATGATCGAGGACATGGGTATAGGCATAGGCCATCACGTAGGCCGGAAAGGCCAGCGGCAGGACCAGCGCCACCTCGAAGACCTTGCGCCCGGGAAACTCGGTCATCACCACCAGCCAGGCCGCGCCGGTGCCGATCAGGAAGGTGCCGATGGACACCAGCACCACGAGGACAAGCGTCGTGCCCACGTAGCGGCCAAGGACCGTGTCCATCAGGTGGCGCAGCGTGTCGCTTTCCGCCGACACGGCGGCCAGCAGCACGGCCACATGCGGCATGAGGCAGAACAGCCCCAGCGCCACCGCGCCCGCCGCCAGCGCCCGTTCGCGCAGATCCAGATGCCGCCGTGCCACCCGTCGTTCCTTTCCTTCTCCCCCCGGGCTTGGGCAATCTGACCGCAACTGTCAAGAATCCCCCCTGACGCAGGCAAAGGCGATTGCATCGCGGCGCGGTGCGCGGTGAAATCGCGGCATGGCCGGACAGACCGACACCATTCTTGCCGCGATCTTCAGCCTGATCGAGGACGGGGCGCTGAACCCCGGCGACCTGATCGACGAACAGGCGCTGATGGCCGCGCATGGCGTGTCGCGCACCCCGTTCCGAGAGGCCCTGATCCGGCTGGAGACCGCCGGGCTCATCACCCGGACGCCGCGCAAGGGGGCCGAGGTCTTCCGCCCCACGCTGGACCAGTTCCTGGCGATCCTGGAGCTGCACGCCAGCCTTGAAGGCCTGGCCGCCGGGCTGGCCGCGCGGCGCCACTCCGCCGCCGCAGCGCTGGAAATCGAGGCCGCCACCGCAGCCTGCGAGGCGCATGCGCGCGACCACGGCAACGCCGCGCCGGATGCGTATTACCAGCTGAACATGCGGTTTCACGAAACCATCGCCCGCGCGGCGGGCAATGCGTTCCTGCTCGACGACCTGAAGACCCAGGCGCGCAAGCTGATGGCCTATTACCGCGCGCGCTATGGCTATAGAGGGGCGATCGCGGCCTCGGCGCGCGATCACCGCGAGATCGCGGGCCTGATCCTGGCGCGGGATGCCGAGGCCGCCGCGGCGGCGATGCGCCGCCACGTGCAGTTCGACGGCACGACGGCGCGCGACCTTCTGGCGGCGCTGCAGACCTGAGCGCCGCCCTTGGTCATGCCGTCCCTTACGCGGCGCGGCTGACCTTCTGGCCGCGACCGGGCCGCCTGCGCTGGCGGGCCGGACGGTTTGCGGCGGCCTTGCGCGGGGGCTGACCCGTGGACCAGCTTTCGCCGCCCACAACCGGGATGCCCGTCTTCAGCAGCTTCTCGACCGCGCGCAGTTCGGACATCTCGTCCTTGGCGCAGAAGGCGACGGCCTGCCCCGAGGCCCCGGCGCGCGCGGTGCGCCCGATCCGGTGGACGTAGTTCTCGGCCACGTTCGGCATGTCGTAGTTGTAGACATGGGTGACTTCGGGAATGTCGATGCCGCGGGCCGCCACGTCGGTGGCCACGAGCACCGTCACCTCGGCGGCCTTGAAGGCACGGATCGCCCGGTCGCGCTGGCTCTGGTTCTTGTTGCCGTGGATCGAGGCCGCGTCGAAGCCGGCGGCGGCCAGCTTCTTCATCAGCCGCTCCGCCCCGTGCTTGGTGCGGGCGAACACCAGCGTGCGCTGGCCCACATGCGCCGACATCAGCTGCATCAGGAGCTCTGTCTTTTCTTCCTGCGCAACGAAGTGCAGTTCCTGCCGCACCTTGTCGGCGGTGACGCTGCGCCGGGCCACCTCTACCTTCATGGGATCGTTGAGGAATTGGGCCGACAGGTCGGCCATCAGCTTGGGCATGGTGGCCGAGAACATCATGGTCTGACGATCACGCGGCAGCAGCGGCGCGATGCGGCGCAGCGCCTGGATGAAGCCCATGTCGAGCATCTGGTCGGCCTCGTCCAGCACAAGGAAACGGGTCTGGTCCAGCCGCACCGCCTTGCGGTCCAGCAGGTCGATCAGCCGTCCGGGCGTGGCGATCAGGAGGTCGACGCCCTTGCGCATCGTCTCGATCTGGCGGCCCATCGACACGCCGCCCACGACGAGCGCCACGCGCAGGTGGCCGCCGCGGACGAAGCCGCCAAGGGTATCGGCGATCTGCTTGGCCAGTTCGCGGGTCGGCGCCAGCACGAGGCCGGTGGCCCCCTTCGGCGCGGCGGGTGCGCCCACCGAGAGCAGCGCGTGCAGGAGCGGCAGGCCGAAGGCGGCGGTCTTGCCGGTACCGGTCTGGGCAAGGCCCATCACGTCGCGCCCCTTCAGGGCGTGCGGGATCGCCTGGGCCTGGATCGGCGTCGGCGCCGTGAAGTTCAACGTCTTGATTTGCTTGATAAGTTTGGGGTGGAGCCCCATCTGTTCGAAGTCCATGAATACCTTTCGGCGGGCGTGATGCCCGCGGGATGATTGGGCCCGGCGCCGGGACGGCACCGGGAAGCGTCAGAGTGCCCTCGGCCGACGGGTCGGGGCTGCCTCCTCGCGTGATGTGGGAAACGGTGAACGCACGCTTGTTCGGCCCTTGCGGCCAACTGCTCACGCGGCAGTACGTCTGCGGTCCCGGGTGACATCGTTCTCCGCGCGCCACAAGTCAAGCAGAATACGTGAAAAATCCGGTGTGCACCGAAGATCGCCTGAGCTGCCGGGTGGTTTGGTGCGGGTCTGCCCCGGCAGGCGGCGGGGCTGGCAGGGGGTCCGGACGGCGGCGGCAGGGGCGCCCGGTGGCATGGGCAGGGCTTGCGGCCCGGGGGCGGCCGTGCCGGGCCGCGTCGCCCGGGAGGGGGTATCGAAGGACCGTGCAAGGGTCCGAGGGCGGATACGTGGCGAATCGGGGTTAACGCATTGGGAAATAGGGATTTCCGGGCTTCGGCATCGCGTCGGCAAAACGTCGGCATCGCGTCGGCGCGGGGGCGACGCGACACTGTGGTTTACGCCGCGCGCGCCCCGTTTGCAGACTCGACAAGGTTCCGACGCAGCAGGTAGGGCCGCGCCGGCGAACCGTAGAGGCGTGCGACACGGTCCTCGATCGTGGCGGGCCGGGCCGTGGCGTCCATCAGGGCAGGAGCGAGCGCGGGAACCGCACGCGCCAGGTCGACGCGCCCCCGCCAACCAAGCGCCATCAGCGCCATCGGCCCGGGATAGAAGGTCTCGCTCCACGCGCCCTCGGCAAGGATAAGCTCGTGCCGGGGCGTCAGCAGGTGAATGTAGTCGACCGTGCGCGCGTCCATGTCGATGCGGGCCATCCGCGGGCCGAAGACCTCTGCCATGTGGCGGGCGCGCAGCAGGCGTCCGTCGCGCAGAAAGCCGTGCTGCGGCGAGACCCAGAGGCGGCGCGCGTTGCCCACGGCCCCCTTGCGCACCAGCACGGGGCGCAGTTCCGGCGCGGCGCGGAGGTCGTCCGCGCCGAGGCTGCGCCGCCCGGCCCAGAGCACCGGCTGAAGCCTGTTGTCGCGCGTCACCAGCCTATCGCCGGGGCGGATATCCTCGACCGGCACCGCCCCTTCGGCGGTCTGGATCAACGTGCCCGGCGTGAAGCAGGGAATGCCGATCGAGGCCATCTCGGCGATGCTGTCGACTTCATCCATCGTCACGCCATTCAGCGTGATGGAGGTCCCGTCCGGGAAACTCAGGACCGCGTTGCCGCCCAGGTCCTCGGACAGGGTCACGTCCCAGAAGCGCACCGCGCCGCCCGGTCCGTTGCCGGTGGTCATGCCCGACACGTCAAGCTGGTCGTTGGTGAAACCGTCGCCGTCGGTATCGCCCATGTCGAAGTCTTCGATGGCGTCGGTCCCGCCGCCGTCCTCGATCACGAAGGTGTCGTCACCGGCCCCGCCGGTCATCGTGTCGTCGCCGGTGCCGCCGGTGATCGTGTCGTCGCCCTCGTTGCCGAAGATCGTGTCGTTGCCGGCGCCGCCATGCAGGTCGTCCGCCCCGCCGGGCGCGGCGAACAGCTGGACGTTGTCGAGCTGGACGCCATCGACGTCGATGGGCCCGATCTCTCTGAATTCGAGCCGGTTGCTGCCATCGCCTGCGCCGCCCGTCAGCTCGAACGTGAAGCTTTCCATGCCGCCTTCGACCGGGTCGACGGTGGCGACGAGTTCGCCGCCCCAGTAGACCTCGACCGCGTTGCCGCCGCCGATGACATCGCCGGCGTCGAAGGTCAGCGTATAGGTCTCGCCGGTCACGACCCCGGCCACGTCCTGGTAGACATGCAGGTTCGACGGGCTGCCGCCCATGTCGAGCACATGGGTGCCGTCGGTGGCGAAGGTGCCGCCCTTGCCATTGGTGTGCAGGTCGAAGTCGCCGCCGCTGTAGTCGGTCCAGCCGGTGATGGAGCCGACGCCGAGGTCGCCGTAGCCGACGGGCACGGTGCCTGTCAGGTCCTCGAAGCTGCCGTTGACGATCAGGTTCTCGGGGGGCGTCGGGTTATCGCCGTAGATGACGTCGTCATTGTCGCCGCCGAGGATGCGGTCGGATCCGGAGTTGCCGTAGAGCGTGTCCGCGCCCGCGCCGCCGTCGATGCTGTCGTCGCCGGCCCCGCCCTGCACCGTGTCGGTGCCGCCGCCCGAGGTGATCGTGTCGTCGCCCGTCCCGCCGAACAGCGTGTCGGTCCCCGACCCCGCGGTGATCGTGTCGTTGCCCGCGCCGCCGTCCACGGTGTTGGTGCCGCCGCCGGCGTCGGCGACGTCATCGCCGCCGCCCAGGGCGAAATCGTTGTTGTCCCCGCCCCAGGTCAGGTTCTCGACGCCATCCGAGCCGTCGATGATGTCGAAATGGCTGATGCTGCCGCTGGCGAGGTTGGCATCGGTGCCGCCCACGCTGGGCGAACCGATGGTGAAGCTGGCGGTCGGATCGGATATCTCGATGATGCCGGGACCGACGGCGATGGTGATGCTGAAGCTGCTGTCGAGCGCCGTCAGGTCCAGCGTGTCGTAGTTGCTGGTCGAGATCGAGGACCAGAACGCAGGATCGTTCCAGTTCGCCGGTGTCACCACATAGGTCGCCATTTACCCTTGCCCTCGTTACCTCGCCCACCTGGACAACGTGGAAACGGTAGGGCGCCGCGGGGTAGCATTGTATGACGGTGTTCGGGCAATTCCGCGGCAGGTCCACGGGGTCCGCCATCATCGTGACGCATTGTCCGAGGGGCGGACGGGGCGCGGGCGATCAGCGCTTGGCGGCGAGGCCGTAGCTGCCGAAGCCCGCCATGGTTTCGGCGATGGCCGCATCGTCCAGCAGGACCGGCCCGCCGATGAGAAGCGACTGGTAGTACTGGCGCGCGATGGTCTCGAGTTCCACGGCGCGCCACATCGCCTTGTCCAGCGTCTCGCCCAGCGCGATCATGCCGTGGTTGGCCAGAAGGCAGGCGGTGCGGTCGGTCAGCGCGTCGAGCGCGAGGGCCGAGAGCGCGGCGGTGCCATAGGTGGCGTAGCCCGCGCAGCGCACGTCGTTGCCGCCGAAGGCCGCGATCATGTAGTGACAGGCGGGAATCGGGCGGCGCGCGACGGCCAGCGTCGTGCAATAGGGCGGATGGGCGTGGACCACGGCGCCGATCTCGGGCCGGGCGCGCAGGATGTCGCGGTGAAAGCGCCATTCGGTCGAGGGCTTGCGCGGGCCGGTCCATGCGCCGTCCTCGGCGCCCGCGTCGAGCGGCATTTCCGCGATCATGTCGGGGGTCATGGCGTCGTAGGGCGTGGCCGAGGGGGTGATGAGCATGGAGGCCCCGTGCCGGACCGACACGTTGCCCGAGGTGCCCTGGTTCAGGCCGCTGGCGTTCATGTCACGGCAGGCGTCGATGATCGCCTGCCGGTCGGCGGCCTGGCCTGTCCCGCTCATGCGAAGGCGATGTCGACGCTGCCGAAGCCGCCGAAATCGGCCGAGATGCGGCAGCCCGGCGGGCATTCGATGGGGCGGATGAAGCTGCCCGACAGGATCACCTGCCCCGCCTCCATGCGGCCGCCGAACTCTGCCAGGCGGCGGGCGAGCCAGACAAGGCCCATGACCGGATCGTTCAGGACGCCGGCGCCGAGGCCGGTTTCCTCGACCGTGCCGTCGCGGCTGACGATGGCGCCGACCCAGCGCAGGTCCTGGGCATCAGCCGCCGCGCGGGTGGCGCCAAGGACGATCCCGGCATTGGCGGCGTTGTCTGAGATGGTGTCGGTGACCTTGCGCGGCTGGCCGGTTTCGGGGTCGGCGCGCAGGATGCGGGTGTCGAGGATTTCGAGCGCCGGGGCGACATGGTCGGTGGCGGCCAGCACATCCTCTCGCGTCACGTCGGCCCCACCCAGCGGGGATTTCAGGACAAAGGCGATTTCGGCCTCGACGCGGGGCTGGATGAAGCGCCCGGCGGGCACGGTGGCGCCGCTGGCGAAGTCCATGTCGTGGAACAGCACCCCGGAATCGGGCGTGTCGATCTTGAGCGCGTCCTGCATGGCCCGGCTGGTGAGCCCGATCTTCCAGCCCATGACCGTGCCGCCCGCCGCGATCTTGCGCTGCACGAAGGCGTCCTGCACCGCGTAGGCGTCGGCCAGCGTCATTCCGGGGCATTTCACGGACAGAAGCCCGATCTGGCGGCAATCGCGCTCTGCCTCAAACAGGGCGGCACCGGCGGCGGCGTGTTCCTCGGGCGTCATGCCTCGTCCTCGACGCGGTTGCGGAGCATGCCGATACCCTCGACCTCGACCGTGACCTCGTCGCCCGGTTCCAGCCAGATCGGCGGGTCGAAGCGCGCGCCCGCCCCGGTGGGCGTGCCCGTCAGGATCACGTCGCCCGGCACCAGAGTGGTGAAGGTCGAGATGTAGGAGATCAGCATGGGGATCGGGAACATCATCGAGGTGGTGCGGTCGTCCTGCCGGACCTTGCCGTTGACGCGGGTTACAAGGCGCGCGTCTTCCAGCTGGTCGCGACTGTCGAAGGGGACAAGCCAGGGGCCGATGGCGCCAGAGCCGTCCCAGTTCTTGCCCTGCGTGACGTTGAACTTGGCGTGGCGCACCCAGTCGCGGATCGTGCCCTCGTTGGCCAGCGTCATGGCGGCGATATGGGACCAGGCCCGCGCCTGCGGGATGCGGCGCCCGCCCCGGCCGATCACGATGGCGATCTCGCCCTCGTAGTCGAGTTGCGGGCTTTCGGGCGGGCGGATCAGGGGCCGTTCATGCCCCGTGAAGGAGCGCGGGAAGCGGATGAAGAGCGAGGGGTTCGGGGGCGCTTCCTGCCCGTCCTTGTACTCCTCGTTGCGGTTGGCGTAGTTCACGCCGACGCAGATGATCTTTTCGGGGTCCGGGATCGGGATCTCCCAGTCGAAGGTGCCGTGCGGATGGGTCACGGTGCCGTTGCGCGCGGCATCGAGCACGACCTCGATCGCCTCGGCCTCGATCACGTTTCGCAGGGTCGGCCAGTTCGGGTATTCTTGGCTGAGCGCGATCATGCCATCCTCGACGGGGACGCCCCAGAAGGACCGGCCGGCGGAGCGGAAGCTGGCGAGACGGCGCATCATGGGGCGACGATCGGTTGGGCGGCAAGCCGCGAGGGTTGCGGGGCGAGACCGGTGAAGAGCGTGCCTTCCTCGAACCAGCTGCGCGGCGCGGGCGCGCCCCAGAGCGTCTGGCGCTGCGGGTCCTTCAGATCCCAGTGGATCGGCTCGTGGTCGGGGTCAACGGTCTGGTAGTCCGAGGCGTAGATTTCCGTCCGGTGCCCGTCGGGGTCGCGGATGTAGAGGAAGAAGGCGTTCGAGATGCCGTGCCGTCCGGGGCCGCGTTCGATGCTGCCGACATAGCCGGTGGTCGACATCAGGTCGAGCAGGTCGATGATGTTCATGGGATGAGCCGTCCAGAAGGCGATGTGATGCAGGCGCGGGCCAAGCCCGTTGGTGAAGGCCATGTCATGCACGCCGCCCTTGCGGTGCATCCACGCGGCCCAGAGCTTTTTCGTCTCGGCGTCTTCCGTGTACTCGGTGACGCGAAAGCCCATGTCGTTCCAGAAGGCGACGCTGGCGTCCACGTCGGGCGAAAAGCAGTTGAAATGGTCGATCCGCAGCGGGCGGACGCCGTGGTAGAGCGCGTATTGCTGGTGGATGGGCGGCAGGCGCTCCATCTCGTGGTAGAACTCGATGGGCAGGCCGTGGGGGTCGGAACTGGCCAGCGTGCGGCCCTGGAAGGGGCGGTCCACCCAGGACACCGGGCGGCCCTGGCGCGCGAGCCAGTCGGCGGCGTGGTCGAGATCGGCCTCGGACCAGACCTTGAACACTACGGCGGTGGCGGCGGGCGCGTCGGCGCGGCGCAGCACGAGGCAGTGGTGGCCGCGTTCCTCCATCGCACGCAGCGTCAGCATCTCGCTGTCCTGGTGGGTGACCTGAAGGCCCAGCATGTCGACGTAGAAGGCGCGCGAGGCATCGAGATCGGTCACATGGAGTTCCACGTGGCTGAGCCGGATGGTGTTGAACGCCGGGTAGAGGTTCGGGGCGGGTACGGGCACGTCTGGTCTTCCTTTGTCGTTTGCGCCGGCCCGGATCAGACCGGGAAGATCACGTTGGTCTGGCCGGTTCCCGAGGACGGGAAATAGGGGGTCACCACCTCGCACGGACGGTCGTAGGCATCCCAGCCGAGCGCGCCGTAAAGCATGGCGGTGTCGTGCATCGAGCCTTCGCCGCAGCAATGTTCGGCATATTCGGGCAGCATTTTCAAGAAGGTCGCGTGGTCGCCGCGCTGCCACATGTCGAGAACGTGGAGATCGACCTGGCGGTTGAACTCGGAACTGATGGTGAAGGTGCCGTTGTTGGCGGCATAGTCGCGGTTGGGCCAGATCTTGTGGCTGAGCGAGCCCGAGGCGACGAGAAGGACCTTGCTGTCCGAGGCCTCGACCGCGGCGCGGATGGCCTGCCCCACCACGCGGCTTTCCTGGTGGTCGTGGACCGTGCACCAGGCGGCGATGGAGACGACGCGCATCCTGTGGGCGCGCGACATGAAGCGCATGGGCACCAGCGTGCCGTATTCCAGTTCGAGGCTGTCGAGCTGGTGCGACAGGGTGTGGACGCCGCGTTCGGTGGCCTCGGCGGCGATGGCGTCGCCCAGCGCTGGGTGGCCGTCATAGTCGTATTCGAGGTTCTGGATGAACTGGGGAAACTCGTTCGAGGTGAAGAGCCCCTTGAAGCGCGCGTTGGCGTTGATGTGAAAGCCCGCGTTGATGACCCAGTGGGTGTCGCAGATCACCACGGTGTCGGCGCCGAGCGCGGCGGCGCGGCGGGCGATTTCCATGTGGCCGTCGATGGCGGGCTGGCGGGTGCCGTGGATCGGGCCCTCCTGCTCGGACATCAGCATGGTGGGCACGTGCGTGCATTTGGCGGCCAGAACGATTTCGCCCATGATCGCGGTCCTCCCTGCCGGTGCGGGCGGCCTAGCCGCCCAGCTTTGGAATGCGGTGCGCCGTGGTGGAAAAGGCGACGTTGCGGGTTTCCATGTAGAAGTCGAAGGACCAGTCGCCGCCGTCGCGGCCGATGCCGCTGGACTTCATGCCGCCGAAGGGCGTTGGCAGGTGGCGCAGGTTTTCCGAGTTCACCCAGATCATCCCCGCCTCCATCGCGTCGGAAAAACGCAGGGCGCGGGTGACGTCCGAGGTCCAGAGATAGCCGGCAAGGCCATAGCCCACGTCATTGGCCATGCGCAGCGCGTCGGCCTCGTCGGCGAACGGGATCGCCGTCAGGACCGGGCCGAAGATTTCCTCTTGCGCGATGGCCATGTCGTTGGTGGCCCCGGTAAAGAGCGTGGGCTTGACCCAGCAGCCGGTGTCGCCCCAGGCCTCTCCGCCGGTGGCAATGGTGGCGCCCTCGGCGTGGGCGGTGTCGAAGTAGGACAGGACCTTGGCCCGGTGCTCGGGCGCGATCAGCGGGCCGATCACCGTCTCGGGGTCGAGCGGGTGGCCGACGCGGATGTTGGCGGCCTTTTCGGCCACGCGGGCGGTGAAGGCGTCATAGATCGTGTCCTGCACCAGAAGCCGCGAGGACGAGGTGCAGCGCTCGCCGTTCAGCGAGTAGATCATGAAGACGGCGGCATCGGCGGCGCGGTCCAGATCGGCGTCGTCGAAGACGACGACCGGGTTCTTGCCGCCCAGTTCGAGGTGGACGCGTTTGAGCGTCGAGGCGCCCTGCGCCATGATCGCCTGGCCCGTGCGGCTTTCGCCAATGAAGGCGATGGCCTTGATCGCGGGATGCTCGCACAGCGCCTTGCCCGCCGTTTCGCCGAAGCCGTTGACGGTGTTCCAGACACCCGGCGGCAGGCCCGCCTCCTCGGCGATCTCCACCAGCAGGCGGGCGGTCAGCGGCGACAGTTCCGCCGGCTTGTGGACGACCGTGCAGCCGGCGGCGAGCGCGGGCGCGATCTTCCAGGTGGACAGCATGAAGGGCGTGTTCCAGGGCGTGATGATGCCGACCGGGCCGATGGGCGTGCGGCTGGTCATGTTGATCTGGTTGGGGCCGTAAAGCGACTGGCCGTCGCGCGCCTCGGGCGCCTTGTCGGCGTAGAAGCGGAAGTTGTCGGCGCCGCGCAGCGCGGCCTTGGACATGAAGCGCAGCGCCTGGCCGGTGTCGAGGCATTCGGTCAGGGCGATTTCCTCGGCCCGGGCCACGATGGCGTCGGCGATGGCATGCAGCAGGTCGCGGCGTTTCGCGCCCGGCATGGCGCGCCATTCGGGGAAGGCATCGCGCGCGGCCTGGGCGGCGCGGTCGATGTCGGCGGCGTCGCCCTCGGCCACCTGCGCCAGGGGTGCCAGGTCCACCGGCGAGCGGGTTTCGAACATGCGGCCCGAGGCGGCGGGCACGGATTGCCCGGCGATGTGGTTCAGGCAGCCATCGGCCCAGCGCGCCATGTAGCGCCCTGCCTTGTCCAGGTTTTCGTCGAGCGTTGCCATGTTCTCCCCCACGCCTTTTCTTAACGTGTTAAGAAGATGCCCTCTCGCTGTCAAGCACCACGTCGTCCACCGACTCGATTGCACTGCGCAATTCGATGAGAAGGTCCAGAAGCGTGTCCATGCGGTCCCGGCCATAGGCGGCCTCGATCCTTGCATAGATCGCCTCGGCGGTGACGGACATGCCGTCGAAGACCGCCCGGCCCTCGTCGGTCAGGTCCACCCGCTTGCGCCGCCCGTCGCCGTCGGCCACGCGCTGGAGCAGGCCGCGCGTCTCCAGCGCCTTGAGGATGCGCGAGAGCGACGGCGGCATCAGCACGCAGCGTTCCGACAACTCGCCGGCGGTCAGCGCGCCGTCCTCGGCCAGTTCGCGGATCACGCGCCACTGCTCGGGCGTGACGCCATGCTGGTCGAGATGGCCGCGGAAACTGCGCATCGTCGCCTCGCGCGCCCGAAGGAGCGCGATGGGCAGGGCGCGGTCCGTGTCACGCATCGGCGGCGGCCTGCACGGCGGCATGCACCGTGTTCCAGGCCTTGCGGCTGAGCGTGGGGTCGATTTCCACGATCTCGAGGCTGAGCATGAAGGGCGTACTCACCTGCGGCTCCAGCAGCGCGCGGGCGGCGGCGTAAAGCGCGTCGGCGACCTCGACCTTGGTGTCGTCGCTGCGGCCCGCGCCCATGCGCACGATCATGTCGAGGAAATGGTAGTCGCCGCCATCGGCGATGGCCTGAACGTCGGCCTCGAACCCGCGCACCCGGATGCCGCCGAGGGGAAAGACGCCCGAGGCGAGCATCGCGTCACGCATTCCGTCCGCGAAAGCGTCCAGGTCGGCCATGCGGCCGAGACCGCGGGAATACTCAAACGACAGGTGCGGCATTCGGAAACCTCTTCATATATGAACATGACCCGCGCGGGGCGGCTTGTCTACCTTTGGCCGTCCGTCGCGCCCCGGACGGCCGACATCTCAGGCCAGCCAGAGCGCCGCGTAGGGCGGCAGGTGCAGCTTGCCGTCCTGGGGCGTGACCGGCGCGTCGGCCAGAGCGCAGCGAAACGCCGTGACGCCCTGCGCGGCGGCCCAGTCCTCCGGCAGCACCCGCCAGCTGTCGGCGACGTTGAAGACGCAGAGCAGCGGCGCGGCGGGGGCGGCGCGGCGGAAGGCGAAAAGCGCAGGGTCGTCGGGGCGACAGATCAGCGTGGGATACTGGGCGTGGAGCGCGGGCGTTGCGGCGCGGCGGGCGAGGATGTGGCGCAGCCCGTGCCAGACCCGCGCGGCGGGGCCGTCGCCCCCGGCCTGCGCCTCGGCGGCGGCGGGCCAGTCCATTTCGGGGCGGTGGAGCCAGCGGCTGTCATGGGCATGCGCGGGGGTGTCGATGTAGTGCCAGTCGTTCAGAAGCGCGATCTCGTCGCCCATGTAGACAAGCGGGATGCCGCCAAAGCTGGCGATCAGCGCGTGGCCCATCAGGATGCGCGCCACGGCCATGTCGGCCAGCCCCGGATCGTTGAGCGCAAGCGCCTGTTCCAGCCCGGCCAGCGAGGCGCAGGTGCCGCTGATCCGCCGGTCGCCGGTGGCCTCGTTCACCTGGAAAAGCGCGCCGCGCGCGAAGCTGCCGGGAAAGCGGCCCTCGTAGAACTCGGACAGGAAGGCGCGGTGCCCCTGCCCCGACAGCCCCGAGGCGGCGGCGTCCTCGTCCGTCACGGCCCAGCCGATGTCGTCGTGGCAGCGCAGGTAGGTGGCATAGGTGGCGTTGGGCAGGACGGGCGGGAAATGGGTATCCAGCACATGCGCCATCATCCGGGCATCGCGGCTGGCCAGCGCCGACCAGACCTGCACCATCAGGCTGTTGTGATAGGCGAGGTTGCCCTCCTTGCCGGAATGCTCGCCCTGGCCCAGGTAAGGGATCATCTCGGCCGGGCCGACGATGGCCTCGTGCAGGTGGATGACGGCGGGCGCGACGATCCGGCTGGCCGCGCGCAGCGCGTGCAGGATCATGTGAACCTCGGGCTCGGACTGGCAGCGGGTGCCCATGCGCTTCCACATGAAGGCCACCGCGTCGAAGCGCAGCACGTCGACGCCCTGGTTGGCGAGGTAGAGCATCACCTCGGTCATCTCCAGGAACACCCAGGGGTTGGCCCAGTTCAGGTCCCACTGGTGGGTGTTGAAGGTGGTCCAGACCCAGGCGTTCAGGTCCGCGTCGAAGGTGAAGTTGCCGGGCGCGGTGTCGGGAAAGACCTCGACCAGGGTGCGGTCGAAGGCGCGCGGCTCGGTCTCGTCGTCGAAGACGTGGTAGTAGTCGCGATAGCGCGCCTCTCCGGCGCGGGCGCGCGCGGCCCAGTCGTGTTCGCGCGCGGTGTGGTTCAGGACGAGGTCGATGCACAGGCTCATCCCGTGCGATCGCAGGGCGGCGGCCAGCGCCTGAAGATCCGCCATGCTGCCCAGCCGGGGATCGGTGCTGCGGTAGTCCATCACCGAATAGCCGCCGTCGCTGTCGCCCGGGCGCGGGTGCAGGCAGGGCATGATATGGACATAGGTGATGCCCAGGTCCTTCAGGTAGTCGATACGCTCGGCCACGCCGCGGAAATCGCCGGCGAAGCGGTCCGCGTAGAAGACGTATCCCGCCATGTCGGGGCGCTGGAACCAGTCGGGTTCCAGGTCGCGTTCGAGGTCGTGCCATTTCAGCGCGTCGGGGCGGGCGGCCCAGGCGGCGCGCAGGGCGGCGTCGAGCGCGTCGCGGAAGGCGGCATAGTCGGGCCGGTGCCCGTAGAGCCGCGCCAGCATGCCGAAAAGGTCGTCGTGGCTGCGCCGCAGCCGCATGTCGAAAAGCCGCGGATCGCCCGCGACCGAAGCCTCGCCCGTGTCCTTCATCTGTCGCGCAGCCCTCCCTTGCCGGCGCGTGCGGGGGTCAGGTCACCACGTCTGGCGTGGTGCGGCCGACCTTCTCCGCGATTCCGGCAATGTCATGCGCGGCGCGGATCACGGGCGCAAGGGCTTCCTGCGCATCAAGGGTCAGACCGTCGGGGCCGTCGGCGTGGTGTTCGAGGTAAAGCCGCAGCGTCGCGCCGCTGGTGCCGGTGCCCGACAGGCGCATCACGGCGCGCGCGCCGCCCTCGAACGTCAGGCGGATCCCCTGCCCCGCCGAGACCGACCCGTCCACCGGATCGGTATAGGCGAAGTCGTCGGCGGCGGCGACGGTCAGGCCCGAGGCGGTGGTGCCCGGCAGGCCCGGCAGGCGGGCGCGCAGGTCCTCGATCATCGCGGCGGCGGCATCGGCGTCGAGCGCCTCGAAGTCGTGGCGGGAATAGTAGGTGCGGCCATAGCGGGCCCAGTGTTCGGCCAGGAGGTCGGCCACGCTTTTCCCGGTGGCGGCAAGGATGTTGAGCCACATCAGCACGGCCCAAACCCCGTCCTTCTCGCGCACATGGGACGAGCCGGTACCGAAACTTTCCTCTCCACAGAGCGTCACGCGCCCCGCGTCCATCAGGTTGCCGAAGAATTTCCAGCCCGTGGGCGTCTCGAAGCATTCCATCCCGCGTTCGGCCGCCACGCGGTCCACCGCGGTCGAGGTGGGCATGGAGCGCGCGACGCCGGCGAGCCCGCCCGCATAGCCCGGCGCCAGGTGCGCGTTGGCGGCGATCACGGCAAGGCTGTCGGAGGGCGAGACATAGGTCCGGCGTCCCACGATCATGTTGCGGTCGCCGTCGCCATCGCTGGCCGCGCCGAAGTCGGGCCCGTCCTCGGCCCAGAGCTTGTCCATCAGGTCCGCGGCCCAGGTCGGGTTCGGATCGGGGTGCATCCCGCCGAAATCCGGCAGCGGCGTGGCGTTGACAACGCTGCCCGCCGCCGCGCCCAGCCGGTTTTCGAGGATCTCGCGCGCATAGGGGCCGGTCACGGCGCACATCGCGTCGAAGCGCAGACGGAAGCCGCGGCCGATCATGGCGCGGATCGCGTTGAAGTCGAAGAGCGTCTCCATCAGGTCGGCATAGTCGGAAACCGGGTCCACGACGCTGACATGCATGTCGCCCAGCATCTGCGGGCCGAGGGTGGCGATGTCGATGTCCTGCACCTCGATGATGCGGTACTCGGTCAGCCGCCCGGTGGCGGCAAAGATCGCCTCTGTCACCTGCTCGGGGGCGGGGCCGCCGTTGGGGGTATTGAACTTGATGCCGAAATCCTCGTTCGGGCCGCCGGGATTGTGGCTGGCCGACAGGATGATGCCGCCATCGGTCTGGTACTTGCGGATCAGGTGCGAGGCGGCGGGCGTCGACAGGATGCCGTTCGCCCCCACGATCACCTTGGCCGCGCCGTTGGCGGCGGCCATGCGCAGGATCACCTGCACCGCGCGGTCGTTGAAATAGCGCCCGTCGCCGCCCACCACGTAGCTTTTCCCGGCCGCGCCGCCGGTGGCGTCGAAGATCGCCTGCACGAAGTTTTCCAGGTAGTGGTGCTGCATGAAGACCGGCGTCTTCTTGCGCAGCCCCGAGGTGCCGGGCTTCTGCCCGTCGATCGGTTGGGTCGGAATGGTCAGCAGCGTCATGGCGGCCTCCTTCGGGCGGGCGTCAGGCGGGGGTTCGGGCGAAGGCGAGCACCGCGTGCGCCGGCGCGGTGATCGTGCGCACGGTCAGGCAGCAGGGGCCCGCGTCGGGACGGGTGGTATCAAGGATCTCTTCCCAGGTCAGCCCCTCGGGGCAGTCGGGCAGCGTGACCTTGACCGCGCTTCCCGCATTGAAGACGGCGAAGATCACGTCGTCCGAGGCGGCATAGTCGGGCGTCAGGGACGAGGTGCGGATTTCCACGCACAGCGCGGTCCAGTCGGGGTTGTGCCAATCCTCGGTCGTGGGCACGCGACCGTCGGGCAGGCGCCAGTAGAGATCTGGGATGCCGTCCTTCTGGCGCGGCAGCGAATGCAGGAAAAGCCGCTGGCGGAGCACGCTGTGTTCGCGCCGCATCCGGGCCAGCCGGGCGACGAAGTCGGTGAGCGCGGTGTCGGGGTCGGACCAGTCGACCCAGCCGGTTTCGTTGTCCTGGGCGTAGGCGTTGTTGTTGCCGCCCTGGCTGTTGCCCAGCTCGTCGCCGGCCAGCAGCATGGGCGTGCCCTGTGACAGGAAGAGCGTGGCCAGCAGGTTGCGCTTGCGCAGGTCGCGGGCGGCGCGGATGCGGCGGTCCTTGGTCGGGCCCTCGACACCCATGTTGTCCGACAGGTTCTCGTCCTTGCCGTCGCGGTTGTCCTCGCCGTTGGCGGCGTTGCGCTTCTGCGTGTAGGTCACGAGGTCTTCGAGCGTGAAGCCGTCATGGGCGGTGATGAAGTTGACCGATGACGTGGCGCCGCGCCCCAGCCGGTCGAACTCGTCGGCGGAGCCCAGGAGGCGCTTGGCCAGCATCGGGGTCATGCCCGCGTCGCCGCGCCAGAAGCGGCGCACGTCGTCGCGGAACTTGTCGTTCCATTCGTGGAACGGATGCGGCCAGCCGCCCAGCTGGTAGCCGCCGGGGCCAAGGTCCCAGGGCTCGGCGATCAGCTTGACGCGCGCCAGCACAGGGTCCTGCCGGATCGCATCGAGAAAGCCCGACCGGCGGTCGAAACCGTGCGCCTCGCGCGCCAGCACGGTGGCCAGGTCGAAGCGGAAGCCGTCGACGTGCATCACCTCGACCCAGTAGCGCAGGCTGTCCATCACCACGCGCAGCACCATCGGGTGCGTCAGGTCCAGCGTGTTGCCGGTGCCGGTGTCGTCGATGTAGTAGCGCCCGTTGCCCTGCAGCCGGTAGTAGCTGGCATTGTCGAGCCCCCGGAAGGCGAGCGTCGGGCCAAGCTCGTTGCCCTCTCCGGTGTGGTTGTAGACCACGTCGAGGATGACCTCGATCCCGGCGGCATGGAAGCGGCGGACCATGCTCTGGAATTCCCAGATGCCGCCATTCGACAGGTAGCGGGGCTCGGGCGCGAAATAGCCGATGGGCTGGTAGCCCCAGTAGTTCCTGAGCCCCTTGTCGATCAGGAAACGGTCGTCGACGAAGGCCTGCACCG
>JAUIIC010000285.1 GCA_030431935.1 Alphaproteobacteria bacterium | reverse complement strand
CCGGTTTCCATGCCGGCACGGGCGACCGCGGGCGGGATGCGGTGGATCAGGCGCGGGTCGAAGGGCGTGGGGATGATGTAGTCGCGCCCGAAGGCCAGCTTCTTGCCATAGGCCATCGCGACCTCGTCCGGCACGTCCTCTCTTGCCAGGTCGGCGAGCGCCTCGGCGCAGGCGATCTTCATCTCGTCGTTGATGGCGCGGGCGTGGATGTCGAGAGCGCCGCGGAAGAGGTAGGGAAAGCCGAGGACGTTGTTCACCTGGTTGGGATAGTCGGACCGGCCGGTGGCGACGATGGCGTCGGGGCGGACGGCGTGCGCCTCTTCCGGGGTGATTTCCGGGTCGGGGTTGGCCATGGCGAAGATCACCGGGTTGTCGGCCATGCTTTCGACCATCGCGGGCGTGACGGCGCCCTTGACGCTGACGCCAAGGAACACGTCCGCGCCCTTCATCGCCTCTTCCAGCGTGCGCAGGTCGGTCTTGACCGCATGGGCCGATTTCCACTGGTTCATGCCCTCGGTGCGGCCCTGCCAGATCACGCCCTTGGTGTCGCAGGCGATGCAGTTCTCATGCCGCGCGCCCATGCGCTTGAGGAGTTCGACACAGGCGATGCCGGCGGCCCCCGCACCGTTGAGCACGATCTTCACATCCTCGATCTTCTTGCCCGAGATGTGCAGCGCGTTGATGAGGCCCGCCGCGCAGATCACAGCGGTGCCGTGCTGGTCGTCGTGGAAGACGGGGATGTCCATCTCTTCCTTCAGGCGCTGCTCGATGATGAAGCATTCGGGCGCCTTGATGTCTTCGAGGTTGATGCCGCCGAAGGTGGGGCCCATCAGGCGCACCGCCTGGCAGAAGGCGTCGGGGTCCTCGGTGTCCAGCTCGATGTCGATGGAGTTGACGTCGGCGAAGCGCTTGAACAGCACCGACTTGCCCTCCATCACCGGCTTGGAGGCCAGCGCGCCGAGGTTGCCAAGCCCAAGGACCGCGGTGCCGTTCGAGATCACGGCGACGAGGTTGCCCTTGGTGGTGTAGTCATAGGCGGTCTCTGGCGCTTCGGCGATCGCCTCGCACGGGACGGCGACGCCGGGGGAATAGGCCAGCGACAGGTCGCGCTGGGTGGTCATCGGCACCGAGGGCACCACGTCGAATTTCCCGGGCCGGGGGTTCAGGTGATAGCTGAGCGCCTCTTCGCGGGTGAATTTCTGGCTGGCCATCTGATGTGTTCCCTCCCCTGTGCCGGCGTTCGGTTTAGCGGGGTGGGCACGCGCACTCAACAAATAAGGGAAACGGCCTTTCGGGGGGCGGCGGGCCTTTGTAGTCTGGCGCGAACCGACCCGGGGGGGCCAAGTGACCGTCGCCAATGCCGCCGTGACGCCGATGATGGCGCAGTATCTGGAGATCAAGGACCAGCACCGCGAGGCGCTGCTGTTCTACCGGATGGGCGATTTCTACGAGATGTTCTTTGACGACGCGGTCGCGGCGGCCGAGGCGCTGGACATCGCGCTGACCAAGCGGGGCAAGCACCTGGGCGAGGATATCCCGATGTGCGGGGTGCCGGTGCATGCCGCCGACGGCTATCTTCTGTCGCTGATCCGCAAGGGGTTTCGCGTAGCCGTCTGCGAACAGATGGAAGACCCCGCCGAGGCGAAGAAACGCGGGTCCAAGTCCGTGGTGCGGCGCGAGGTGGTGCGGCTGGTGACGCCTGGCACGCTGACCGAGGATTCGCTGCTGGATGCGCGGCGGCACAACTACCTTGCCGCCCATGCCGAGGTGCGGGGCGAGGGCGCGCTGGCCTGGGCGGACATTTCCACCGGCGAGTTCCGCGTCACCCCCTGCCCCGCCGTGCGTCTTTCGCCGGAACTGGCGCGGCTCGCCCCGCGCGAGGTGCTGGTAAGCGAGGCGCGCGAAGCCGACGTTGCCGGGATCGTGGACGACCTGGGCGCGGCGCTGACGCCGCTTGCGCGGGCGTCCTTCGACAGCACGGCGGCAGAGGCGCGGCTGACCGGGCTGTTCTCTGTGGGCACGATGGACGCCTATGGCACGTTCTCGCGGGCCGAGATGGCGGCGATGGGCGCGCTGGTCGATTACCTGTCGCTGACGCAGAAGGGAAAGCTGCCGCTGTTGCGCCCACCGGTCCGGGAAGCGGTGTCCAGGGTCATGCAGATCGACGCGGCGACGCGGCGGAACCTGGAACTGACCGCGGCGCTGTCGGGCGGGCGCGAGGGATCGCTGGCCGCCGCGGTGGACCGGACGGTGACGGCCCCCGGCGCGCGGCTGTTCGACCGGCGACTGTCCAGCCCGTCGCTGGACCTTGGCGTGATCCGCGACCGGCACGACGCGGTGGGCCTTCTGGTGGATCACGGGCGCCTGCGCGCCGACCTGCGCGAGGCGCTGCGGCGGGTGCCGGACATGGACCGGGCCCTGTCGCGGCTGGCGCTGGACCGAGGCGGGCCGCGCGACCTTGGCGCGATTCGCGGCGGCCTGGTGCAGGCGGAACGGGTGGCGGGGCTGGTGCCCGCGGACGCGCCGCGCCTGCTGGCCGAGGCGGTGCGCGACCTGACCGGGATGGACGGCCTGATCGACCTGCTGGAGGCTGCGCTTGTGGCCGAGCCGCCCCTGTTCCTGCGCGACGGCGGGGTGATCGCGGCGGGCCATGACCCCGACCTGGACGAGGCGCGGCGGCTGCGCGACGAGGGGCGCGGCGTGATCGCCGGGATGCAGGCGGATTATGCGCGCGAAAGCGGCGTTGGATCGCTGAAGATCCGTCACAACAACGTGCTGGGCTATTTCATCGAGACCACGGCCACCCATGCCGAGCGGATGCTGTCGCCGCCGCTGTCGGAACGGTTCATCCATCGGCAGACAACGGCGAATGCCGTTCGGTTTACGACGGTCGAGCTGTCCGAGATGGAAACGAAGATCCTGAATGCGGGCGCGCGGGCGCAGGAGATCGAGAAACGGATCTTTGCCGGGCTGCGGGACGCGGTGCTGGACGTGGCCGACCGGGTTGCCGCCGCCGCGCGCGCGCTGGCCGAGATCGACCTTGCCGCCGCGCTGGGCGAGGTGGCGGCCGCCGGCGACTGGTGCCGCCCCGAGGTGGACGACAGCCGCGCCTTTGACGTCACGGGCGGGCGGCATCCGGTGGTGGAACGGGCGCTCGCGCGGCAGGGCGGCGGGCCCTTCGTGGCCAACGACTGTCGCCTGACGGCGGGCGAGGGCGCGGCGATCCGGCTTTTGACCGGGCCGAACATGGCGGGCAAGTCGACCTTTCTGCGGCAGAACGCGCTGATCGCCCTTCTGGCGCAGATGGGCGCCTTCGTTCCGGCAGAGCGGGCGCATATCGGGCTGGTCAGCCAGTTGTTCAGCCGGGTGGGCGCCGCCGACGACCTGGCGCGGGGGCGGTCTACCTTCATGGTCGAGATGGTGGAAACCGCGGCGATCCTGAACCAGGCGGACGCGCGGGCGTTGGTGATCCTTGACGAGATCGGGCGCGGGACCGCGACCTATGACGGGCTGTCGATCGCCTGGGCCACCGTGGAACACCTGCAATCAGTGAACCGCTGCCGCGTGCTCTTCGCGACGCATTACCACGAGCTGACGCGGCTGGCGGACCGGCTGGAGGGCGTGGCGAACGCCACGGTTGCCGTCAAGGAATGGCACGGCGAGGTGATTTTCCTGCACGAGGTGCGCGACGGCGCCGCGGACCGATCCTATGGCGTGCAGGTGGCGCGGCTGGCCGGGCTTCCGGATGCGGTGGTCGACCGTGCGCGCGTGGTGCTGGAGGCGCTGGAGAAGGGCGAACGCGAAGGCGGGACGCGCAAGGCCACGCTGATCGACGATTTGCCCCTGTTCAGCGCGGCGGCGGCACAGGCGGCCCCAGCCCCGGTGGCGGCCGGTCCCGGGCCGGTGGAATCCCGGCTGGCCGAGGTGTTTCCCGACGAGATGACCCCGCGCGAGGCGCTGGCGCTGATCTATGAGCTCAAGGAGCTGGCCGAGCCTTA
>JAUIIC010000047.1 GCA_030431935.1 Alphaproteobacteria bacterium | reverse complement strand
GCCGTCTGGCCAACGCGGCCGGTTACAAATCGACCGCGTCCGCAAACCGTGCCCTTGCCTCGGCGGGGCTGCTTATCGCCAGCTACCTTTCGTTCGAGGCAGGTGCGAACCTAGACGTCGAAAAGGCAGAGGGAACGGTGCTGCTGGGCTATCGAGGCGCGAAACGAAAAGACGACGATCCGGGAAACTGGATACTGCGTGCCGAAGTACGTGAGGCCGTTCGATCCACGCTTTGACCGGAGTGGCGGAAGCTTCTCATTCGCCCGCGCCAAGCCGATCCAGCGACCAGCGCGCGGCAGAAAATGTAGCGAACCGGCGGAATCTGCTCGGGTCATGCCGGCACTCCCACAGCCCCGGGGTGTCCGCATCCCGAGCGGCTGCTGCGAGCGCCGGCGGTTGGGGTTCACCCGTCCCGCCGGTTGCAGGGGAACCGCACGGACCGCTGCCGACGATTGCTTGCGCTTACTGAGACGCCACCCTTGCGCCAGACACGTTCCGGGTTCCGCGTGTGCCGTCTTTCCGTTCCCCAAGGTCGCACCCAGGGCGAGGATGCGCCGCGAACATGCACGGCGCATCCCCTGAACAGGTGTCAGGGCTGGGCCCAGCTGCCACCGCTGATCTGCATGACAATGCCGCCCATGGTGGGGATCCGGTCGGCGTCGAAGCTGAGACGGCCTTGTCCCATCACAACTGGCAGATCCTTGGTTGCGGCCATCGCGTCGCGAAGGCTGTCGCGGGTGACGTCGTCGCCGGCGTTGCGGATCGCGTTCGCGACTGTCTGCATCATCGTGTAGCCGGTCGCGGCCCAGATGTCGGGCGCCTTGCCATAGGCGGACTCATAGGCGGCTGCGAAGGCCTGAGCGCTGTCGGACGCGCTGGCGACAAAGCTGGCGGGGAAGAACGTGCCCTCGATGGCCGAGCCGCCCGCGTCGATGAACTTCTGCGAGCCCGCGCCGCTGTCGCCGGCAAGGATCGTGTCGGGATCGAGGCCCGCCTGCCGCGCCTGGATGATGATATTGGCGGCCTGCTCGGGCGGCGTGGTGACGAACATGCAATCGGGATCGGCATCCACGATCTTGGTCGAGAGCGCGGTGAAGTCGGTATCGGACGACAGCACGCTTTCATCGCCAACGATTGTGACACCCGCGTTCTCCATGATCTCGCGGAACACGTTGCGCTGGCGGATGTAGCCTTCGTTGTCGCGGATCGACACGAGGAAACAGCTTGCCGGGTTCAGGCTGGCTACGTGTTCGCCCACGGGGGCCATGTAGGCGTCGGCGGTTTCCGTGGACTTGAAGATATAGGGACCTGCCTTCAGCACCTCGGGTGAGGTCGCCGTGGTGAACATCGGGATCTTCAGGTCATTGGCCACGGGGCCAGTTGCCATCGCCTCGGACGTGGCGATGGGGCCGATCACGATGTCCGCGTTCTCTGACTGGGCCATGCGCGTGATGAGCGAGATCGCCTCCTGCTTGTCCGAGCGGTTGTCCTGGTAGAGGATCTCGACGTTGTGGCCGCCCCATGCGCCCGCGGCCGAGATTTCGTCGGCGGCAAGCTTCATGCCGTTGACCAGCGGTTCGCCGACGAAGGCGTAGGTGGATGTCGTCGAGACGACGACGCCGATCTTGACGTCGTCCGCGAGGGCCGGCGCGGCAAGCGCGATGGCCGAGGCGGCAAGGGCCAGTTTCATATGTTTCATGTGTCTTCCTCCCTGGTTTTCGGTTCAGTCCTGCCCGAGGTAAAGCGCCGTGACCTCCGGGTCCGTGGCGAGAGAGCGGCTTTCGTCGCTCTTTACGATCTTGCCCTGTTCGATCACGTAGGCCCGGTCCGATGACGTAAGCGCGAGATGCGCGTTCTGCTCCACGAGCAGGATCGTCAGGCCCTGGGCCTTGAGTTCCGCCAGCGCCTCGAACACCTGGGCGATGATTACGGGGGCCAGCCCGAGGCTTGGTTCGTCCAGCAGAAGAAGGCGCGGCCCCCCCATCAGGGCGCGGCCAATCACCAGCATCTGCTGTTGTCCGCCCGACAGGGACCCGGCGCGCTGGTCGCGCCGTTCCCGCAGGATCGGAAAGACCTTGTAGACATCCTCGAGGCCATAGGTCGGTGCACGCTCTGCAAGCGCGGTCTCGCCCACCTGCAGGTTTTCCAGCACCGTCATCTCGGCAAAGACCTGTCGGCCTTCGGGGACCTGCAGGATGCCCGCCTTCGTCACCGACCAGGGCGCCAGCCCGTCGATCCTCTGGCCCTCGAAGGTGATGGCGCCGGTGTCCTTGGCGACGAGGCCCGAGATCGTGTTCAAGAGGCTTGACTTGCCCGCGCCGTTGGGCCCGATCAAGGCCACGGTCTCGCCCTTGCGGACGTCGAGAGACACGCCGCGCAGGGCCTGGATGCCCGAGTAGTGGACGCGGAGGTCACGCACCTCAAGCATCGTCGCCTCCTCCGAGATAGGCGGTGATGACGACCGGGTCGTTCAGCACGTGGTCGGGCGTGCCCTCGGAGATCAGCCTTCCGCCGTCTAGCACGTAGATGTGGCTGCACATGCGCGCTACGAAGCGGACGTTGTGCTCGATCAGGAGCACACCCTTTCCGGCGGCCGCGAAGCCGCGGAAGATGTCGGCCAGCGCGTCGCTTTCCACGTCGTTCATGCCCGCGATGGGTTCGTCGAGCAGGATGAAGTCGGGCTCTGCCGCCATCGCGCGGGCCATCTCGACCTTGCGCTGGTGGCCGTAGGACAGGCCGCCGGCGGGGTAGTCGGCGAACCGGGTCAACCCGAACTCGGCCAGCAGCGCCAGCGCGCGTTCGGTCATCTCGGCGGTCTCGCGCGCGGCGGCGGGCAGACCGAAGAGAGCTGCCATCGTCGAGGATCGTTCGTGCCGGTGCAGGCCGATCATTACGTTGTCCAGCACGCTCGCCTCGGACAGCAGGCGGATGTTCTGGAAGGTGCGGGCCAGCCCGGCGCGGCATATCTCGTGCGCGGGGGCATGGGTGATGTCGGTGTCCCCCACGTGGATCGTCCCGCCCGTGACCGGCATCATGCCGGTTATCATGTTGACGATGGTGGTCTTTCCGGCCCCGTTCGGACCGATGAGGCCGGTGATCTTTCCCCCGGGCACGTCCATGTTGACATCCTCGGAGGCGACCACGCCGCCAAAGCGCTTGGACAGGTTCCTGAGCTTCAGCATCGTCATGCCGGATCCTCGCCGCGCCGCTTCAGCCGTCCGGCGCGCACCGCGTCCCGAACGGTGTCGGCGATGCCCTTCGGCATGTAGTTGATGACGATGATGAGCATCGCGCCGTAGATCACCATCCGGTACTCGGCGAGGAAGCGGGCGAGCTCTGGCAGGATGATGAGAATCGCGGTGCCGACGACCGGGCCGATGACGGAATTGCGGCCTCCGAGGATCACGTAGCTGAGCACGGTGATGAGCAGGTGAAAGCCGAACTGGTTCGGATCGAGCGCATAGGCGTGATAGGCCTCGAGCGCGCCGAACAGCCCGGCAAGGGCGCCCGACAGCGCGAAGGCCAGCATCTGGTGGCGGACGATCGAGATCCCAAGCGAGGCGGCCACCGCCTCGTCCTGGCGGATCGCGTTGAAGGCCCGGCCCAGCCGCCCGCGTTCGACGGCCCAGATCACGTAGGTCGCGGCGATGGCGGCGATGGCCAGGATGCCGGTGCCCACGGTCTTGGGGATGCCGTTCAGCCCCAGCGCGCCGCCGGTGATGGGTTCGGCATAGATGTTCAGGGACACGAAGATCTGGATGAACGCCACCGTCGCGATGGCCTGGTAAACGCCGCGCAGCCGGGCCAGCGGGATCGACAGGACGATCGCGGCGGCCATGCCCATGACGGTGCCCGCCAGCACGCCCAGCACCGGGTGCATCCCCAGCTTTACCGCGAAGATCCCGGCGGTATAGGCACCGATCCCGGCCAGCGCCGCGGTCGCCAGCGAGAAGACCCCGGCGCGCAGCACGATGTACTGGCTGAACGCAAGGCCGAGGTGGATCAGGTAGAGATCCAGAAGCGGAATGTAGCCTGCGATGAAACCGCTCATCGGCGTCCCCTCAGGCTGCCGGCGTCATCCTTGCCGAGAATGCCGTTGGGCCGCACCAGCAGGATCAGGAACAGCGCGGCGAAAATGATGGTGTCCGTCAGCCCGGACGGCAGGTAGGCGATGGTCAGCGTCTGGACCATCCCGAAGACGAGACTGGCCAGCAGCGCACCGGGGATGGAGCCGAGCCCACCCAGGATGATGATCGCGAAGGCGAACATCAGGTAGGGCTCTCCCATCACGAAGCTGATCGAGTTGAAGGCAAGGCCCACCAGCACGCCCGCCGCCCCGGCCAGCGCCCCGGCGACGAAATAGGTCTGGGCGTAGATCATGTTGGGGTTGATCCCCATCAGCATCGAGGCGTGCTCGTTGTCCGTCACCGCGCGGACCCGCCGCCCGAAGGACGTGCGGTAGATGAAATAGCCAAGGACGAGCACCAGCACGATGGCCGCCCCCGCCATGAAGAGCTGGAGCATGGAGACGCGCAGCCCCCAGAACCGGTAGATCACGACCGGGAAGGTCTCGAACGGAAAGCGCAGGATCTGGGTGCTGGAGACCTGCTGCGCGATGGTGGTGATGACCAGCCCGGCGCCGATGGACGAGATGATGCCGCCGAACTCCTCGTCGCCGGTCTTGCGCAGGCGCCGGAAGCAGACCAGCTCGACGATCACCGAAAGGATGCCCGAGGCGAGGATCGCAAGGACGAACCCCAGCCACAGCGGGCCGCCCGCCGAGACCGTGTAGTAGGCGACCATGGCGCCGGTCATGAAGATCGCGCCATGGGCCAGGTTCAGGATCCGCTGGATCCCGAAGACAAGCGTGAAGCCGAGCGAGAACAGGGCATAGACGCCGCTGACCACCAGCCCGTTCAGAAGCTGCTGTGCAAGCATCAGCCCGCCAGCTCCAAGCGCGTTCCGGTTTTGGGCAACCGGTCCCTCCCTGTGCGCCGGTCGTTGCCGGCATTCTCATTGCCAATGTAACGATCTGGATATAATCGAAGTTGCGACGTTTTTGCCTTCTGTGTCAATTGGTTTCTCCGCTCGGATGGCGGCGCGGGCACGCCGGGGCGCATCGTCGCGGCGTGTTCTGCAGGGCTCGACATGACCCCGGCTTCGGGGGACGGTCGTCGAAGTGCGGGGCGCGTCCTCACTTGTAGCTCACACCCAGCGCCAGGCCGCCGTCGACCACGACCGAGGTGCCGGTCGTCCATTCGGCGCGCAGCAGGTAGTCGACCGCCTCCGCGATCTCTTGCGGCGTGCCGATCCGTCCGAGCGGATGGTCTTCCTCCAGCGATTTCAGCCGGGCGAGGTTCTGTTCCGGCGACGCGGCGACACCGGCCCGCACGTTCAGCTCGCTCGGCACCGCGCCGGGGACCACGCAGTTCACGCGAATGCCCCTGGGGCCGAGTTCGGCGGCCAGCACGCGGCTGAGCACCTCGACGGCCCCCTTGGACGCCGCGTAGGGCGAGGCGCCGGGAAACGCGCGCCGGGTGTGGACCGAGCCCACGAAGACGACCCCGCCACCATCGCGGGCCAGATGCGGCGTGGCCAGCCCGGTCAGGCGCATCCCCGCCACGACATTGGCGTTCAGGACGTCGAGGATGTCCTCGGCCCGGAGATCCGTGATCGGTCCGCGCAGCATGTTCCCTGCGGTGTTGACCAGGCCCTGAAGGCCACCGCCATGATCGGCCGCCGTCTCGATCATGCGGACGCGATCCGCCTCGACCGTGATGTCGCCGGGTGCAATGGCACAGGCGGGTCCGATCTGGCGGGCGGTCTCTTCCAGCCGGTCGGCGCGGCGGCCGGTGATGGTGACACGCGCGCCCCGCTCGGCCATGAAGCGGGCGATGCCCTGTCCGATGCCGGACCCGCCGCCGGTGACCAGCACCGAATATCCCTCGATCGGCTGCATCAGCGGCCTCCTTCCTTGTCGTCCAGTGCAAGGCGCGCCGCGCGCCGCAGCATCCCCGCATAGCCCGGTGCCGTGATCGCGGTCATGTCATGGCCCAGGGAAAGGTAGACGGCCCGCCCCTTGCGGGTGAGAACCGGTTGCGGCGCGGTGACGCTTTGCGACGTCGCGGTCGCCAGCACCTCTGCCCCCGGGGCGAGGGCCATGTCGCAGTAGAGCTCGTCCCAGAGGGTGAAGCCCTCGGCCCCGCCCACCGTCACGTATTCGGGCATCGGGTGGTGCGACGTGCCCCAGACCCAGCCCGCGCCAAGGAGCGTCGGCCATTCGGCCCAGCCGTCAAAGCAGATCGCCGCGGTGTGCAGCCCCAGCAACCCGCCGCCCCCCGCCATGTGGGACAGGATGGCGGCCCGGTGTTCGGTGCCGGCGCTGTAGGCGAACTGCGCGCGCAGGGGGGCGTATTTCTCGGCCTGCGTCATCGAGAAGGCAAGCGCGTTCACCGTCAGAAGGTCGAAGCGGGTCTGCGACAGAAGCGTCAGGCCCTCGGACACCGGCATGACGGTGCTTTCGATGCCAAGCTCCGACAGGATGTCCGCCACCGCCGCCGATGTCTCGGCAAAGGGGTGGTAGATCCCGCCCGACAGCAGAAGGTTACGCACCGTCATTTGGCCACGCGGGGCAACTGCGTCAGCAGGCTGACCGAAACCCCGCCATCGACGACCATGTGGTGGCCATTGACGTAGGACGCCTTGTCGCTTGCGAGGAAGGCGACGGCATGGGCCACGTCCTCGGCCAGGCCAAGCCTTCGCGAGGGAACCGCGCCGCCGCGCAGGGCGCGCACCTCGGGGTCGCGGTAGAACGGTGTCGAGATGCCCGCGTCGATGAAACCGGGCGCCACGGCGTTCACCCGCACCCCGGACGGCCCCCATTCCAGCGCCATCATCTCTGTCAGCTTGGCGAGCCCGGCCTTCGCCGCCGGGTAGGAGCCGGTGCCGGGCCCGGTCGTGATCGCGTTGATCGAGGTGATGTTGACGATCACGCCCGACCCACGCGCGACCATGCCGCGCGCGGCGGCCCGCGCGACGATGAACGCCCCGGTCAGGTTCACGTCAAGCTGGTGGCGAAACACCTCGATCGGCATGTCGAGGAGCGGGGCGAAGCGGCCGATCCCGGCGTTGTTCACCACCACGTCGGGCACCGCGCCGAACGCGTCGAGCGCCGCCTCGACCGCCGGCTCGTCGGTCACGTCCGCGACGAGGCCGGTCGCGCCGAGCGCCTGCGCGGCGCTGTCCACCGCTTCACGGTCGAGATCGACAAGGCCGACCCTGTACCCCTCGGCGATGAGCGCTGCGGCGATCGCGCGCCCGATGTCGCCGCTGCCCCCGGTGACGATGGCTGTCTTCATGTCCACTCTCGCGCGGGATCGAAAACGATCGGGTAATGCCCCCAGTTCTTGCGGGCGGTGTGCGTCGCCAGCCTTGGCGGATCGTCCGGGGTCTGGCGCGCCCCGCGCGCGAAGAGGTCACGCAAGAACAGCGTGATCGTCCCGTACTGGTGGGTTTCGGGATCGACCGCGCCGCGCGGCACGACACCGCCGTCGAGATCGCGGCCAAGGCAGGTGTGGACGCCGGTGCCGAAGGTGTGCCCGAACGGCAGGGTGGGCGGCGCCACCTGCCGTTCGGGGTTGAAGATGTCGGCGTCGTCGCCGAACAGGGCCCTGTCGCGGTTCGCTTCCGCCAACCGGAATTCCACGGTGTCGCCCTCGGCCACCGACCCGGCCTCTGGCAGGTCCATCGGGCAGGTGGCGGTGCGCCAGGCCACGGGACTTGCCGGATGCAGCCGCAGGCTTTCGTGCACGCAGCGTTGAAAGAACACCGGATCGTCGCGCAGGCGGGTCCAGCGGGCGGGTTCGGCCTCGGCCCAGCTGTAGATGTCGTGGAAGGCGTGGATCGTCGAATTGGCCGTCGAATGCGCCCCGGCCTGCAGGTAGAACGCGATCTCTCGCGTCAGCATGTCTGGGGTGAACTCGTCGGGGTCGCCCTTTTGCAGGATGACGGTCAGCACGTCGCGCGGCAGATCGTCTTCGGTGATCTCGCCCGCATCGAGGCGGGCCAGAAGGGCGCGGCGACGGGCCACCGACGGGGCAAGGAACCGGGGCTCGAAGTCGGCGATGGCCGCGCGCACCTCGTCCCGCACCACGTCCTTGGGCCGGGTGGAGTGGATGATCGTCGCCCCTTCCGAGAAGACCGCGACCAGCCGAAGCAGGCTTTCCGTCTCTTCCTGGGTCTGGTCCGGGCGGTCGATGCCGGCGAAATCCGCCGTCAGGTTCATCGTCACGCGGTAGCCCAGGTCGACAAGCTCGCTGCGCCCGGCCGCGATGTCGCCCGCCATGGATGCCCGAAGCGTCGCGGGAAAGACCGTGCGCTCGTACCAGTGGAAGAAATCCTTGCGGAAAACCCGGAACTCCAGCACCCGGCGGCGGCGGTGAGCCTCGCCGTGCAGGGTCAGAAGCGTGCCGTCCATGATGACGGCCCCTTCGTCGTAAAGCGCCTGCTTCAGCCCGGGGTGTCTCAGCCCGGCGGAAATCGCGTCCATGCCGGTAACAACATGCGGCTGGCCCATGACGCAGCCTCCTCCCCCGTGTCGTGCAATCTTGTTGGTTGGAGGAATTTTGTATCGATATCGAACCTATTTACAATGATTAATTTCATGACAATGCAACGGCGCACACCACGACCCTTCGCGACGGCTTGGCGCCGTCCGATCACTGCCAGGAGGCTTGCCTAGATTCGGACCTGCCCCTCCTTGGGCAGGCTGTCGAACACACGCTGCAAGAGCCGCGTCAGAAGCTCCAGCTCCTGTTCGGACATCTCGTCCGAGATCGACGCCATGATGCAGTCGCTCAGCCGGTTGCAGGTCTCGGCGACGCTGCTGCCGCGCTCGGTCAGGGTGATGACGACCGTCCGGTTGTCGCTGGCCGACCGGGTGCGCAGTACATACCCGTCCTTTTCCAGCCGCTTGAGCTGGTGCGACATGGTCGATTGCGGCAGGGCCATCAGGTCGACAAGCTCGCCCACGCGCATCGGTCCCTTCTCGGCCAGCGCGACGATGATCCGGGACGAATAGAGGTCCAGCTTGTAGGGAAAGATCACCGGGTTGCAGACCTGCTGCAGGCGCGCATTAATGCGGTGCGTGAGGAACGACACACGGTCCTCCAAAGGCCGCCGCCGTTTTACCTCCATGGGCATCTTCGCGTTGTCCACCCGCACCCCTCCGATTGTGCCGGCACTGGATACACGTTCGAGAAACTCGACGCCACCGCGTTGACTCGATACATCGAATACGATCATATTCAAAGAGAAATAAAAAAGGGGAGGCACATGGGGTCAGGGGCACAGCGTGCCGGGGTCATCGACGTGCATGCCCACGTCGTCCTCGCCGAAACCTTCGGAGCAGCGGGTGATCTGGGGCCCGAGATGGGGGGGCAGGACGGAAACTCGCCCTGGTTTCGCGTGGGCGACTACCGGCTTGATGGCGTCAGGTACCAGGGCAGTCCGTTCATGGACCCGGCCCTTCGCCTGCGCCGCATGGCGGAGGCCGGGATCGACTTTCAGGTGCTGTCGCCGAACCCGCTCACCTTCCTGCATTTCATCGAGCCTGAACTGGCCATCCGCTTCTGCTGCACCCATAACGATGCGCTTGCCCGGCTGGTCGCCGCGCATCCCGGACGCTTCGCCGGTTTCGCGGCGCTGCCGATCCAGGACATCGGCGCCGCTGTCGAGGAGCTGCATCGCGGAGTCTCGGAACTGGGGCTGCTTGGCGGATACATCGGCACGGACATGCCGCACCGGCTGGACGACCCGGCGATGGACCGGCTTTACGAGGCCTGCGTCGCGCTGAACGTTCCGCTTTTCCTGCACCCCTCGCCGGCGGGCATCGACGGGCCCAAGGGCGACCCCAACCTGGGCGACTTCGATCTGGACGTGGTGATCGGCTTCGCCGCGCAAGAGACGCTGGCGGTGGCCCGCCTGATCTACGGCGGGGTGCTGGACAGGCATCCGGCGCTCGACATCTGCCTGAGCCATGGCGGCGGCTCCACGGGCTACCTGATCGGGCGCATGGCCATGGCCGCGCGCAAGCGGCCATGGTCGCCCGCCGGACTGCGCGCCGATGGAGCGTTCGAGGAACGCCTTGCCCGACTCTGGTTCGACAATCACCTGAACAGCGATGCCTCGCTGGCGCTTTTTACCTCGGTCGTCGGCGAGGAGCGGCTGGTGTTCGGCACGAATTTCGCGGGCTGGGACGCGCCGGAGGACCTGGCGACGCACCGGCCGCCACCACAGCTTGCGGACAACGCGCGGCGCCTGCTGCGCATCAGCCAGGAGACTGCCCGATGACAGACCTCATCATCGAGAACGGCCGCATCATCGACGGCACGGGCAAACCGGCCTTCGAGGGATCGGTGCTGGTCGAGGACGGCAAGGTCGCCGCGGTCGGTGTCGCCGCCGACAGCGCGGCGAAGAAAAAGCCCGGCCTGCGCCGGATCGACGCGACGGGCCAGACCGTGATGCCCGGGCTGATCGACACGCACTGTCACCTCTCGTTCGACGACGCGGGGTCGAATTCCGAGATCTTCTTTCAGCGCCGCAACGCACTTTCCGCCCTGGTAGCCAGCTACAACGCGCGCAAGCTTCTGCGGGCGGGCGTGACGGGCGTTCTTGATCCCGATTCCACCTTCGAGAACATGACCGACCTGCGCGATGCGATCGACGCCAACATCGTCGAGGGGCCGCGCATGTCCTGCGGGGCCTATGCGCTGATAACGGGGGTCGGCGGCACGGCGGGGCGGCTCATCAACGACGAGGGGACGACGGGCTATTACATGGCGGTGAACTCGAAGGACGAGATCGTCCGCGAGGTGCGCCGCCAGGTGAAATACGGCGCCGACTGGATCAAGGTGCATGTCACCGGCATCATCCCGCGCCAGGCCCACAAGGGCGAGATGTGCGTCTGGACGATGGACGAGCTGAAGCTGATCTGCGACACCGCGCATGACCTGGAGACGCCGGTGATGGGCCATTGCCGGGGCGCGGACGCCACGCGCAAGGCCGCCGAGGCCGGGTTCGACCTGATCTTCCATGCCACGGGCATGGACGACCGCGCCCTGCAGGCGGTCATCGACCGCAAGATCCCGATCGCCCCGGCCCTGACCTTTCAATACAACATGGTGGAGTTCGGGCCCAGGATCGGCACCTCGGACAGCCTGATCTCGATCTTCGAGCGCGAGATCACGGATTCGATCGAGACCATGACGCAGGCCCACAAGGAAGGCGTGCCCCTTCTGACGGGGTCCGAAGCCGGGTTCGCGCTGGTGCCCTATGGCGACTGGCACTACCGCGAGATGGAAGTGTTCGTGAAATACTTCGGCCTGAGCCCGCTCGAGGCCATCCAGTGCGCCACCCAGAAAAGCGCCTTCGGCCTGCGGATGGCCGGTGAAGTCGGCACCATCGCCCCCGGCCAGCGGGCCGACATCATCTGCGTCACCGGCAAGGTCGAGGAAAACCTCGCCCTGCTGGGCAATCCCGACAACATCACCACCGTCATGATCGACGGGGTGGAAAAGGACCTGTCGCCGCCGCCCAGGCGCAAGCCCCTGTCCGGCTGGCGGCTGGCCTCGATCGGCGACAAGCGCCTGACCAGAGAGCTTGCCTACGGGCCAGAACAGGAACCAGCGCCGCTGAACGTCGAAGAGCTGCACTGAAGGAAAACGCGCATGACCGACCTATTCGTCAACGGCTACAGAGATGCCGAACAGACCCTGCGGCTGCCGGACCTGCACCAGGCGCTCTACGATGCCGATACGGTGTTCCTGCCGCGCACCGTGGTCTGCCTTCATGGAGAGGAGCATGCCGTCAAGAAGCGGATCTTCTCCAGCATCTTCAACCGGCGGTTCTTTCGGCACTACCAGAACCACATCTTCCCGAAGGCCGTGAAGGAGACGATGGACCCGGTGATCGCCAGCGGGAAAGGCGACATGGCGAAATTCGCCTATCGCGTGCTCATCAACCTGACGGCCGACAGCGCCGGGATCGACCGCCGCCACACCGAGGCCGACACCGACCGTCTTCTGGCCCTTCTGGGCAAGCTGGGCCACGCGCCGACGATGGGTCAGCTGACCAACCCGGACGACCGCGACAAGCTTCTGGTCGAGCTTGAGGAGGCGCTTCAGGCCTTCCGGTCCGAGTTCTTCGAGCCCTCGCTCGCCCGCCGCCGCGAGATCGTCGCGCGCTACGAGGCCGGCGAGATCGACAAGGCCGACCTGCCGCAGGACGCGATCACTGCACAGCTGATCCACAGCCCGACGGACGAAGACCTGCCCTATGACGAGCGCATGAAGGACGCGGCCTTCTTCATCCTCGCGGGCGCCTTCACCACTGCCAACGTCCTGATGAACATGGTCAACGAGGCGCTCGACTGGTTCGAAACGCATCCCGGGGACCGGCGACGCCTGCTGGAAGATCCGATCCTGATGCAACGCTTCATCTGGGAGAATGCCCGCCTTCACCCCGCGAGCCCGATCACCAAGCGACGCGCGCTCTGCCCGATGGACCTGCCCGATGGCCAGCACGCCGAGGAAAACGACTTCGTCACCATCGACCTGACCAAGACGAACCGGAACCCCGAGCTGTTCGGCGCCGAGGCAGAGAGCTTCAACCCCTACCGGGAATTGCCGGACAACCTGCCGCTGCACGGGCTTTCCTTCGGCGGCGGCGCGCATGTCTGCCTCGGCAAGCTGCTGGCCGTCGGCGTGAAGATGACCGAAGAGAACAAGGACGCCGAGGAAACCGAAGTGGGCACAATCGCGCTGGTGATGCGAGAGCTCCTGCGCCACGGCATCGCCCGCGACCCGGAACGGCGCTCGGAGATCGACGAAAGCACCGCGCGCCGACACTTCAAGACGCTGCCCTTCGTCCTGGACCCGGCGCTGGCGGTCTGACCGAGGCGAGGGGCTGGCAGGCTTCCCGGCGGCACATGACTGCCACGCAGCACTCATCCAGCTTGAAGCGGAGACGGCTGGCGATGATTGCCAGCGTGCGCGGAGGTAGGAGTTGGTGAATTGCTCCGCAGATCCGCGGGCAGCCTTTACCTCTTGGCCGCAATCTTGGCGCACCGATGGCGCCCTCAAAGAACGCCTGTTGCAGCGTCGCCCGAAGTTAAGAGGCTCGCCGAACCCTACGATGAGCCAAGCGATTTTCTAAAGTGGGGCTCTATGTGGGATAGTCTTTTCATTCTTTGGTGAATTATTTTATTAAATCAATGACTAATGGCGGAGGAGGTGGGATTCGAACCCACGGTACGCTTTCACGCACGCCGGTTTTCAAGACCGGTGCAATCGACCACTCTGCCACTCCTCCGTCGGGGTAAGCGATATCCGGGGGCGTGCGATTCTGAAAGTGGCGGTCGATCGCAGATGTTCTTCGTGGGCCTTTCCATGATTCCGACGACACGATACACTCCCGCGCGAACGGTCATTCCGGTCCGCACGATACCGAGCAGGACAAGCCGCGGCTCGCGCGGCGGAAAAAGGGGCGAGGCATGGCATTGAAACGCGCGGGGCGGCTGGCCCTTGCATTCTGCGGCGCTCTTGCCGTGGCCGCCTGTGAAGAGGGCGCGTCGCCCTTCGGCGGCACGCAGTCAGGTGATCTTCCCGCCAACGCGCCTGGACAGACCCGGCTTGTCGATCGAGACGTCGAGGCACCCGAGGTGTTCCAGGTCACCGCGGACGGTCTCTGGGACGGGCGCCCGTCGCTGGGTGGGGTCTGGGTGGCCTTTCGCGACGTACAGGACCCCGAGCGGGTCATCATCCGGAACGAGGCGAACGGCAAGTTCGTGATCGGTGCCCTGTTCCGCCGCGAACGCGAGGCGCCGGGACCGCCGTTCCAGGTGTCCTCCGACGCGGCCGAGGCGCTCGGGATGCTGGCCGGGGCGCCCGCGTCGCTGAACGTGACCGCCTTGCGCAAGCAGGAGGTTCCGATCGCCGACGAGACGCCCGCCGCGGCCGAGGATGCGCCCGCGATCGAGGAGATCGCACTGGAGGCAATCGAAGGGGCGGAGACGGCCTCTGCCGCGCCGCCCGCGCCGGCACCGGCACCGTCCGCCTCGACCAGCGCACCCGCATCGTCGGCGGCGTCGGTCCCCGCAGGGCCGCCGCAGCAGACGTCGTCGCTTGAGGAACCGTACATCCAGATCGGGTTGTTCAGCGTTCAGCAAAATGCCGAAAACACCGGACAGGCATTGCGAACGCAGGGGATCGTGCCCATCATCGAGAAGCAGACCTCGCGCGGCAAGACCTACTGGCGCGTGATCGTCGGCCCATCGGCGACGACAGGCGAACGCGCCCAACTGTTGCGAAAGGTAAAGGACCTTGGTTTCAACGACGCCTATTTCGTGAAGAGGTGACCGTGATCCGATCCATCCGTTTTCTCATCGGGCTCGGCGCGCTGATCGTCTCGATGGCGCTACCGTCAGGGGTTCAGGCGGCCTTCGTCACCCGGGCCGAGGCCGCCTATGTGCTCGACGTGACCACGGGCACCGTCCTTTTGAACAAGCAGGGCGACATTCCGCTGCCTCCGGCATCGATGTCCAAACTGATGACGCTCAACATGTTGTTCGAGGCCCTTGCTGACGGGCGGGTGACCCTGGACACGCGGTTCCGCGTCTCTTCCACCGCCAAGGCGATGGGTGGATCGACGATGTTTCTCGACGAGACCGACAGGCCGACGGTCGAGGAGCTTATCAAGGGGATCATCGTGCTGTCCGGCAACGACGCCTGCGTCGTGGTGGCCGAGGGGCTTGCCGGAACCGAGGAAGCCTTTTCGCGGCTCATGAACGACCGTGCCCGAGATCTGGGCCTGACGGGATCGACCTTCGCCAACTCCTCGGGCTGGCCGGATCCCGTGCACAGGATGAGCATGGCCGACCTTGGCAAGCTTGCGGCGCGGTTGATTACCGAGTTTCCCGAGTATTACGGATACTTCGCACTGACCGAGTTTCCGTTCGACGGACGCGCGCCGCAGAACCGCTTCAACCGCAACCCGATCCTGGGTCTTGGGATAGGGGCTGACGGGTTGAAGACGGGCCATACGCAAGAGGCAGGGTATGGCCTTGTCGGGTCCGCGCAGCAAGGAAACCGGCGCATCGTCTTCGCGATCACCGGGCTCGACACGGCCGAGGCGCGGGCGCAGGAATCCGAAAGCATCGTCAATTGGGCGTTCCGCCAGTTCGTCCAACGCACCGTCGCCGAAGAGGGCAAGGTGCTGGCCGAGGCGGATGTCTGGATGGGGGCAGAGCCCACGGTCGGACTGGTGGCGCCCGAGGATTACACCCTTCTGGTGCCTGCCCTGATCCGCGGGGCGGTCCCTGCTGAAATCGTATGGCGCGGCCCGTTGCAGGCCCCCGTCGCGGCGGGGCAGCATATCGCGGACCTCATCGTGCGGTTCGACGATCTTCCGGAAACCGTGCTGCCGCTCGTGGCAGAGCGTGACGTGGCGCAGGGCGGCTTCGGCACGCGGCTGCGGACGGCGGCGGGCGTCCTGATGGACCGTTACCTTGGCGACGGCGCGGGCGCGGACCCGTCCTGACCCGCGGATGGCGGACGGCCGGTTCATCACTTTCGAAGGCATCGACGGTGCAGGCAAGTCGACGCAGGCGCGCCTTCTGGCCGATCACCTGCGCGCGGCGGGACATGAGGTGGTGCTGACACGCGAACCCGGCGGGTCGCCCGGGGCAGAAGAAATCCGCAGGCTGCTGGTCGAGGGCGACCCGGCGCGCTGGTCGGCGGAAACCGAGATCCTGCTGTTCACGGCCGCGCGTCGGGATCATCTCGAAAAGACGATCTCGCCTGCCCTGGCGCGCGGGGCCATCGTCATCAGCGACCGCTTTGCGGATTCCACCCGGGTGTACCAGGGGGCGACGCGCGGCGACCTGCGCGGCATCGTCGACGACCTGCACGCCCGCATGATCGGGCGGGAACCGGACCTGACCCTGATCGTCGACATGGATCCCGAGGCCGCGCTTGGCCGCGGCCTGGCGCGGAAAAGCGGCGAGGACCGGTTCGAGGACATGGGACACGCGTTTCAGGTGCAGCTGCGCACCGGTTTCCTGGCCCTCGCCGCAGAAGCGCCGGAGCGGTGCCGCCTGATCGACGGGATGCGCGAAGTCGACGAGATCGCCGCGGAGATCGCAACGCTGGTAGCACGCTGGCTGGCATGATCGAGGCACAGGATCTCCCCCAGCCCGACCGGGTGGAAGGCGCGCCGCATCCGCGCGAAACCATGCGGCTGAGGGGCCAGGCCGAGGCCGAGGCGGCGTTTCTGGAGGCCTACACCTCGGGCCGCCTGCACCATGCCTGGCTGCTGACGGGCCCGCGCGGGGTGGGCAAGGCCACGCTGGCCTGGCGGATCGCGCGGTTTCTCCTGACGACCGAAGAAGGAAACGGCGGAGGACTTTTCGGGGACGTCCCCCCTGCCCCGACGTCCCTGGATCCGCCGGATGCACACCCGGCCCTGCAACGTCTGCTTGCGATTGCGGAGCCCCGCCTGTTCCTGTTGCGCCGCGCCTGGGACAGCGACAAGGAACGGCTGAAATCCGTCATCACCGTGGACGAGGTGCGCAAGCTCAAGCGCTTCTTCGAACTGTCGGCGGCCGATGGCGGCCGCCGCGTGGTGATCGTCGATGCCGCCGACGAGATGAACACGAACGCGGCGAACGCGTTGCTGAAACTTCTGGAAGAGCCGCCTTCGGACTGCGTCATGCTGCTGGTCAGCCACCAGCCGTCGGCGCTCTTGCCGACGATCCGCAGCCGCTGCCGCACACTGCGGTGCCGGACCCTGTCGCCCGAGGACATGGCGGCCGCCATCACCGCCGCCGCCGGAGAGGTGCATGCCGATCCGGTGATGCTGGCGGAACTCTCGGGCGGCTCTGTCGGAGAGGCGCTCCGCCTGCTCAAGCTCGACGGCGGCAAGCTCTACGGTCACCTGGTCTCGATCCTCGGAGAAATGCCCGGCATGGACCGCCAGCGCGCGATCGCGCTGGCCGAAACCGCAGCCGGGCGCGGTGCCGAGGCGCGCTTCGACCTTCTGATCCGGCTTGTCACGATGATGCTTGCACGGCTGGCCCGCACCGGTGCGGTCGGCCCGCCGCCCGAAGCCGCGCCGGGCGAGGCCGAGACGCTAGCACGTCTGTGCACCGGGCCAGAGGCTGCGCGGGGCTGGGCGGAACTCGAGCAGGAGCTGAGCGACAGGATGCGCCACGGGCAGGCGGTCAACCTTGACCCTGCCGCGCTCATCCTTGATACGATGCTCAGGATCAACGACAGGGCGGCGCGCCTCGCCGCCGGGTAACTCCCGATGACAGAGACGCCGCAGATCACGGACAGCCATTGCCATCTGGATTTTCCGCAGCTTGCGGAGGATCTGGACGAGGTTGTCGCGCGTGCCCTGCAGGCGGGCGTCACGCGAATGGTCACGATCTGCACGCGCCTCCGGCAGGAACCGCAGGTTCGCGCCATCGCCGAACGCTTCGATCCCGTCTACTACGCCGCGGGCACGCATCCGATGAGCGCGGCGGAGGAGCCCCTTGTCACGGTCGAGGCGCTGACGGCGCTGGCACGCCATCCCAAGTTCGTCGGGATCGGGGAAACCGGGCTTGACTATCACTACACCGCCGACAGCAAGCCCGTGCAGCAGGAAAGCCTGCGCATCCATATCGAGGCCGCGCGGCAGACCCGGCTGCCGCTCATCATCCATGCCCGCGATGCCGATGACGACATGGCGCGGATCCTGGCCGCAGAGCACCGCGCCGGGTCGTATAGCTGCGTGATGCACTGCTTTTCGTCAAGTCCGGACCTGGCCCGGGTGGCGTTGGACCTTGGCTTCTACCTGTCGATGTCGGGGATTGCGGCCTTCCCGAAGTCGGGCGATCTGCGCGCGATCTTCGCCGCCGCGCCGGTCGACCGCATCCTGGTGGAAACCGACGCGCCCTACCTGGCCCCACCCCCGCACCGGGGCAAGCGCAACGAGCCCGCCTACACGGCACATACGGCACGGGTGGGCGCTGAGGTGTTCGGGATGGACTACGCACGCTTCGCGCGCCAGACGCAGGCGAATTTCGAGCGGCTGTTCTGGAAGGTTCCGGCATACGAGGCCGCCGCCTGATGGGCGAACTACGCTTTACCATTCTCGGCTGCGGGTCTTCCGGAGGTGTGCCGCGGCTTGGCAACATCTGGGGCGACTGCGATCCCGGCGACCCCCGCAACACCCGCCGGCGCTGCTCGATGCTGATCGAACGTGTGACCGAGGCCGGCACCACGCGGGTTCTGATCGACACCTCGCCCGACCTGCGAGCGCAGCTTCTGGATGCGGGGATCGGGTCGCTGGACGCGGTGGTCTACACGCATTCGCACGCGGACCACGTGCATGGCATCGACGATCTGCGCATGATCGTCTTCAACAACCGGGCACGCCTGCCGGTCTGGGCAGATGGCGCGACGCAGGACGCTCTGTATTCCCGGTTCGGCTATGCCTTCGTCCAGCCCGAGGGCTCTCCGTATCCACCGATCCTCGACATGCACACTATCGGCAAGGGCCCCTTCACGATCGACGGCGCGGGCGGTCAGGTGACGCTGATCCCCTTCGAGGTGGGCCACGGCGCCATCGATGCGCTGGGGTTCCGGATCGAGGGGCTGGCCTACCTGCCGGACGTGGCCGAAATCTACGATGCCGCCTGGCCCGTGCTGGACGGGCTCGACTGCTGGATTCTCGATGCGCTGCGCCGCACGCCGCATCCGACGCACGCGCACCTGGAGCGTTCGCTCGACTGGATCGCGCGCGCCGCGCCACGGCGCGCGGTGCTGACGAACATGCACATCGACCTCGACTACGCCACCGTGGATGCCGAGACGCCCGACCATGTAACGCCCGCGCATGACGGCATGGTCATACGCTATGCACTCTAGCCGCGGCGCGGGCGCAGGCTGATGCAGGCGCTTATCGAGGTCATCCTTCCGGTCTTTCTGGTGATCGGGTTCGGCTATGCCGCCCGCTGGCGCAACCTGTTCGGCGACCAGGCGGTGGACGCGCTGACGCGCTTCGCCACGAGCTACGGCATTCCCTGCATGCTGTTTCTGGCCATTGCGCAACTGGACCTCGGACAGGAGTTCGACCCGGCCCTGCTGATCTCGTACTACACCGGGGCGACCGTGGGCTTCCTTGCAGGGCTGTTCGGCGCACGCTGGATCTTCGCGCGTCCGTGGACGGACAGCGTGGCCATCGGGTTCGCCTGCCTCTTCGCCAATTCGGTGCTTCTGGGCCTGCCGATCACAGAACGCGCCTATGGCACCGAGGCGCTTGAGCCGAACTATGCCATCATCGCGCTGAACGCCCCGTTCTGTTACCTCGTCGGGATCGCGGCGATGGAAATCGCATTGGCGGGCCGGTCCGGGATCCTGGGCACCCTGCGCCAGATCGCCAGAACCGTGTTCAACAACGCCATGGTGATCGGCATCGGCCTTGGCTTTGTGGTGAACCTGGGGGGTATCCCGCTTCCCGGGGTGCTGAACGACGCGCTGGAGATGATGGCGCGGGCCGCGCTGCCCGCCGCGCTTTTCGCGCTTGGCGGGGTGCTCTACCGCTACCGGCCCGAGGGCGACATGGCCACGATCGCCTGGATCTGTGTCGTGACGCTGGTCGTCTACCCCGCCGTCATCTGGGTCATGGGCCGCTCGCTGGACCTGAGCGAGGCGCAGTTCCGGTCCGCCGTGCTGACCGGCGCCATGGGCCCCGGCGTCAACGCCTACATCTTCGCCAACATGTACGGGGTCGCCCGGCGCGTGGTGGCGTCCAGCGTGCTGATCGCTACCGCACTTTCCGTGGTCACCATCTGGATCTGGCTGGCGATCCTGCCCTGACGCCCTATCCCGGCGTCATCCCGCGCAACCGTTCCGACCGGCGGCGCAGCAACTCCACCGTGGTCAGAAGCATGATCGAGATCACCACCAGGATCGTCGCCACGGCAAGGATCGTCGGGCTGATCTGTTCGCGCAGGCCGGTGAACATCTGCCAGGGTAGCGTCTGTTGGCCGGCCGAGCCGACGAACAGCACCACGACGACCTCGTCGAACGAGGTGATGAAAGCAAAAAGTCCCCCCGAGATGACCCCGGGCAGGATCAGCGGCATCTGGATGCGGAAGAAGGTGCGCACCGGACCGGCGCCAAGGTTCGCCGCCGCCCGCGTCAGCGACCGGTCGAAGCCGACCAGCGTGGCGGTCACCGTGATGATGACGAAGGGGATGCCAAGCGCCGCGTGGGCCAGCACCACGCCAAGATAGGTGCCCTGAAGCCCCATGCGCGAATAGAAGAAATACATGCCCGCCGCCGAGATGATGAGGGGCACGATCATCGGCGAGATCAGGATCGCCATGATCGCCCGGCGGAACGGCACGTGCGACTGGCTCAGCCCGATCGCGGCCAGCGTGCCCAGCGTCACCGCAAGAAGCGTCGCCGCCGGTGCGATCTGCACCGAGTTTCGCAGGGCCTGCTGCCAGTCCGGGTTGGTGAAGAAGTCGCGGTAATGCTTGAGCGAGTATCCCTCGGGATCGAACGCAAGCATTTCGGGCGTGAAGGTGAAGAAATCCTGCGCATTGAAGCTGAGCGGGATCACCGTGAGGATCGGTGCGATCAGGAAGAAGAAGATCGCCCCGCAGATGAAAAGGAAGGTGTTGTGCCACAGCACCTGCGGACCGGTGGCATAGATCGGCACGCCCGCACGGTATCGTCCCGAATGCAGCCAGTAGACGAACCAGCTGAGCACGAGGCCGATCAGCACGCCCGCGACCAGCGCCGCAGCGCCGCCCGCGAACAGGCCCGCCAGGCCGAGAGCGGCGGCGGTGCCCAACCGCCCCACGGGGACGGAAGGGACGAAACGGACAAGCACGAAGGCCAGCATCGCGCCGAACACGGCCCCGCCGCCGATGCCCGCGAGGCCGCTCCCGGCGGAGCTTCCGGCAAGCAGGCCGAAGAAGGCGCCCAGCGCCGCGGTCAGCGGCACGACAAAGCCCGTCAGGCTGGGGCGCGGTCGGTCTATCGTCAGGTCGGACATGGCTTGTTACCCCAGGCTCACGTTATCGATGCCGACGATACGGTCATAAAGCCAGTACAGCACCAGCACGAGCGCCAGCAGGATGGACCCCAGCGCCGCCGCAAGCCCCCAGTTGAGCGAACTTGAGATGTGATAGGCGATCCGGTTCGAGATGAACGTGCCGGTCGTGCCGCCCACGAGTTCGGGCGTGATGTAGTAGCCGATGGCAAGGATGAAGACGAGGATGCAGCCCGCCCCGATCCCCGGCACCGATTGCGGGAAGTAGACCCGCCAGAAGGCCGTCCAGTTCGTCGCGCCCAGTGACTTTGCCGCCCGGACATAGGTGGGCGGGATCGTCTTCATCACCGAGTAGAGGGGCAGGATCATGAACGGCAGCAGGATATGGGTCATGGCCACGATCGTGCCGAACTGGTTGTTGATCATGACCAGCCGGTTCCCGTCGGCCACCAACCCGAGCCAGACCAGGATGTCGTTGATGACCCCCTGTTGCTGCAACAGGACCTTCCAGGCCGATGTCCGCACCAGAAGCGAAGTCCAGAACGGCAGAAGCACAAGGATCAGAAGGACGTTCGACACCCGCAAGGGCAGCGTCGCCAGGAGATAGGCGATCGGATAGCCCAGAAGGATGCAGGACCCCATGATGACAAGGCTCATGAACATCGTGCGCTGGAACAGCATGATGTAGATCTGTTGGTTGTCGGGCTGCGACACGACACCCGCCGGCGTCTTCTGCAGATCGACCGCGGACAGGAAATAGCCCGGCGTGTACTCCGGCGCGAAGGCCTTGATCGTGCCCCAGACCTCGGGATCGGCCCAATCCTCGTCGATGTCGACGAAGATATCGCGCACGCTTTCCGGCTCGAAGCCCGGAACGGCCTCTGCCGCCGCCGCCAAGAGCGCCGCGGGCGCGCCTTCAAAGGCATCGGCCGCCGCGGGATTGGCCAGCAGATCATGGTAGAGCGCCAGATAGACCACCATCCAAGGCTCTTCCGCGGTCGGGCTGTCTTCCTCGGACTGCACAAACCGCGCGAAATCCGCATAGATGTCGGCCGTTTCGGGCAGGGCCTCGGCCACACCGTCGGCCAGAACAAAGGCGGGTTCGACGCCCCGCGTGTCGGCCGGCGCGGCCGCCCAGGCCGCCTGGTCCTGCTGCCAGCCCGGCGCGGCCATCAGCGCCGTCCAGACCGCCGGGTCCTCCCACGCGGGGTCCAGCGCCTCGAACTGGTCGAAGAGACCCTCACCGATATCGTCCACACGCCGCCCCGACTTGCGGAAGAGCGAGGAAATGCCCGTGGTC